>JAGVUR010000158.1 GCA_019136135.1 Verrucomicrobiota bacterium
CCGCAATTCGCCGATTCTGTCAAGTACGTAGAAATACTTAAAAAAACCAGCGAACAGTTCCCTGGAAAACCAATCTTCCTCTTGGATCACGTGCCCGCTTTCGATACGGTTTACAATTCGCAAGTCTGGGGAAGTCGACGAAGCAGGGCAATCCTGGAAAATTTCCCACAGATCATCCAACTATCGGGACACGTCCACGGCTCGCTCAGGAACGAACTGAACATCTGGCAAGGCGGCTTCACCGTCGTCAATTGCGGAGGACTTGCCTATTGGGACGGAATGCTATTCGGAACCGCACCTAAAAACAAGTATTCCGACGAGGTTATCGTGATGGAAGTCCATGCCAACCAAGTTGTATTCCGCAGATTCTCCCTCTCCACCCGCGAAGAAATCAATCCCGACTGGCCTTGGGTCGTCTCCTTTCCCTACGATCCTTCCAACCCAACCTACTCGCCTGCCATCCGAAAAGCAAAGTCGCCAGCACCAACTTTTGCCAAAGGCGGCAGAGTGGCCTTGACTCCCCATGGCACCCCCTGCTCCGAACTCAGGATCCAAGCGCCGATCGCAACCCATCCACTGGGAGTTTTCAAGTACGTTTTCAAAATCGCAAAACGCGACCAGCAAGGCAATTGGACCGACTTCGCACTCAAAGAGGAATTCGGCGACTTCCACATTCCCCCATCCCAACCACGTGATAGCACGACAATGGCTTTCAGCTCAGGACACTTCGACCCTGAAACTGAATACCGATTCAGCGTCACCGCTCAAGATTTCTACGGAAATGAATCAAGCACCCTCTACGAAACCTGGAAAGCACCTGAACTCGCATCAGGCAAAATGACTTTCGAAAACAAAAATCCAATGCAGGAACTCAAATTCCTTTCAGGATTGGCAGACGGAAATCCACTCCGGATCGAAGATGGATTCTACTTCCATGAAGGCGGAAACGCACGCCTCGAAATCCCAAATGATGCCTGGGACGCACCGGCAGGAACAAAATTTAGATTTACAATCGATCTCCAATTCAAACAAAATACTAATGCAACCTGGACCATGGTGCTTAGAAACCCAACTCCGCTGACCAACGCAAACGCAAGAATCCATACGCCTTCCGGCGACCTGGGAATTCAAAGGCATGTCATCGAATTCACAAAGCGAAACAAAGACTTCAAGTACTATTTCCTGCTCAGAGAAGGCGACCCCGGATACGTGAAATTCAACTACGTCAAAGTCGAAATCTTACCAGAATAAACCAACCTGTCCGACCCGTCCCGACTAGGAACGCCCCAGTTTCGCCGCTTTAGCGGCGACACCGCTCAAGTACGAGCACCCCGGGTGCCCGTACCTAATTTAGCCGATTGACGGGTGTCATGGCTTCAACTGCTTTTTTAGTGTTATTTCTTAGGTGGTGGCGGGAATGGTTCTTTGCCTAGGTCTGTCGTGTCGGCTGGTTCTGGATAGGCATTGTGTCCCCAAGGCGCGGAGCCGTATTTGCCTAGGATTGCTGCAGGTGTCCAGTTTGGGGCGACTGGGACGAAATCTGATTTAAGCCAATTTGCATCTTTTGTTTCGGAAGCCAGGGTCTGGTCGTCCGAGACAATGCGAATGATCTCGTTGTCTGTTGTGGTGATGCCGACGACGTACAGCATCGCGCAAGGAGGTTGTCCGCCATCGGCGGCGTGGATTTGGATTCTATGTTTTCCAGGTGCGACCTGCTTGGTGATATCAAGCACGGAGATCGTATTGTGCCCCCTGATGCCGTCTGCGTGTTCGAGGACGAGCTTGCCATCGATGAAAGCCTGGAAGTGATCGTCTGCCGTGATTTGGAGTTCGACTTTCTTGGCATTCTTGGGAATTGCGATATCCCTGATAAAGAATGTTTGATGACTTGCGGCTTTGTTTTTGTCCTTGAACCAAATCCAATTTGCAAAGCTGAAGTCGTCCTGCTTGAGGTATGATTGTGGTTGAGTCGCTGGAATTGGTGGTTTTTGTTGTGGCGGCGGGAGTTTGGGTGTCGTCGAGTAGATTTTCACATCGTAAGGCTTGAAGTCGTCTGTGAACGCATTGTTGCTGGTTTTGATTTGAGTTCCATCCAATGGCAGGTGGATGGCCGCTGGGAGCTTGGTGGCGCTGAACGTCGCTTTCACAACTTGGTCTGATTCGTTGATCGCGATGACATAGATGTCGTTTCCGACATATTTTTGCAGGGTATTGATCGTATCAGCGCTTGGTTTCAGGAGTGGTTTTTCGAGTGTTCTTGCGACGAGGATTCCCGAGATGTCCCTGAGTTCCCGGATGGTACGTCCGAGTTCTTCGATGAAGGTCCAGTTTTCCGTTGTCCAATTGAATCCCCAGTAGAAGAGTCCTGTCGCCCCATGCACGATAGAGTTGTAGGCCATGAATCGGTTTTGTTCGTGCGAGGGGTAGATGATCGGCTCGCGGCTTCTTAGCCCATTCCATGAGAATCCCTGGAGGGTCATCCAGACGGGTTTCCGCGAGCGGACGACCTCGTCGGAAATATCGGTATATTTGCCGACTGACGTCATCGTTTTGTCAGGAAGGTCGGAATGTGCGTTGGGCGATGGGATCGGGTAGATATCGACCCCGTACGCATCTGATGCGGCGGCGTAGTGCCGAAGGTCTTCGACGGTGCTTCTCGGCGCCTCGTTGAGATACATTGGGTGGTACGGGTCGATGCTTTTGATGAAGTGGTAGGCTTCCTGGATAGGCTCGTATGGCCTTCCATTCCAGCAGGGTTCATCGATATTGAAATAGGCGATCACATTTGGATTTTCTGAAGCTCTTGTGATGATCCACGTCCATTTTTTCTTCCAACTTTCAAGTCTTTCCGGGGAATCTGTTGTTGGCAATGACGGCGGGACTGACGCAACTGCGTAGAGTCCTGCTTTTGCGTAGGTATCGATCAGTTGTATTGGGCATTTTCCCATATTGAATCCAGCATCTACCATACGTTTGAGCCGTTCTTCCAGCGGGATTGATCCTTGTACGGACCAGATTCCGAGCGGGAAGAAAGGTTGTCCGTCGATCAGCATGATACGATCGTCCCGGAAGGTGACTTTTCGCTTCGGTGTTGGCGGATGGACTGCGAATTCAAGGCTGGCGGTTGCGATTGCTTTGCCGTTTTGATCGAACGCAGTCGCGGCCATGGGGTATTTGCCTGGCTTCTTGGGGCAGTCTAGCGCAAAGGGTTGTGGATTTTGCAAACCCTTGACATCGTGTTTTTTGCCAAGGAATTCAATTGTGTACTTTGCGGCAGTGACCTCGCCGGCAAGGATGCCTGTGACCTGCTTGAGATTTTCGTGATCAGGCAGGAAGATTGAATTGCCATGGGAGCAAGGTGGATCGAGCACGATCTCCAACGGCGGGATTTCAGATTTGCAGGGCTGGAACGTGATGTTGTCAAACCGGACGGTTCCTGGTGATTTAAGTTCGCCGACAATATCGATGACAGCATCCTGGTCAAGCTTGAAGGTCAGCTTTTTCTGTTGCCAATTTGGGAACGAATCTCGCCAGATCTCGGTGCCCGGAATGGGTTTTCCATTGATTTGCGGAGTGATTCTGAACCAGGTTGCGCCTTGCACGTCAGTGTATTGCTTGTCTGTTCCGCCAGAGGCCTCGTAGGTGATCTTGTAGTGCTGGTTCGCCTTGACGGCAATTCCAGTTTGCTTGATCGAGGCAGATCCATTTAGGTTTTTGAGTTCAACAACGCTTCCGTATGGTTCTGGAGCCTCGACGATGCTGGCATGGTCAAAAATCCACTTGTACTCGCCAAAATCGAAAGATCCATTTCCGAATTTCGTGTTGTCAGGCACAATCTTTGGATTTGCGAATGCGAATGTTCCAGGTTTTCTAAGCCTGACGACGGCGTACGGTTTTGTGATAACTTCAGGGAAGTAGAAATCCAGTGAGATTGGAAGCCAGGATTCGCCGTCGCAGACAACGGTTTGCGACATGCAGGTCCGTCCTGGGTTGTTGGCTTCGACATAGATCTCGACTTCCGTTCCCTTCGTGCCGAAGATTTGAGCGGTGTAGGTATAGTTTTGAATCTTCTTGATATCAAGATTGGCTTGGATGGCGTAGGCAAAGGGCTTCGGGTCGTCAGCGGCGGTCTTGGTGATCTCAATGGCAAATTTTGCATTTGTCCCTGGTGGCGCCGGGATGCGCCTGACCTTTCCAACCGGTCCCTTGCCCCAGTGCGTGGGCAATGCTTCTCCAGTGCCTTCGAATTCAGGGTTTTTAAGGAGGTTTTCCTGGGCGGCAAGTGGAGTTCCTGCCAGGATCATCATCGATGTCAACAAGAGGAATTTTTTCATGGTCCTTTACCTTGCTTTTTGTGCTATTGCCATTGTCACTGAGGCGGGAGTCCCCAATCCGGGACATTGAGGGTTTCGCCGTCGAGAAGCGCTGATTTATGCGCCATGACGCCCATGGTCATGAATCGCGCTGCGATCCAGGGATTGATCGCGGATTGACGTCCTTCTGCGACCGATGACACGAATTCATGCACCAAGTACGGATGCGAGCCTCCATGTCCCGTGGGCTTGAAATCCGTGTCTTTCAGTTCCTCGATCGATTTGTTCTTGTTGAGCGCTTGCTTGAATGCGAGTTCGACTTCCGGCGGGAATGGCGTGAACATATCCTTGTCCGTCAGCCGTTGCTCGGGAAGAACCTTGGCGTCCGTGTCGTTTGTCCGGCCATTGTAGTACCATATGTTTTCGGAGAAGGTTCCTCGCGTGCCCATGACTCTGAAGATTTCGCTTTCAACGGCTGACAGTTTTCCTGCGCCTTCACGTGTTTCCGCGATTCGGACAGTTGCACCATTGGCCATTTTGAACAGTGCGATTTCGTTGGAGAAAGCCGAGGTTTTGAAGTACGGGTCGTTGGTTTTGTTTTTATACCCGTAGCATGTAACCTTGACGGCGTAAGTATCCATGACAAAGCATGGTCCTGAGGTGGAATGGGTCGGATAGTGCATCGGACCGCCCTTAAGTCCCCGGTCATAGTATTTTTTCCTGAGGATGATTCCTTCCTGTCCCGCCTTTGAGTTTGCCCTGGACTGCGAGACTCTTCTCAGGTTGCAAGCCGCATCCACGTCATGGCAGTATTCTCCTTCTGCATATACGAAGTCGCCAAACGCATCTTCCTGGACTTTCCGAAGGCAGAATTGCGTTTGCGGACGATAGCAGGTCGTTTCGCCAAGCATGTAGTGCTTTCCGGTTTTGAGTGACGTTTCGATGATTTTTCCGCACCAGTCGAGGATTTCGTCATCATCGGGGATCGAGATGATGGGGACGGCCGAATAGACGTCTTTTCCCGCGTTCATCGCCTGGACCGCCTGTGGGGCGTGGAGCCAGGGCTGGGTCATGATGACGATCGCGTCAACGTCGGATTCGCAAAGTTCCTCCAACGAATAGTAGCAGTCCTTGGGATTGAATTTCTTGGCGAGAAACGGATCGTCCGCCCAACGCTTGACACGGTCAACCTCACGGTCGCAAAAGGCAATGCGATTCACCAAGGGATGCGCCTTGAATAGATCGACGAAGCAGGAGGCGAATGAACCAAGACCTAACATTCCGATGCTGATACCCATGATTACACTCCTTATTTTTCTTCCTTGACAGGCGGTACGTGCGCAATGTAAACCGATGTTTGCTTTCCGGATCCTGAGTAGAATGAGACGTAGTGGTCGTCGCCGATGAACGTGGCGTTGCAATTGCCGGATTCCCAAGGAACTTCGCTGCCCAAGGCAACGGCCTCCGCGTCAGGCCATGCCATCGGGTCCTCGAAGACGTCTTCGGGCTTGACACGCCGCCGGAAAATGACCCCGCGACCACGCTCGTAGTAGTAATTGCTGACATAGCCAGTCTTGGCGTCCAAAATCAGGCTCGGAGAGGAAGACATGATGTTCCTGATGTTGGTCCGTTGCTTCGTCCAGGTCTTCCCGTAATCCGTGGACGTAAGCTGGAATTGGCTGAATTGGGAATCGCCAACGTGGGACTCGGTTCGAGCCATGCCAAGGATTTTGCCGTCGCCCAAATAGACCATCGATTGCTCCGTCGGCAAATCCGCTGATTTGAGCTTGTCCTCGACGATATTTTGCGTCCAGGTGGCTCCATTGTCCGTGCTGACCATGGTTCCCCAGGCGCAACTACCGTCCTTGTATCCGGAAAACCAAAACGAGACCAAGCCGACTGTTGGGATGTGGACTACGTCCATGATCTGCATGGGAAGCGGATCGACCGGCGGCGTCGAGATGAGTTCGAAGGATGTTCCATCGACGGTTCGATAGAGGGAATGGTGCGGCTTGGGACCGCCGTAGCATCGTACCCAAAGGAGCATGGCACCGTTTTCGTCAAGTCCTTTGCCGATAGTGACCTCGCCGTAGTCGGGCTGGTTGGTGACGCAGACTTCTGGCTCCCAGGTTTTGCCGCCGTCCTTTGAGGTCCTGGCATAGACGCCTCGGACGCCTTCGACGATATTGTGCGCTGTACCGCTGCTGTAGGTACAGACGAGCTTGTCCCCGAGGGCCTGCATCATCGGCCAGGAGTTGTATCCTGGGCGATCCTGCACGAGGCGTATGGGCGGCGGTGACGGAAGCGGAGTGACGGTGACGGAGACGAGTCCAGCAGGACGGGGATAGGTGTCGCCGGAATCGCCAGGCTCACGCTGGATCCTGACAACCAGCGGAAGACCTGGTTCGACGATCCGGTAAGGTTCGACGGTAATCGTGCGCAGCGAAGGCGCCCCGTCAGCCAAGGGTGTCCTGACTGGCTTCCCGATGATTCCGCGAATCTCCGCTCCAACCCCAGGCTGAAGCTGGGAAAGATGCGCCCTGTAAACATCGGAAAACGTTGATTTGGCGCTTGATTCCTCCGATGCAACGAGGAGCTCGACCTTGATTCCGGCGCAGTTTTTCGGGAGCGGTGGCGTTATGGCGGAAACGGATTGCCCTACTGTGCCTCCTGAGAGTGACCATACTGGGACATATGAGTTCTTGAGCTTCCAGGTCAGGAGCGATGGCTGTCCTGTTGCGATGATAAAATCGGTTGCCTTGAGATGGATGGGCTGGAAGGCGTCCTGGGCCGTTGCGGTCATGCTTGAAGCCGCCAGGGCGACAAGTGTGATCGAAGTCGTGAGTTTCATGCTTATTGCTCCGTGATAAATCGATTTACAGTTCAGCGAAATCCCATTTCATCAATTTTGCGAAGTTTTTGAGCACATTGATGTTGGCATTGTAAACCATGGCGGAATGATGCGTTCCCGCGAGTTCGCTGTAGGCTTCAAGGAATGCAGGAAGGCTTTTCTTGGGCTTGAACCAACCTTTCATGCATGAGACGGGTTCCGGATTTGGTGGTGCGTTGACTTGTCCGGGACAAGCGATCAGTCGATAGTTTCCTCTTTGGATTGGCGCAAGGTTGACCAGTATGGCGTTGCCGGATCTCATGACGCCGTATGCGACTGCGGGGGCGCCCGTGTCACTGTAGATGTAGGGCCTCGAGAGGAGATTCGGCTTGGGAATCATCAGGTCGATATTGGATTCGCCCATGTGCGACAGGAAAACCTGGTCGTTTTGCCAATCGGGGCAGAACATTTCCGTAAATGTAGTTGAAGGATAGATCTCCATCAGGGCGGCGACTAGGTTCGCCGTCAGGACGTCCCCTTCTCCTGCGTAACCCGTTCCCCGTGCCATGGCCTTTGAGGCCTCAAGGAATGGAACGGTATCCCAACCGTCCTTACGGTTCACGTCGAGGAAGCAGAAGGAGAACGCATCCAAGTTCTTGTCCGCAATCCATTTCCTGAGCTTGAACCCCGCAATGACGGACGTCTTGTGGATTTCAGGATCGACTTCGTCCGTGATGAAGCGCGCCTTGTCCGAGGCGATTTCGGCGTCAACGTCAGCCTTGGAAGGTTCCAAGCCCTCATCGACGAAGGAGACGACTTCCATCCCGAAGTCATCGCTGAGCTTCTGGAAAGGAACCTGGAAATCGCCCATGCTGGGGAAGGATTTTCCAACGAGTCCGACCCGTGCGTTACGGAACTTGGATGCCATCCGTGCAGCCTCGATCGCTTGCTTGAGTTTTTCGTCGATGACATTGGAGTGTTGCCAGTGCCCTGCGACGATGACAAAGGGCTTTTCGTTCCTGACCATCAAGTTTGCCAGATCCTGGACGCCATGGATGCCGTGGTTGCCCATGATCTTCTTGGAGGTATCGGCGCCGAAGTTGAAGTCGTAATCCGGGGTTGTATCCAGCAGGATCAGGGGGATGTTCGAGCTGGCGAGGAATTCGGCGGATTCCAAGGACGGCGAATAGGCGAGATGGAGGGTGACAATCGCCTCGACCTTGGAGCTTTGGAAGAGATCCATCGCTTGCTGGACTTCGGCCTTGAGCCTGCAAATCGGCGCCTGGACGACATTGCATCCAATACGCTCCATTTCACGGGCGATGCGATCCGCGTTTTCCTGCATTTGCGGCTTGCGCTGCGGAACGACCTTGTCGTAAAGTTCGATGTAGAGCGGGAGAAATCCGATCGTTGGTTTTGTCATGATGGCGTGCCTCCTCAATTAAAGCATAAACTTGGCTTTCGTGTACTTTTCGATAACCGGCCAGAATTCCTGGGCTTCCTCGAGCCTGTTCTCCTCAAAGAGCCTGAGGTATGTCGTCAGCAGTTCATTATGCGCTTCGCATGTGAAGATATTTCTAAGCGGCATCAGTTTTTTGAGGTTTTCTGGCCTTCTGTCCTTGAAGTCTTCTTTTTTCCAACTTGGATTGGTGATAATGTTGGGGTAGGACGATCTGGCCGCCCAACATTCGTGCGCCTTGACGATGGTTTTCCAGTCGCTCAGAAGGTCTGAAATCTCTTGCAGATAGGCTAAGAAACCTGTCTTCTGTTTCCCTTCAAGGGGCTTGACGTAGGATGAATCGACTGCGAACGTCGTCGGGATGATGTCGAGCGATGCGCATCCCTTGCTATCAATGTTCAATGCGACGGAGTATCCTGTGAACCAGAAGTTGTCCGGTTCGCAATGTTTCATGAGTCCGCTTGCCGGGAAGAAGAAGTTGCCAAGCGAGTAGACGATGGGAGTCTGCTTCCAGATTTCAATTCCTTGCGGACAGTGGGTGTGGATATTGATGACGGCGTCTGCACCAGCATCGGCGAAGGCACGCGACATCAGGACAACTCGTGGCGACGGGATCGGGTTGTACTCGTTGCCGCCATGTACGACGACGATGCAGACGTTCGCCTTGCGCTTGATCTCCGCGATTTGGGTGATGTTGTACATCGGAACCAGTGGCGCTGAGCCTGCCTTGTCAAACGTCGCCGTTCCGAATTCATGTTCTGCGACATTGAGGATTCCGATTGAAATGTCATTGGTTTCGATATAGAGCGGTTGGCATGCATCTTCCAGGTTCGCACCGGCGCCAACGGTTTTAAAGCCTTCCGCATTAAGCATTTCCATTGTTTGCATCAGCGGTTCCGGTCCGAAGTCGCCGGTATGGTTGTTTGCAAGGAACGCGATATCTCCTCCCCATGCGTGGAAGAACTCAATCGTTTCCGGATGCGATTTGAGGTTGGGGCCTGATTTGATGATTGGCGTGTCGTCTTCAGTGAGTACGGTTTCGAATTGAATCATCGAGACGTCAGCCGCTTGGAATATATTGAACATCGGCTCGAGGATATCGTACGATTCGCCGTCAAGCACACGTTCTTCGCCAGTTCCCCTAAGGCAGCAATCCCCTGAAATGAGGATCCGCGCCCGGCTTTTCCCCTTGTGCGGGCGTACTGTGATGGATCCTGTCTTCGTATTGATCTTCATGCTTCTACTCCTGTGCTTGTTTTTGCTGCGCCCCTATTTTAAAAAAGAGATCATCGACATAGACGGTCAAGTCGCGTGGCTGGTTTTCGGTTTTGACTGTAAAATCGACTACCAATTCCACAGGCGGTGCATTTTGGATGCGGTTCCCGTCTCCGCCATGGAATGTTGTTGGCGGATCCTTCTTCAGGTCCCAGGTGATTGTTTTCCAGCCGGTCCAGTCAATCGTCCCTCCAGGTCCGTAGTGTTGTTCGCCGGAGCTGTCCCTGACCCGAATGCGGTACGCAACTCCGCAATTATTGCCATAAAGCTTGAAGGACCAGAAGGTTACAGGCAAATCAACATCGTCGAACTTGACGCTGAAAAGTTTCAGTAGCCAAGAGGGTTGCTTGGGATCGGCGGGAAATGCGGCGTGGACCTTCGCCGAACGCTTGCCGGACGCAGCCTGCTCATCCGAAAGTACCGAGGAATGGGTAACGTTCTTGGATTTTGATTCAGGCTCGATATAGGTTCTGCACCATGGATTCTCAGACTCGAAGTCAAAGGAAAACGATTGCCCGGATGAAGAGGAACGAGCGTACTCGACAGGCACAGAGAACTCGCTTAAGTACGGAATGACGCTAAAATCGAATTTCGCCCCCGCTGTGATCCGCCTGTCCTTGGTCAAAAGCCTGGGCCTGACAGAGGCGAAATCTGCGGAGAAAACAGGACGTTCCGTGGAATTGCCTTCCAACGGGCAGAATGTCCCGATCGCCTCCAAGCTGGATTCCTTGCCTGCCAAAAGGATGCTTTCCGGATGGAACACGGAGTTGCTGGCGGCGAATTGTGCCGGTTTCCCCGCTATGTCGAGCTGGGACTTGGCGTTGAATGCGACGATTGTCTGGATCAGATGCGTCGTCGAGGCGTCTTCAAGCTTCAAGCCGGTTTCCGTGTTGAGGAAGGTGCAATTGGCGACAGTCGCCCTGGTATTTGGCCCCGCTCTCAGCGCCCATCCGTTGCCCCCTGTGACAAGTACGTTCTTGAGGAAGAAGGTGCCTGTGAGCATCGGATTGTCATCCCTGTAACCCAAGTGACTGGCGGAATTTTGCGACAGGTTGATTTGCCCATAGCCGTTGTTGCGAACGATGGAGTCCTCGACGGATCGAGTTCCGCCATAGAGGTCGATTCCGACCCGGCGGTTGTCCTCCGCCACGATGCCGAAGAACAAGGTCCGGGAGGCGTTGATGTCCTGGACACCGTAGTCGTTGTGGTGGAGATGGGCGGATTGCACAACGGCTTCAACGTCTTCGTGAACCGAAAATCCATCGTCTCCATTCCAGCGCCCGACGATGTTCTGGAAGCGCAGCCCCCTGCAGTATCCATGCACATTGAAGCCATCATTGGCGAAATGCTGGCAAATCAGGTCGTTGACGATGATGTAGCTTTGCCCTGTGAAGATGACTCCGGATACCTTGTAGGTCCCATGGAGATTGTAGTCGTTGGGATGCTTTCCGTCCTCGCATTTGAAGAAGATTCCGTCCTTGTCCCAGGTGGCGAATCCCGCCTTGAGGTTTTGTGGCTGGGTCGGCTGTGAGATCAGTTCGAGTTTGTCGTTGAAGACCAGCGGGTTCAGCGAGCCTCGTTTCAGTTGGTTTTGATTATGCCAGATTCCATTTTGGAGCTGTTTCCAGCCATCTTTTGGCACGGGTTCCAGTCCAGACAAGATCGCGTTTTGCCCTTCGACGACGATTGGTTTTGCAGGCGTTCCATTTGTGGTAAACTGCAGGCTTTCGTAGTAGATCTGCCCTGGCGCGAGCTTGAGCGTATCTCCGGGCTTCAAGAGCTTGCTTGCCTTGCCAAGGGTCCTGAAGGCGGCTTGCGGCGATAGCCCCGTGCGTGTATCGTCTCCAGAAACGGCATCGACATGATACGTAGCAGCCAGGGAAACGAAGGAAAGCAGAAGGAGGCAAAATGCGATTTTTTTCATCGGACGAGATTTCCTAAACGCAAAATCTAGATGATGCATTACATTATTTAAATAATAGTCAAGGTGAACAAACTATAATAAACTTGCGTGGTGGATATTTCCACTCGCCAACGAGAAAAAATCGATGAAGCAAATACAGAAATGCCCACATTGCCATAGGGATGCAGTTTTCACCAGGGAAATTTGCCCCAATTGCGGATATACATCCAAGTACGAAGACCGAGGGGAACCCGACTACAAGGCGGATGAGGCCAACAAGCGGATCCCCTCCTACGCGGCAATCATGGAAGAGCACATGACCGTCGCCCAGCGACACGGCAGGATCCTGCTGGGGTTGGTGATGGGCTTGATTGGCGCACCGTTGCTGGCATGGGGAATTGTCAACGTATATTTGCTGATGGATCCGAATCTTACGATGGAAATCCCGCTGTTTCGGGTTTTCCTGTGCTGCGTTGCATTGGGATGGATGGATTGGGAAATCTGGCATAGCGGTCGCAAATGGCTTGTCCGCGGGCTGATGATGATCGCATTTTTCGGCGGACTGTTCATGCTAGGGCGAGCCTGCTTCCTGCTTTTCAACAAGGACTTTGACAATCCCGTGTTGTTGTTGGGATTCCTTGTGTTCGGCGTCGTTTACCTATGGTGCGCCTGGCAGCTTTTTCGCTCCAAGGACATCCCGGAATTCTTGCGCATGCAACGGCAAAAGGCAAAGGACGAGGAAATCTCCTGAGACGAATTTGAGTCGAAAAAAACTTCTTTTTCGTACCCAAAAAGCATGTGACATGTACCTTGAGACTAGTCTTGGGAAAAAACTTGTTTTGCGCGGTGTATCAGTTCTCGCCAAAAACGATTTTCGGCTTATATTGACGGGATTATGGAAGGCGGCTTGGTCCGATCCGTTTTGAGAGGGTAGATTTGTTTGGTATTCAGGTATGCTTCAATCATTGCACATCAGGAATTTGGCATTGGTGGCGTCCCTTGACCTGGATTTGTCTGGAGGTTTCAACGTCATCACCGGTGAGACTGGCGCCGGCAAGTCTCTCGTCATCGGTGCGTTGCAGTTGCTTGCAGGCGGTCGTGCGACTCCTAGTTTGATTCGTCGCGGCGAAAAGAGTTGCGAGGTATCTGCCTTTGTGAATTTGTCTCCGGTCAAGCCTGATTTGCGCGAAATGATTGAGTCGAAGCTCCATGATGCCGGCTTGCCAGCTTGCGAGGACGGCGGATTGCTACTGCGTCGGACGGTTACTGAGAATGGTTCCCGTCCCTATGTCAATGGTTCGCCGGTGACGGTTTCGTTCCTGAAGGAATTGGGCGAGCTGATCATCGACATCCATGGTCCCCATGACAATCAGACGATCCTCAAAAACGCCAGGCAACTGGAACTCCTGGATGTGTTCGCGCAAACGCTCCCCTTGCTGAAAACCTGCAAGAAGCAAGCGCAGGAACTGGCAGAATGCAAAAGGCAACTCCAGGAACTGGAACGCGATGGGCTGCAACCCGAACAACTCGACCTGCTGAAATATCAGCTCGATGAAATCGATCATGCGGACTTGCAGCCCGGAGAAGACGAAGCCGTACTCAAAAAGTACAAGCTCGCAGAAAATGCAAAACGATTGCTGCAACTGGCCAACCAAGCGGCAACGATCATCTCGGGTGATGAACATTCCATCCTGGACCAAATCGCGGCAGTCTTCAGGATGGTACGTGAAATCGATCAGCACGACCCCGAAAAAGCTGAGGAATTCAACGAACAACTGGAAGCCACGCACGATAGCCTCCAGGAACTGGCCGCGCAATTCGAAGACTATGCGATGGGACTCGACCTGGATCCGGAGGAAATCCAGGAAACAGAGGCAAGGCTGGAACTGATACAAAAGCTTAAACGCAAGTACGGACCGTCCATGCAGGATATCTTCGATACGAAAGAACGACTCCTAAACTCCATCGAAAAAATCGAAGGACGAGGGGAATTGATCGAGAAGCTGAGGCAAAACGAGGAAAATGCACGGCGCCAATTGAACAAGACCTGCGATGAATTGGACCAAATGCGCCGGGCGGCGGCGGATCCACTGGCAAAAGCAATTACCGAAAAACTCAAGAAGCTTGGGTTTGACAAGGCGGAATTCTCCATCCGACTAGACAAGGCGGAACCAGGTCCGAATGGCGCCAATACCGTGGAATTCCTCTTTGCCGCCAATGTTGGCGAAGATGCGAAGCCGCTCAAGTCAACGGCGTCGTCAGGCGAAACCGCACGAGTGATGCTGGCCTTGAAGACGGTCTTGTCCGATGCCGATGATGTCCCGGTGCTGGTTTTTGATGAGATTGACGCTAACGTAGGAGGCAGGACAGCGCCAGTCGTCGCCGCGGAACTGAAGTCCGTCGCGACGAAGCACCAGGTTTTTTCGATTACGCACTTGGCGCCTATCGCCGCCGCCGCAAACACGCATTTTTTAGTACAGAAAACAACAGACGAGACGAGGACGACCGCCACGATGCGGCAATTGGAACCAGCCGAGCGAATCGATGAAATCACCAGAATGCTCGGTGCGGACCAGGCATCGACGGCAGCCAGGAAACACGCACGCGAACTTCTTAACATGTAGAGTGAAACCAATGATACAAAAACACAACCATTTTTTCATGTTGGCGCTTGCGCTGCCAATCGTCCTGATAGTAACATCATGTTCTCCAACGGATTCGGTGGCGGAATTCAAGGCAGGTGTGAACTTCGTTGAGCAGGGCGATTATCCATCTGCCCTTGAGAAGGCGTCCATATGCTTGCGTGTTGACCGCGATGACATCGAGGCAATCAAGCTTCATGCGTTGGCTGCGTTTTCCTACGAGTCCGGGGAAAAGGAACGGACGAGCGCAATCAACAATATGAAGCGGGCGGCGACATCGGCGGGCAAAAACGATTTCGAGCTTCATTTCCTGCTTGGTTGGGCATACCTGCAAAATGCGCGCTATGACGATGCCCGACAAACATTGGAATATGCGCAGGCAATCATCCCAAAGGAGCTGGTTCCAGCTTCGACCGAGTACGCCCGGTTGATCTATATGCTTGGAATCTGCTATGCCGAGCACAATCTTCCCAAAGGATTGGAATACCTGAAGCTGCTGGAAAAGATCCCCCCCTACAACACATCCCAGGAATACTATGCGACATACGCAAGGCTCGCCTACAAACTCAAGCTGTACCACGATGCAATCATCTGGTACAAGAAAGCGCAGGCTGCTGACAAGACACAGCCGCATCCATACTTGAATATCGCCGTCATCTACGATACGATCTACCAAAACCCCAACCAGGCACGGCTGTTCTATATCAATGCGCTGGCACGATTCCAGCAACTCGACGATTCATATTATGCCAAGAAAATCCAAAATCGCCTGATGGCTATGGCAGCTAGCGGAAAGTGAACGGTGCCTGCCGTGCGAATATCCTTCGGGGGAGTAGCAATTTGTGTTTATTCCAGATGAAATCCTAGACGAAATCAGAAGCAAAGCCGACTTGGTGGAGCTGGTTTCGCAACAAACCCCAGTCAAGAAAAGCGGGAAGGATTACTGGGCTTGCTGTCCGTTCCATAAGGAAAAAACCCCGTCATTCAAAATTGACCCGCAAAAGCAACTCTACTATTGCTTCGGGTGCAAAAAATGCGGAAACGTGTTCCATTATGTCCAGGAATTGGTCAATACTGACTTCCTGGGCGCCGCCCAATGGCTCGCAAATCGATACGGCATCTACATTCCAGAAAATTCGGCAACGTCCAAGCAGGAACAGGATCGTCGGAAGACCTGGCAGGAAAACTGCATGAAACTCCTCAATGACGCCGCCAATTGGTTTCAAGCCAACCTGTCGAAACCAGAAGCCGCCCCTGCGGTCAACTACCTCAACTCGCGAGGGCTGGATCAGGAATCCATACGCAAATTCAAGCTTGGATACTCGCTTGACAGCTGGGATGCCACTATCACATGGGCGGAAAAACTTGGCTATACCCAGGACATGCTCACGGCGACAGGACTGACCACGAAAAAGGACGAGCCAAACGCAAAACCATACGACCGATTTCGAGGACGGTTGATTTTCCCGATCTCCGACGAGCTGGGGCGGGTCGTCGGATTCTCGGCGCGTCTCCTGGATCCGGAAGCCAAAGTCGCCAAGTACGTCAATTCCCCTGAAACGGAATTTTTCCAAAAAGGCAAGTTGCTCTACGGATTGCACTTTGCTCGGCAAGCCTTCAAAACCGCAGGGAAGGCGTTGATTTGCGAAGGCCAGCTGGATGTAATCGCCTGCCATCGAGCCGGCTTGACCCACGCAGTCGCGGCGCAGGGAACGGCATTTACGGATTTCCATGCCAAAATCCTAAAGCGCTCAACCGAACACGTAACCCTAGCTTTCGATGCCGATACCGCAGGGCAAAAGGCGACCCTACGAACTACCGCGCTGCTTCACGAACAGGGCATCAATGTGTCAATCGCAACTCTTCCCGAAGGCGATGATCCAGACGGAATCTTCCGAAAAGGCGGGCAGCAAGCGCTTACTGCAATCCTCGATCAGACTTATCCAGCAATACCTTTCATCTTCGAATCCTCCAAGAAAATATATCAAATAGACAAGCCGGACGAATTGAGCAAGGTAGTCAGGCAGCTTTTGGAGGTGATTCAACCATTTCCAGATTTGATCGTGCGTGCAGGCCCTTGCAAGTGGCTGGCGCAACAACTCAACCTGCCCGAACGATTGATCATGGACGAATTGGCTACGATGGATGCCTCTGCCCGAAAGCAGGCGATGCCATCGGCAGGTCCTACTCCAATCCAGGCCACGCCTCAGCCGTCTCAACGAAGACCATTTTTGCCGCCTTTCGCAATACCTCAAGTTGGGGAATCGACGCTTCAGGCGTTGCTTGAGCTTATCCTGCAATCCAAGTCCCTTGCCGAAAATCTTGCCCAAAACGAGGAAGTGGGACCACTGATTCCCGATACCCCGTTGGGAAATGCAATCAATCTTGTCCTGGCGCATGCGGATCAGGATGAGTGGGATCTGGCGCAACAAGCAATCCTTAATTCGGATCTGATCGCCGATCCGACGATTGCAAAAATCTTTAGCACCCCGGCATTCGTCAATTTCTCCCCTGAATCCACTGACGATGACGCACAGAGAAATTTCAAGGAAGCCAAGCAGCTTGTCGCCTTCCAGGATTGCGTCAACAAATTGATCCTCGAGGAGATCAACCGACAACTAGCCGAACTGAAAACCAAGCTTGTAGCATCCACTTCAAAGGAGGAAGTGCAAGTGCTCCAAGACGAAACACTCCAGCTCATAACAAGAAAACAATCCCTGCAAGCTTCAGCAGGACGATGACTGAAGTGGCGTGAAAACCTAACCCTTGTGACAAAATTCCCGCATCATCCGCGTTAATTGGTGAATCGGCTCAGGACGAGCACCCCAGATGCCCGTCCTGAATGATGAATGATGAATGATGGATGACCTGTCAGACCCAGTCGGACCCAGTCGGACCCAGTCGGACCCACTTGCCCCGCCAGATTGACCACTACCAAAGTCCACTCTCCGCTACACCGCCCTTACCCATGGCTTTTTGCAGCACTTGAATTACTGTAATGCTGGATATGGAGGAAAAATCGGACATTTTTTCTGATTTGGCGTTAAGAAATCCTCTCTATCGCCGTCTAATAGGTAAAAACGGCCAGCGGGAAAAGCATTTTCGAATCATGACGTCCTCTGAAAACCACGAATCGCAGTTCACTGCCATGATCAGAGAGCATCTGCAGATGTTCCGGGGCTTGGCTCGCCGCATCCTCGACGAGCCAGCTGACGTGGACGACGCAGTGCAATCAGCGCTGCTTAAAGCCTGGCAACGACGGAAGACCTTCCGCGAGGAAGCAGAGCTGACCAGCTGGGTGGCACGAATTGTCATCAATGAATCCTACAATATCCGACGCCAAAGCCGGAATGAAATCCAAGTCAACCTGGACGACGGCATCGAGGCGCCAGCGCCAGAAAATGACAAGGAACACGCCCTGCGATTGCTAGACCAAGCCATCTCGCAACTGCCAGAGCTCTATCGACAAACCGTGCATATCGCCATCCTAGGTGGCTTTGACACCAATACCGCCGCCACCATGCTCGACTGCTCGCCGAATACCCTCTACCAACGAATCCACAAGGCTAAAGAACTGTTGCGGGAGGCACTGAAAAATGAATAAACAAGAACTAGACGAATTACTTGAACTGAAAGCACGGTCGAAGCCGGCCGACGACCGCTATCCCTCGACCGAAGACTTCATCGCACGTTTCCGACGACGGCTCTGGCTACGGCAAGTACTGCCGCGACTGGCAGTCGGCATCGCGGCCGCCGCCATAATGCTCCTGCTGATCCAGGCCTGGCACTATTCCCCAAGCCAAAACGCCGCCCCCGAAACCCAAACCGCCCAAGAGACCGACGACTATGCCGAGATCGACCGCCTGGCAGAAGCAGAACGACACTTTGGCAAACACATCGGCGTCATGTTTGTCAATGACAACTTGCTGCTCTTTGAACGACAGGCAAACGGCAAGCCACGCTATAATGTCAACATACAGCTCTTCTCCGCCTTAGGCGAACCCTTGGCCAGCCTCGAATTCGCTAGCCCCGGCAACGACTACATCATCTTGGAGGACGAGGCGATCACCGGCAGAATTTTCCTCAACCGCTGCGACGACCACGACATGGTGGTGGAACTGGACCTGCGCCTGCATGACACCAGGCAACGCGACATCACCGTAAATGAAATCATGGCGACGGAACAGAGCCAGCTCATCCAAAACCTCCCCAATGGCAAACGCCTAAGAATCGACTTCAGCTGCCGAAACTCGTAACCGATCACGACAAACGACCATGAAAAAACTGCTTGCCACCATCCTGATCCTGCTGACGACAGCAGCGGCCTTCACGGCACCGCTGCCGCGACTGGCACTGCTGGGCGAGCCACCCGAACTGCTTGACGCACTGACGGCGGAGTTGTCCAGCCAAACAGAACTGGAACTGCTGGCACGCACCGAAATCGACCTGGTACTGCGCGAGCACACCCTGGTCGGTAACGACATCGGGCAGCTGGTCAAATTGTTCCCCCATGCCGACATATTCGCATTGTTGACGCAGGCTTGGGACAAAAAGAACGGTCGGATGGTCGTCTTCAACGCCAGAAACAGCTTTCGCCTGGCTGACGCAGCCTGGACTGGCGAGGCAACCGCCGCCACTGCCAGCCTGGCACGAACCATCGACGGGGCGCTCCGCAAAATGCGTGCGCCAGCACCAGTATGCTTCTCCATCGCCGCCGTGCGCCGGGTCGCCATCGACATCCGCCAGGAGAACGCCCTGAAGGACTGGAACGTTCGCTTTGAGCGCGGACTGCTGGAGCGACCCGAAGTCCAGCTGCTGGAACGCGAACGCCTCGGGATGGTTTCGGAGGAACGGGCTTTGACTAACCAGGCCTTTGCCCTGACCACCTCCAGCCGCCTGCTGACCCTGGAATACGAGACAGGCGACAGCGCCGCCGTCATCAACCTGAAACTGCTCTGCCATGACCCGGGCGGGCGCGAATACCTGCGCCTCCACAGTCGCGATATTCTGAAAAATCCAGAAGCGACCATCACCCGGCTGGTAAACGAACTGGTGGACGGTCTTCTCGCCATGCCCGCCGCCGCTCCCGTCGCTGCCCAAGCTCAGAAAGAAGCGCAAAACATATACCAGACCTACCAAAACACGGTCAGTGCCGAAGAAGCCCTGCGAAAAATCCAGGCGGCCGTGGCGCTCGCTCCCGACAACGAGACCTACCGCCATGCCGAAATCAGCGCCAGCGCCTTCAAGCTCTATCGTCCAGGCAATCCGGAAGGCCTGACGGAAGCCCGAAAACTGCTCGCCATGATCCGTGCGTTCCAAGCCGACTTTCCCGGAACGACCCTGCCCTACTTCTCCGAGGAAGTCCTGCGTAGTTTAGCACTTCTCGCCACCACCAACGCCCATTGCCTCAAAGAGGCACAGGCACGCAACGAGGACAAAAAAGTCATTCAACTGAAACAGCTGTCGAAAGACACCGAGACATTCTACGCGGAAATCCGCCCCATGATCCGCCAGGACATGCGACGCCATCCCCAATACGAATTCGACTTCACGGATGGACTGAGCACCAGCGACATGAAAAATTTCCGGAGATACCTCCATCAATTCTATTTTATGAACCGGCTGTATGACGACCTCAATGCCTGGGTGTGCGATTATTTTTCCGATTTCCAGCTACTCCTGCAACAGGTGGAACGGGAGAATCTCCGCCGGCCCCATCTTAACAAAAAATACCACGAGCTGTTCCTTCCCTACCATGATTTCCTCCGGGACGCCCCGATGGAGTTCAGGCGCTTCTTGGAGAAGGACCAAACCTTCCTGAACTACCTGGAGTCAAGTACGCTCCCCTTCGGTCGGGTCAATGCCCTGGAACTGCGTACCGTGTTGAAGCTGTTGAAAAACTCCTCGCGACGCAGCGATCGGATGACACCGATCATGACATCGTTCTTCGCCGAGCTGGAAGCCATCTGGCCAGGCTGCTTCGCGGGTGACACGGCGTGGAAGCGCATTTTCAGTGAGGGCTGTTACGCCATCCTCGCCGAGAAGCATTACAACCTGCCCAGAAATCATGCCGCCATCTGTCTGGATCGCTATCTGGGACGCCCGGAACCTCCCCTGGAAGAACTGCTGGTGCAAGCCTCACGAGGCAACGGCGAAGACTCCGCCATTGAGCCGCTGCTACGGCAGGCATCTACCATCCAAGCCTGGAAGTCACGTTATCTGACGGAATACAAAATCGCCAACGCCCTGTGCGACCTGTCGTATGCTCTGTGGGAAAAGCCGTTCTTCACCCGACAGGATCAACGCAAGCCGTACGTACACCGGCTCACCCCAAAACAGCAGGAACTGCTACTGGCTATAAACCGCCCAATGGACCTAGAATTTGGTCGCTTTGAAGACGCCCTGAAGAACGATTCCCCGCTGGTCTGCTGCCACGCCTGCCAAGACGGCGACAATGTCCTGCTCTTCCTGGGTCAGCCAGGAGCCTACCCCAAAAAACCGAAAGCCATCCTGGCCTCCGTGGCACCCGATGGCCGCATGCGGAAACTGCCCTGTGCCGTCCCCTTTGACTCGCGTACTGCCTTCTACGGCGAAGTAGATTCGTACAACAAATACGGGCTGTTCTGCGACCAGCGCCTCATCGTGCTCGCCAACCATTGGGAAGTGGTGGTCATCCAACGCGCCTCCGGACAAGGACGCACGTTCCGGCACGAAACCTTCCAACCAGCCGGCTTGACGGTTCAGAATGACCGAATCTACATCTTGGGAACAAGCCTTTTCCAATCCATGGACACCAATGGCGAAAAGCGGAAAATCCATTTCAGCCGACAGCGTGCCGACAAGCTCAACGATCTCGACCGAGGCGGCCATGCTCACGACCTTACGCCCATCGGCAACGGCCGCCTGCTGTTCAGGGTCGCCCATGACCTCCCGAAAAGTTCGTATGACAAGGAGGAAATATGGCTCTATGACGCTGCCGACGACTCGCTCCGGCGCGTCCTTGAATTGCCGCCCGAGAAAACATATGCCTTGTCTTCGGTACAGGGCACTCCGTTTCTGGTCGAGGCGCATAAGCAACGCAGCCTCGTTTACCGCCTTGACCCCCAAGACTGGCGGCTGCACGCCATCGCCCAGACGACGGTCGCTGACAAATGGCGAAGACGTCATTATCTCAGCGATGAAGGCATCAACGGCCCGACGGCGTTCCCGTTCATCTTGGAAGACGATGTCCTCTGGCGCGGCGGCCTGTTTCCCGCCGTCGTCAATCTCGCCGAACCAAACCAGTCGCCCCTACTATGGCTCCCTACTGTCAGGGACGTCTTCGCCCTGAAGGACAAAATCCTATTTCTCCGGTACAACGCCTGGTTTACGGTACAAAAAAAGGCCGCAAAGACCATCACCCCCAGCAGCAAATGATTTTTCACCGCTATTTCCGAGGAGGATTGCGCAATGGACAAAACTATTTCCTGGTGGCTTCTCCTAGCCTTGACAATCCTGCCGCTACTAGCTACGGCTGAAGACCTGCCACGGCTCAACATCTGGTCCGGACAGGACAACAAACTCGATTTCCAGGCCCAGGAATCCTGGCTGCTGATGGCCGATCATGACCGCCGGCTGGACGGGCAAGCCGTGGCGGGGCAAGTCGTCGTCAGGCTGCCTCCCCTCGTCGCCGGAAGCACCGAGACGGCGAAGCTGATCGTTGACGGCAAGGCAGTGGCTCGGATAGCCATCTGGTCGCCGAAAATCCTAACCGGGCTGGAGGCTGACCTCGCCGATGCGAGAAGCACTGTCGCCGATGCGCTAACTCGTCAGGGGCTGCTGCAATCCAAACGCACTGAGGCGGCTGACCACGCCGTCAGCGTGGTCGCTTCGCCAAAGCAGGCCCGACCGAAGGGGCTGAGCCTGCTATTTGCCGAACGGCGCGACCTGCCGGTGACCATTGAACCCAGATGGTCGGACATCGCCTTTGGCCGATCAACGCAGCCCGGGCACCTCGGCGTCATCCATGACGACAAAGAGCAAATCATCTACGACCGAGGCAATCTCGCCTACGTCGTCTTAAGCGAAAAACACCTTGCTGACAAAAAAATCAAAAGCCGCCTAATCATCTTAACTCCAGAATTTGATCTTCAAGACATCGACAATATCGTTCTTCTCAAATCCCTAATCAAGGAGTACCAACCATGAAAAAGACTCTCGCCCTTCTCTTGATCGCTTGCACGCTTCCCTTGCATTTTGTCTCGGCACAGACCGCCGAAGCTGTCTCTTCTGTACTGGTTCCAACGGTGGCGGTGCTGCCCTTTGAAGCCCGCGGTCGGCAGGCCGAAAACGACCAGTCCGGCAAATCCGTCTCTGACCTGCTCTTCGTCAATCTCTTGGAAAATGACGTCGCCGACCTAGTTGAACGAGCCGACCTGGACAAGGCACTCAATGAATTGCATCTTTCGGCCGTTGGTCTGACATCACCGGAGTCGCAACTGCAACTGGGGCGGCTGATAGGCGCCAAGATACTCATCTCCGGTTCGCTATTTGAAACTGGTGGCAAAAAGTATGTCGTGGCCAAAGTCATCGGAACCGAGACCAGCCGCGTCCTCGGCTGCAGCGTCAATGGCCGGGGCGAATATGCCGATCTGGCGCCGGAACTGGCCAAGAAAGTCGCCAAGGTGCTGGAAAAGGATGTGGACAAGCTCCTGCCAGCGAAAATGACGGAGCGTACGGCGCTCGACAAGCTGTCCGAAGTAAAGGGCAATGACCGCCCTGTTTACTTGAGCATTTCCGAGGACATCCAAGTCAGCGCCCCTGACCCGGCCACGGAAATCGAATTGAAGAAGCTACTGCTGGCTTTGGGATTCAAGGTGGTTGACACCCGTTCCGAGGCTACGTATGCCATCATCTGCGAAGCCGTCGCCAGCAATGCCGGCCAATACCAGAAATTCAGCAGTGCGTCGGCGCGCGTCGAGATGTCGATCTACTCTGGGAAGGACAACAAGCTTCTGGCGGCTGGGGCAACCAAGGAAACCGTCGCCTCAGCGACTTATATCATCGCGGCCAAGGATGCCATTACCCAAGCAACGCTGCGTCTGGCCGGCCAACTGATGACGCACATGCGATAACATGTGCGCCATCGGCGCCATCACTTTCCCTGTTTCCTTCTTCCACCCTTCTATAGGTCTTGCATGAAAACGATCATCCTGCTCATCGTCTTGCTGTCATGGCTTCCTGACCTGCTGGCTGAACCAGTGCGGGTAGCGTTAATTCCGATGGACGCCACTACACAAAACATGGCAGACCTAGCCCTGGCTGAACTCTCAGGGGATGCCGGCATCACGTTCCTTGAACGCACCGAAATCGACAAGATCAAAAAGGAGCTCCGGCTGACGAGGGCATTGGCCGACTTTATCCCTGATCCGCAGTTGATGCAGAACACGCAGGTGTTCGCCGTCATGCTGAAGCAAGACTTCGTTGCCTTTGACGCGCGCACCGGCGTGCGCCTGGTCGATTTGCCGAACATCAGCGCCAAAGCGATCGGCGGTGCCTTGCGTAATGCCATTGCCAAGCGCAACTCATTGACGACAGGCAAGTTGCGGAAGTTGTCCTGCATGCCCCTGGTGCCAGCCAACTTATCCGAAGAACAGGAGGATCTTGCCCGTCGCCTGGAAGCGACCCTGCTGCGCACGTTAGGCAATCAAAAGGATGTCGTTGTCCTTGAGCGCCGTCATCTGCTCCTGCTGCTGAACGAACCAGGGGTGGAGCACCAAGACCTGACCAAAGATTTGTTTGCAGGCGCACTCGTCCTCAAGCTGACTGCAGCGCCGGAAGGCAAGGACAACATCCGCCTCAGAGTGCAAGTCTTCTCGCCAAACGGCAAGACCTTGCTCAGCGAAGAGACCGGCGTGTTTCAACCCAAGGCTGACCTTGACGAGCAATGCCGGCAATTTCTTTCAACGATGCCCATGCCTGCGGACCGCCCTGAAGACAAGTCCAGCGAGGCGCGCAATTTCATCTACGAAGCATGGTTTTTGATGTCGCATTCTCTGGATGGAGATGCGATAACGTCAGCGGCGAGCGCCTCGGCTCTTGATGTTGAGCATGAAAAGGAGCTCTGCCGCATCGCCGCGACGGCGGCGAGCCAGCTCTGGAAACAATGGAAAAGACCGACGGCCGAGCGCTATGCCGTCGCCATAGCCAATCTGAAGCTGGCAGCGCGACTGGCCGCAAAACATCGCATCTTCCCCTATGAATTAAGCTTTGCCACAGAGAGTACAGTGGCATTGCCAAGCCAGGAGGAATTCGCGAAACTGCCTGCCGACCTACAGCGGGAGATGCGGGAAACCTTCGAGGCAATTCTCGAAATACGCCTAGACACGCTGGCGGAATGCCGGCGACAGGCAGAGCTGCCAGGAGAAAAATGGTCCGATTGCCTGTTCGCCCTGGAAGCCCGGTTCGAATACATCCGCGAACTCGCCAAGATTGCCGAGATCCAGTGGGACTATAGCTACTGGGAGCGTTATGTCTATCCGGAATTGGTCAAGTACGTCGCCGAAATCGACAAGGTACTGCCGGAATTGCAGAAGTACGAGGCCCTGCCCCTCGGTGAAAAGGCGAATATCTTCCGTCCGGCGCAAATCCAAAAGCGCCGCGTACGACGTTACTATGGGTATCCGCTAACATTCTACCCAAACGAAAAGGGTAGGCCTTTTTTCTTCCTTTCCCGACCGAAAAGGCACAATGCCGCCAATGTGACCATCTATCACAAGGCGATGAAACTGCTGGCATCATCGAAACTTCTGCAGTTGGCGTATCAGGGACGTCTCGAGCTTCTGCACTTGCAATCAAACGTCCCACCTCTGCATGTCGTAAGTAATCTCCAACACCATAACCGTCCTTTTGACCGTTCCGCCCTATTGGAATTTTACCAGGATCTGGTCAAGATTTTTGAGACTGCCGAATCAGTCGGCTCGCCGCAAGAAAGCATAGGCTTTCTGACGGATGTCTTCAGCGACAGTAGCGCTCTAGAGTACCGCCTGCCAATCCAGGAATCGGCCATGCGGCGTTTTGCCTGGTATACACCGTGGCGAAACGACTTGATCAAGGGCAGTCATCAGTGGAGCACAGAGGAAAGACAAGCCCTCCACCGCCAGCTTGATAAATATATCGAGGAATGCACCAACGATCCGCGGCTTGACCTCAAATACGGATCCATCCGCCAGAGCACAAGTCAATATTTCCAGCGCTTGCAGAAACAGCTTGAAAGGCAGAACCAGGGCTTGCCCCCAACCGAGACCAAGACGGCAATGGCAACCGTCAATCCTTTCGAGCGCGTCATCACGCCGCTCAAGGACACCAATACCGGCGGCATCCAGCCGATCGTATTCGGCGAAGAAGGCGGCGTCATCTACCTGGGGGAATATCACGCCGACAACATCACGATAGTGCGAGTCGATACCAAGGCGAACCTGGAAGTCACCAAAGGACCGGAGCACAAGATGCCAATACACTGTCATGGCTGGAAAGTGCACGGGGTCATCCTCGACGATTACCTGGCAGCTCAAAATGGCGGCTATGTTTTCCTCTTTCCCAAGAATGGCGAGCCGCCGGAAAGCATTGATTTCCGTCAATACTATAAGTTCCGCTGCTACGCCATGGTAGGTTGCGGCGACCGGCTTTTTCTTTCCTTTGATGGCGCTAGCAGTCCGGGAACGGTCTTGGAATACAATGTCAAAACCAAGAAGACCGAATTGCTGGTCTCGACCTTGGATCGTTCGGTCAAATGGCCTTTGCAAGGCATACAGACACCGTACGCCATCTCCCATCTGCTTTGCGACCCACCCCGCCAACGGCTGATCATGCTGATGCATGACAAGTCGCCGAAGCAGGGGTACCATTCCTACACCTCCTACACCATCCGTTTTCAGGCCTATTGCTGGGAAACGAAAACATGGCAGGCGCTTTCCAGCCACCTGCCCATAGACAGTACCCATGACTTCAATTCGTTCTACCTGGAGAACGGCGAACTCTGGCTATTGACTGAAGATGGCCTCGGAAAAATCAATGCCGACGGCAATTGGCAACCCGTACTCATCTTGGACGGACGCCGTTACGTCGATGACAAATTGCCCAACTACCGTAACGGATTCGAGGCCGTCACCATCGACTACTCGCAATGCGGTGCCTTCGCCAAAAAATACAAGGATCTCGCCATGCCTGATGCGCACTTCAATCACTATGACCAAGGCATTCTCTTTGGTCGGAATTGGCTGATCTTCGTGCCGGAAAAAACGATTCTCCCGATTGCGCCGTCTTTTCGGGTAATGTGTGTTACCCAAGGCGGCTATGCCATCGGCAGGCAGCGACATGGCTATGAAAACCTACAGATCGGCATCCTGAAAGACAGAAAAGAATTGCTGAAAATGGGGAAATAGCGAGGGGATGAGAGACGAGAATTCGCCTGGACGCCATGCGGCGATCACAGTCCACAGGAACGCAACATGAAAACAATTATCATCCTCATCGCCTTGCTGTCATGGCTTCCCGGTCTGCTGGCTGAACCAGTGCGGGTAGCGTTAATTCCGATGGACGCCACCGCGCAAAACATGGCAGACCTGACCCTGGCTGAACTCTCCGGAGACACTGACATCGCCTTCCTTGAACGCGCCGAAATCGACAAGATCAAAAAAGAGTTCCGGCTGTCGGCATTGAGCGATTTCGTCCCTGACCCGAAGTTGATGCAGAATACGCAGGTGTTCGCCGTCATGCTGAAGCAAGACTTCGTTGCCTTTGACGCGCGCACCGGCGTGCGCCTGATCGATCTGCCGAACATCAGCGCCGAAGCGGCTGGGAACGCCTTGCGTGACGCCATTATCAAGCGCAACTCATTGACGACAGGCAAGTTGCGGAAGTTGTCCTGCATGCCCTTGGTGCCAGCGAATTTATCCGAAAAACAGAAGACTCTTGCACGTCGCCTGGAAACGACCCTGCTACGAACTTTAGGCAATCAAAAAGACTTTGTAGTCCTTGAGCGCCGCCACCTGCTCCTGCTGCTGAACGAACCAGGAGCGGAACACCAAGACTTGACCAAAGATCTGTTTGCCGGCGCACTCGTCCTCAAGCTGACTGCAACGCCGGAAGGCAAGGACAACATCCGCCTCAAAGTGCATATCCACTCGCCGAACGGCAAAACCTTGCTCCGCGAAGAGACCGGCGTGTTTCAACCCAATGCAGATATTGACGAGCAATGCCGGCAATTTCTCTCGGCGCTACCCATGCCTGCGGACAGCCCTGAAGACAAGCCTGGCGAGGCGCGCAATTTCATCTACGAAGCATGGTTTTCGGTGTCGCACTCCTTGGCTGCTGACGCGATAGCATCGGCAGCAAGCGCATCGGCTCTTGATGCCGTGCAGGAAAAGGAACTCTGCCGAATCGCCGCAATAGCGAGTCGCCAGCTCTTGGGGCAATGGACAAAGCCGGCGACCGAGCGCTATGCCGTTGCCGTAGCCAATCTGAAGCTGGCAGCGCGCCTGGCAGCAAAACACGGCATCTTCCCCGATGAATTGCACATTGCCATGCGGGATGGAGCGGCACTGCCAAGCCAGAAGGAATTCGCAAAATTGCCTGCCGACTTGCAACAGGAGTTGCGGGAAACCGTGGAGTCAATTATCAAAACGCGCCAAGACACACTGGCGGAATTCCGACGCTTGGCAGAACTCCCTGGGGAAAAATGGCCTGAGCGGCTGTTCGCCCTGGAAGCCAGGCTCGAATACCTCCACAAACTCGCCGCTATCGCAGAAATCAAGTGGGATTATGGCTATTGGGACCGATATGTCTACCCGGAACTAGCCAAGTACATCGCAGAAGCTGAAGAACTGTTGCCGGAATTGCAGAAATACCACGCCCTGCCCTTCGGCGAAAAGATGAAAATCTGCCGCCAGACGCAAATCAAAAATCGACGCATGCCACGTTTCCGACAGCACCTGAACCTCACTGTCTTCCACAGAGACCTGGCTCATTTTTTCCGTTTCATACCGAATGAGCACGATGCCGCCAACGTGGCCGTCTATCGCAAGACGATGGAGTTGCAAGCATCGTCGAAAATCCTGCACTTGGCATATCAAGGACGTCTCGGCCTTCTTCGCCTGCAGTTAGGCGTCCCGTTTCTTCATGCCTTGAATGATCCTTTCCCAAAACGCGACAGGTCGCTCGACCGCCCTATCCTGCTGAAATTTTACCGAGGTCTGGTTGAGCTATTCGCGACCGCCGAATCGGTCGGTTCACCGCAGCAACTCATAGATGCTTTGACGGATATGATCAGCGACAGCGAGGCCTTGGGCTACCGCCTCCCGATCCAGGAATCGACCATGCGGCGTTTTGCCTGGTATACACCGTGGCGAAACGACTTGATCAAGGGCAGCCAAAACTGGAGCCGAGAGGAAAGACAGGACGTCCACCGCCGTCTTTCCAAATATATCGAGGAATACAACAACGATCCTCGGATTCAAGACCAGCGCAAAACCAGCAGTCAAGCGGTGGATCTTTACTTTCGGCGCTTGCAGATGGAACTTGAAAAGCAAGACCCGAGCCTGTCCCTGAAGCAAACCGAGGTAGCCGTCAATCCTTTCGAGCGCGTCATCACACCGCTCAAGGACATCAAGACCGGTACCCAACCGATCGTATTCGGCGAAGAAGGCGGCGTCATCTACCTGGGGGAATATCACGCCGACAGCATCACGATAGTGCAAGTCGATACCAAGGCGAACCTGGAAGTCACCAAAGGACCGGAACACAAGATACCAATACACTGGCATGGCTGGAAGGTCCACGGGCTCATCCTCGACGATTACCTGGCTGCCCAGAATGGCGGCTATGTGTTCCTCTTTCCTAAGAATGGCGAGCCGGCGGAAAGCATTGACTTCCAGCAATACTATACGTCCCGTTGCCACGCCATGGTTGGCTTCGGCGACCGGCTTTTTCTTTCCTTTGATGGCGAGCTGAAAAGCCCTGGAACGGTACTGGAATACAATGTCAAAACCAAGAAGACTGAATTGCTGGTCTCGACCTTGGATCGTTCGGTCAAATGGCCTTTGCAAGGCATGAAGAACACATACGCCATCACCCAAATGCTTTGCGACCCGCCTCGCAAACGACTGATCATGCTGATGCATGACCAACCGCCGTTTTCAGGTAGGCACAGCTACACTATCCGCTTCCAGGCCTACTGCTGGGAAACGAAAACATGGCAGGCACTTTCCCGCCGCCTGCCCATAACGGACACTCTTTGGAGCAATTCGTTCTACCTGGAGAACGGAGAACTATGGCTGTTGGAAAATGATGGATTCGGAAAAATCAACGCCGACGGCAATTGGCAGCCGGCATTCCTCTTGAACGGACGAGGTCGCGTCACTGACAAATTGCCCAACTACGGTGATGATTTCGCGGCAAACGTGACCGTTGACTACTCACAATGCGTCGCCTTCGCCCAAAAATACAAGGATCTCGACCTGCCTGATGCGCGCTTCAATCACTATGACCAAGGCATTCTCTTTGGTCGGAACAGGCTAATCTTCGTACCGGAAAAAACGATCCTTCCGATTACGTCGTCTTTTCAGGTAATGTGTGTCACCCAAGGCGGCTATGCCATCGGCAGACAGGGACATGGCTATGAAAACCTGCAAATCGGTATCCTGAAAGACAGAAAAGAATTGCTGAAAATGGGGAAATAGCGACGCCCACATCACCTTGTACAGGTGAATGCCTTGATGAAGTCAAAACGTCCTGTTTTTTCAGTCCGTTCAGCGTGAATAATGCAGTCCAGTTCATAACGCGCTTGCAAATTAAGCCAGAATTGAGCTGTTGTGCCAAAAAATTTGCTTAACCGAATCGCAGTGTCTGCCGTAACCGCCCGTTTTTTACGCACAATCTCGTTGATCCGGCGCGGCGGCACACCGATTTCACGCGCCAATTTGTTCTGTGATATTCCCAGCGGATCGAGAAATTCAGTCTCCAGGATTTCGCCAGGATGTATCGGCCTCAAGTATTTTTCCTCAGTCTCCATGTCAAACCTCCATTCAGTGATAATCCTCTATTTTTACGTTTTCCGCTCCGCCATTCCATGAAAATGTCACTCGCCACTGCACGTTGATCCGTATGCTGTAATATCCCGGTCTCCCTGCCAATGCTTCAAACCTGTTACCGGGAGGCATTCGTAAATCTTCCGGTGCAACAGCGGCATCCAACATCAGAAGTTTTTTCCTAGCGGCCAATTGGATGTTGCCAGGCAATATTCTTGACCGTTCCCCTTTGAATATTAACTCTGCTTCCTTGTCTTTGAAGCTTTTAATCATTTTCTTGCTCCTTTGAACAACTTAATATAACGCGACGCGTTATACCTGCAAGTGTGCGTTTATTTTTTCAAAACATTTGCTACAAAAAGTTACCAGACATGAACGAGGTGAGATAATCTAAAAAGCAGCTTTTTAACCGCTTGACTGGCGACAACGCTTGAGCACGACCACCCCGGGTGTCCGTACCTAAGACGTCTTGTTCTGTGGTAGGGCAGATTTATCTGCCCTGTCCGACCCGTCCGACCCGTCCGACCCGTCCGACCCCGTCCGACCCCGTCCGACCCCGTCCGACCCCGTCCGACCCCGTCCGACCCCGTCCGACCCCGTCCGACCCCGTCCGACCCCGTCCGACCCCGTCCG
>JAGVUR010000169.1 GCA_019136135.1 Verrucomicrobiota bacterium
GACGGCAACGTCGTCCTGACCGCCGACGCGAACGTCGCGACCAGCGCGATCACCGCAGCTGGCGACGTGACCGTCAACGCGGGCGAGCAGATCGCCGGCACCACCATCACCACCTCCGGCGCCGCCACCCTGGCCGCCGACAACATCACCAACAACAACGTTGCCGCCACAGGCGACCTGAGTGCCACCGCGACCACCTCCGTGGTCGGCGGAACCTACACCACCGCCGGTGCTGCAACGGTCACGGGCGCCTACGTCGGCTCCGTCACCGTCGCCGCCACAGGCAATGCGACGATCGCCTCCGGCACCGCCGTCGAGAACGCGGCTGTCCGCGGCGCGACCGTCAACGTCACCGCCGCCGACAATGTCGCCAACGTCGACATCGTCAGCACCGCCGGCAGCGTCCTGACAGCGACGGCCGGCAAACTCCTTCGTCTCCGAGGCCGGCAAGATCACCATCACCGGCGTCGAGGACATCGTCAACAGCACGATCTGGGCGAAGAGCCTGGAAGCCGGCACAGTCGAAGTCACCGCCACGAACGAGATCGACGGCACGACCATCGTCGCAGGCTCCGACCTGACCGTCAACGCCGGCTACCTGGCCGATTCCGCCTTCATCAGCGAGGCGGGCAAGGTCACCGCGACTGCGGGCCTGATCGACGCCAGCAGCTTCCTCGCGAAGGACGGCGAGATCCTCGCCACCGCTATGGCCATCACCGGCAACAGCTCCTTCACGGCCAACAGGCTCCAAAACGGTACTGGCAACGTCACCCTGACCGCAACGGCAGGGGTGGCCGACGCAGTCGTCGCCAACGCCGCGATTACCGCCAGGGGCGACGCCACCATCTCCGGCTTCGGCAACGTCGACACCCTCGACATCGTCGCCAACGGCAAGATCGTCGCCACGGAAGGCATCGGCAACGTCATCGGCGGAACCTGGACTTCCACCGGCACCACCGAGATCACCGCCGACATCGTCGACGGCATCAACCTGAACGCCGACGGCGCGACGATCGTCGCCCGCCAGGCCATCAACAACGCCATTACCTCCGGCGCCGACACCACCATCACGGCGTCGCAGTACCTGGACAACAACCGCATCACGGTCGTCGGCGTCCTGACCCTCGATGGAGCTGCTGGCCTGACCGACAACACCATCTCGACCACTGGCGACCTCGGCATCACCGCCGCAGCGTTCACCGCCGGCAACACCTTCACGACGGCCGGTTCGTTCAACGTTGACATCGCTGGCAACATGACCAACGACACTGTCACCGCAACGGGCAATGCCACGATCACGGCCGGCATCGTCAGCGAGCTGTCCCTCGACACGGGCGGAAACGCCACCGTCGCCGCCCGCAGGCTCGAGCTCTCCGACGTCAAGGCCAACGACAACGTGATTATCACCGCCGACGAGGTCGCTGGAAACGGCATCGTCTCCGAGACCGGCACAGTCACCATCGACGCCGCGGCGAACGTCGCGACCAACGCGATCACCGCCACTGGCGACGTGACCATCGATGCAGGCAGGCAGATCGTCGGTAACACGATCACCACCGCCGGCGCCGCCACCCTTACCGCCCGCGACATCTCCAACAACAACGTTGCCTCCACAGGCGACCTGAACGCCACCGCGACCATCTCCGTGGTTGGTGGAACCTACACCACCGCCGGTGCCGCAACGGTCACGGGCGCCTACGTCGGCTCCCTGACCATCGCCGCCTCCGGCAACGCGATGATCGCCTCCGGCACAGCCGTCGAGAATACGGCCGTCCGCGGCGCGGGCGTCAACGTCACCGCCAAGAGCAACGTCATCGCCCTAGACGCCACGGCGACCAGGACCGGCGTCGACATCCTTGCCGAAACCGGCAGCATCACCGGATCCAACGTCAACGCCAAGACCACCGCCGTCCTGACGGCCGGCAACGAGATCGACGGCACCGACGTCACCGCCGGAACCGACATCACCGTCGCCGCCAGGAAGCTCGCGGCAGACTCCTTCGTCTCCGAGGGCGGCAAGATCACGATCACCGGCGTCGAGGACATCGTCAACAGCACGATCTGGGCGAAGAGCCTGGATGCAGGCATCGTCGAGGTCACCGCCACGAACGAGATTGACGGCACGACCATCGTCGCCGGCGCCGACCTGACCGTCAACGCAGGCTACCTGGTCGCTTCAGACCTGGTCAGCGAGGCCGGCGACATCGCCGCCACCGCCGGAACCCTCATATCCGACGGCAGCATGACCGCCAAGATCGGCTCCATCGCCGCCACCGCGGCAGAGGTTGCCGGAACCGGATTCTCGGCCGGCCAGGATGTCACGGTCACCGCCGGCACCATCGCCGGAACCGAGATCCTCGCGGGTCGCAACGTCACCCTCGACGGCACCGACAGCACGGCGGGTTCCATCACCAACAACTCCGTCTCCAACTTCGGCAACGTCACCATCATGAACGCCGGGCAGGTCGACAACAACACCGTCACCACCGCCGGCAACATCACCGTCTCCAACGTCCAGTTCCTCTCCGGTGGCGGATACGTCGCCGGCAATGCAATCTATCTGGGCACCGAGGACAACAAGCTGACCCGAATTGCCGATGCATCCTTCACCGGCGACAGCCTGGCCGCGTTCGTGAACTCCGACTTCACGGGCAACACAGTCCTCGCCAATTCCGCGGCCGACGTCACTGCCGGCAATGCGATCATCAACAACAGGATCGTGGTCAACTCCGGCGACGCCAGGCTGACCGCCGCCTATCTCTTCGGAACCAACACCATCACGGTCAGCGGCACGCTGACGCTCGATGGCGCGGCGCCAGTCGTCAGCAACACCATCGAGACCTTTGGCGACATCACCATCACTGCGGCGGCCTACACCGCCAACAACACCATCAATACGGCCGGTGCGTTCACCATCGACATCGCCGGCGACATGACCAACGACCTGATCACGGCCGCCGGCGCGGCTGCGATCGATGCGAACCTCGTCAGCGGACTGCAGCTCGACGCCGCCAGCGCGGCCATCACCGCGGCAGCCAACGTCGAGAACGCAACCGTCAAGACGGACGGCTCCGCGACCATCAATGCGGTCAATGTCATCGGAACCATCGTCACCGCCGTAAGCGGCGATGTCACGATCGCCGCCATCGCCGACGTCGAGAACGTCGACATCAGCGGCGCCGGAGTCAAGGTCGAGGCTGACAATATCCTCACCTCCAACATCGTTGCGAGCGGAAATGCGTTGCTGACCGCCGTCAACTCCATCGATGGCGTCACCGCCACCGCAGCTTCCTTCATCGATGCCACACCTGGCAACGACTTCACCATCGAGAACTTCTTGCTCGATACGGTGGATGGCGTGGAGAACCAGACTGTCGCCGGTTCCGGCGATGCAACAGGCAATGCCGGCATCACCGCGGTTCGCATCGACAACTCGCAGTTCACCTCCGCAGGCGACATCGACGTCAAGGCAACCGATGCCGTCGCCGCCACTTCCTTCATCGGCAAGGATATCAAGGTCCACGCCGCCAATGACGTGGCCGGGGTCGATATCGCCAGCTTCGGCAACGTGGTCTTGACTGCGAAGGAAAACAACATCACCGGTACCCAGGTCACGGCCACCCAGTGGATCGATGTCCGCGCCGGCAATGAAATCGACAACTCCGGCTTCACCGCCGCAGCCAAGGACGGAGCCTGGAACCCGGCTTCCGAGACCAAGGCGAACGGCAAGCAGGATGCGATCACCGTCCTCGCCAAGTACGTCGCCGAATCCGGATTCATCGCCGAGGACGGCAACATCACCGCCGGCACCGAAACCGAAGGCGACGAGAATATCCTCCACGCCGTTGGAAATACCTTCTGGGCCAAGAAGGGCATCGTCGAAATCGACGTCGAAGGCGAACTTGACAGCAATAACATTGTTGGCCATGATGGCATTGACATCGAGGCCGGCTACATCGTCGGAGCCACGCTGGTCGCCGAGAACGGACTCCTCCAAGTCTCCGCTTCCGAGGCGCTGGCCGACTCCAATATCATCAACAAGAATGGCGACATCCTTGTCTACAACACCGACGCCATCATCAACACCAACATCACCGCGCTGGACGTCCCGGCAGACGAAGAAGCAGCTGGCGGATTCGAAGCCTACATGGGCGGCGATGTCTTCATCAATGGCGATGGCGAGACAACCATCATCGATTCCGCCATCCACGGAGCGGACGATGTCCAAATCATTGCCTCCGCCATCGACAATACGAACATCAGGGCTGAAAATGTCTACGAAGGCGCAGCTGATACCGATACCATCGCTGGCATGACCGACATCGATGGAATCACCATCACTGCCGACGCCATCGACGCCTCGACCCTCGATGCCGACAAGGTCACCATCGATGCGCTCGACGAGATCGTCAACATCGGCCGGGACGGTGAAGTCGTCATCAACGGCGCCGAGGAAATCACGATCGGCGACGCCGACAGGATCAACATCGTCTCCAACAACGACAACAACGTCTTGATGACCATCAGCGAAGCCGACACGACCGCAGGCATCATCGACATCGCCCAGAACGGCGAAGGCAACCTGAACCTCGACGTGATCGCAAAGCTTGCGACGGTCAACCTGGAAGCCGACAAGGATGCCGACGTCGACGGCAACATCGCGGAAATCAACGCCATCGTTGGCGGAAACCTCGACATCACAGATGAAGACGATATCGTCCTCGGCGAAATCTTCGCCAACGGCGCCATCGTCGCCGAAAACGCAACTGGCGACATCACTGTCGAAGACGTCAAGTCCGACAAGTCGGTCGCCATCACGGCAACGGAAGGCAGCATCGTCGACGGCAATGCCGACAACGAGAACGCCAACATCACGGCGCCTGAAGTCGTCCTGATGGCGGGCACAAGCATCGGTATCGAGGATGACAGCCTGGATACCGCCACCCGGAAGCTGACTGCGGAAGCGATCGAAGGCAGCATCAATATCGACAATACCTCCGACAGGAAGACCGAGGTCGCCGGACTCAAGGCCAAGGAAGACATCGCATTCACACAGCATGGCAACGGCGACGCTGTCATCATCGGCGATGTCGTGGCCGAGAACGGAGACGTCGCGCTTGACTCCACCGATGGCGCGAACATCAGGCAACTGTCCAACTCCGGCGTGATCGAAGCCACGAACGGCAACGTCACCATCATTACCGACAACGGCGGCGACGTGGTCATCGACGAAGTCATCGCCAAGGATATCGTCTCCATCGACGCCGATGGCGCGGTGCTCAGGTCCGATACCCTGGACAAAGATGGAAACAAGGATCTCAGCGACATCACGGCCGCAAGGGTCTTCATCAAGGCAACCGATGGAATCGGCGAAATCTCCTTCGACGAGGAAGGCAACGTCGCCACGGATCAGTTCATCAACATCAGCGGAGCCGGCAGGATCGAGCTCGATACGACCGGCGACAACGCGGACATCGGAGTCGAGATCCGCAACAGTGGCTATGTCAGGTACGAGGCCAGGGCCGAGGGCAACGACTCGGACATCTACACCAATGTCAGCGATACCTACGCGCTCTACCTTGACGACGTGGTCGCCAAGGACGGCGACGTGGTCGTCGGGGCGCCGCGCACCCACGTCTTCGCGAACCATGTCAGGGCGCTTGACGACGGGATGATCAACGAACTCGAAAACGACGCCCACTCCGTCATCCTCACGGCCTACAGCCTGAGGGTCGCGAACGAGGGCATCAAGGCCGACTACAACGGGGTCGTCACGACTGTCAAGGATGTCAATCTCGGCGAAAGGGCCATCGAGGTCGGCAACGACGTCAATATCCATGCCGGCGGCGACATCCTCTCCGACGGCGGCCCGGACCAGGTCAACATCGTTTCCGGCGGCGACATCAACCTGAAGGTCGGCGGCGTCATCGGCAACGTTCCCGGCAACAGGCCCGTCACCGTCGACGCGGACGGCGAACTCCATGTCGACAGCGACGGCTCCGACAACAACGGCCGCGGCAAGGGCTTCATCTGGGTCTACATGAACGGCACGACCGTTGACGGCAAGATCTACTTCGACGGCAAGCCCAACTACGAACCCGGCATCATCTACTGGAACGGCAGGGTCTGGGGCGGCAACAGCCACCCAGTCAACCGGGTCAGCAGATCTGAAGGCGAGTTCAACAGCAACCTGAGGAACATCCTCGACGGATATACCGGCAAGTGGTGGGCAACCAATACCTTCCAATACTTCCCGCACGTCCGCATGATGATGGATCTCAAGCCGCAGGATATGAGCATCGAGCACATCCTCAATGGTCGCGGTACCATCGAGAACCTGCCCGAAGGAGTCGGTCCTGAAGTCATCGACATCAATGCGCTCGACGATACATTCTCCTGGTACCAGGGGGACGAGTGGAATTGGTAAGGCGAAACGCCCCCGCAAGGGGGCACAGGTAACATGAAACCAAGGCCGGCCGGATCCTGCAAGGAACTGGCCGGCCTTTTTGTTTAACTCTAGAATATGAGGAATGCCCCCGATGAAAACAACGACTGGAATCGTCCTGGCGCTAGCCATGGTCGCTACAGCAAAACCTTGGAAACCAGTTACGCCTTCAATGACCCAATACCCAGATTTATTTGTAGCGCCAAACGGAAGCGATAACAATCCGGGCACCCCAAGAAAGCCATTGGCGACACTGGAAGGGGCTCGAAAAAAGGTTCGTGAATTGAAGGCGATCAAGAAGGATGCTGGAATCGTAGTGGAGTTTGCCGAAGGTACCTATCGATTTATGGAGCCGGTTGTGTTCACCAAGGAAGACAGCGGTGCGGAGCTTGCTCCCGTGACGTATCGTGCCGCCTACGGTGCCGAAGTCCGTTGGACAGGGTCTCAGGTGGCTGGTGCCTTAAAGCCCGTCCAGGACGCCTCTGTGAAGGCCGTGTTGCTTCCTGAGGTCATCGACCGTGTCTTGGAATCTGATTTGTCATCGATATCAGATTTAGGTACTTTGAAGCCATACGGGTTTGGCGTTGGTCGTCCTGTTTCTGAGGCTGAGTTGTTTTACGACGATCAGCCGATGCAGTTGTCTCGTTGGCCGAAGGCGGGGTTTATCGGGGTTTCCGAGAAGATTGACATGGGCAACTTGGTTTTGAAGGCGGAAGGTCGTTCCCAGCGTTGGAAAGGTGAAAAGGATCCATGGATTTTCGCCTACTATCACCATGACTGGGCTGAAATGGGCGAGCCGATTTTGGGCTTTGGTTCAAAGACCGATCAGATCCAGCGGAATCCCAATCAAAAGGCTGTCTATGGGATTACGGTCGAGCGCGTTCGTGCCTATGTGTTCAATCTATTGTCCGAGGTTTCCGAACCTGGGGATTACTACATTGACAGAGCTGCTAAGAAGCTCTATTTCATCCCGCCGAAAAAGGGTGGCAGCCTTGAGATTTCGGTTGCCGAAATGCTAGTTCGCGGCAGGAGTGCAAGTTTCCTTCGCTTCGAGGGAATCACCTTTGAGAATGTCCGTGGCAGCGCATTTTCCATAGTCGGAAACCACAACCACGTCGTGTCTTGCGTCATCAGGAACACAGGCACGATTGGAGGAACTTTCAACGGAAGCGAAAACCTGCTCTATGGCTGCGACATCTACAATACAGGCGCAGGAGGGGTCAGTCTCCATGGAGGAGACAGGAAAACATTGACCAACGGAAATAACAACGCCGAAAACAATCACGTTCACCACTACTCCAGAAGAAACAGGACATACACAACAGGACTGAAAACAGACGGGTGCGGAAATCGCCTGGCGCATAACCTCATCCACCACGGACCCCACATGGCTATCGCTTCTGGAGGAAATGAGCATGTCGTCGAATTCAATGAAATCCACAATGCCGTATATGAATCCGGGGATGCAGGGGCATTCTACGTTGGACGAGACTGGACACAACGAGGAAACAAGGTCAATTTCAACTACTGGCACCACATTATGGGGTCTTCTTCGTTCGGTGGCATGACAATCTACCTGGATGACCAGCACTCCGGTTACGAAATCTGTGGAAACCTCTTCGAAGCATGCAATAGCTCGGTCTTTATCGGGGGAGGATGTGATAATGTGGTCGATAACAACGTCTTCGTCGATTGCTGGAAATCAGGACACTTGGACAATCGTGGCATGGGATGGCAGAAAAAAGCTACCGATGACAAGGACGGAGAACTCCGACGATACCTCAGGAACATGCCATACCAATCGGAACTTTGGGCAAAACGCTATCCGAATCTCGTCAATATCCTCGACGACGATCCGGGAGTGCCGAAAAGAAACGTGTTCGTCAGAAATGTCTCGGCAGGGGGACGTTGGTACGATATCAACAACTCGGTGCTACAATACCAAACCGTAAAGGACAATGTCGTCTTCGACGATGAACCCGACTGGATCAAGCTCAAAAAGGACTCAGCAGGTAAAGTCATTGACATCAAATACAAAGACCAAGCCAAGCTCGACGAGGTCGGATTCAAGCAAATCCCCTTCGAAAAGATGGGGCTTTACAAAGATCCGAGACGGGCGTCATGGCCAATCCAAAGGACGATCGACAAGGTCGTGCTCCCGCATCACAAGCAGCCAAAGGTTACCAAGGTCAAGCTCAGCCCACTACCGACCCTCAAGGTTCCAAAGGCGAAAAAGCCTTCTGCGGTGATGGATCTCACGGTCAACTACAACGGGGAAAAGGCAGAAAATCCACCGCGTGCAAAGCTTGCGCACGATGGCAAGAACCTGATCGTCGATGTCGAGTCGTTCCTTCCAAAAACACGTAAACTTGGTGAAGGATGGGCAGGAAACGAAGCTGTCGAACTCGCCTTTATGGCTTCTGACGGAGCGAATTCCGACATCTATGTTTTCAGGGGATTTACGACAGGCAAGTTTGAAAGTTTCAAGTTGGTCAGCAAGAAACGTGCCGAGGCGCCGGCTTTGCAGCAAGCCAAGTTGGAAGCCAAGGTTAGCGAGAAGTCTTGGTCTTGCCGCTGGGTCATTCCCTTGGAGCTGATCGGGGTCACAGTGGGCGATCGACTTTGGGCGAACATCACCGTAAGGCGTACCGCGACCAATCAATTTATCATGTGGCGAGCAACCAATGGCGATTCAACAAATTGCGACAGAGTCGGATTCCTCGAATTGACCAAATAAACCTAAAAAAAACAGTTGGCACCATGACAACAATTCAGGTACGGGCACCCGGGGTGCTCGTACTTGGGAGATTTCGCCTGCCAAACGGCTGAAAATGATGCATCCCTAGTCGGACGGGGTCGGATTGGTCGGATTAGTTAATCGTGAAAAGATTTTTTGTAGTTCAACTTGCAAATTTCATTTGAAGATTTACATTAGTTTTCTCTAGTTTGTTTTATAAAAAGTCCATTGTTCTAGTTATATTTGGAGTTAACAAATGAGTCAGCAACACACGAAAAGGGAAAAGAGGAATCGTCGCAAGCGTTATTTGGAACGAGTCAAGGAACGTGCCAATGCCGCTAAGAAAGACGCGAAGAAATAACACTCTTAGTTGTGGAAAGGTATGGGAGAGAAAGGGAAAGGCGATTGGCTAGACAAATTGGTCATCCTTCCAAGGATGGATCAGGTGCTTTAGCGGATTGCCTTTTTTATTTCGTGTGATTAGGTACGAAAGTAGAGTAGGACAAGCGTAAGGAAAGAAGACATGGCAGAAAAGAAAAAAGCAGCGTCGGTCAAGGGGTCGGCACCAGTGGCAGGAACCAAGAAAGTTGATGGGTGCAAGTACGTATATTTCTTTGGTGACAAGAACACCGAAGGCGATGCGTCGATGAGAAACGAGCTGGGCGGCAAGGGTGCGAACCTGGCTGAAATGTGTCGTTTGGGATTGCCGGTTCCGGCAGGTTTCACGATTACGACGGATTGCTGCACCGCTTATTTTGCAGGGAACTGCACAATGCCCAAGACTCTGAAGGTGGAAGTGGATGCCGCCCTGGCAAAGGTTGAGGCGGTCATGGGTCGCAAGTACGGCGATCCCGACAATCCCCTGTTGCTATCCTGCCGTTCCGGCGCCCGTCAATCGATGCCCGGCATGATGGATACCGTATTGAACATCGGATTGTCCTCCTTGACGATTCCAGGCTTGATCAAGAAAACCAACAACGAGCGCTTTGTCTGGGATTCCTATCGTCGGTTGATCATGATGTATGCTGACGTTGTTATGGAAAAGGCCGAAGGCATTGAGCCCATGGACGGCAAGGGCATCCGCAAGATCTTGGATGAAATCCTCGACCAGTACAAGTACATCAAGGACTACAAGTCGGATACCGATTTGACCGCTGATGACCTGAAGGTCTTGGCGGGTGCATTCAAGCGCAAGATCGAGGAAGTCCTGGGCGTAGAATTCCCGGACGATCCCGTCAAGCAGCTTTGGGGCAGCATTGGCGCAGTCTTCAAGTCTTGGGTTGGCGCCAAGGCTGTCAGCTATCGCAGGATCGAGGGCATTCCAGACGAATGGGGAACTGCCGTCAACGTCCAGGCAATGGTCTTCGGCAACATGGGCGATACTTCGGCGACAGGTGTCGCTTTCACCAGAAACCCGGCCACAGGCGAAAACCTTTTCTTCGGCGAATGGCTGATCAACGCACAGGGCGAAGACGTCGTCGCTGGTATCCGTACGCCGCTTCCGTTGAACGACGAAACAAAGACCGACCAGAACAAGCACATGCATTCAATGGAAGATCTGATGCCGAAAACCTACAAGGAACTCGATGCGATCAGAACCAAGTTGGAAAAGCACTACAAGGACATGCAGGACATTGAGTTCACTGTCGAAGACAAGAAGCTCTACATGCTCCAGTGCAGAACCGGCAAGCGTGGTGGCAAGGCAGCCATCAATATGGCGCTGGACATGTTTGACGAAGGCTTGATTGACGAAAAGACAGCTGTCCTCAGAGTACAGCCAAACCAAGTCTTGGAATTCCTCCTTCCCATCATCGAACCCAAGATCGAAGCCAAGCAACCCTATCTTGTCAAGGGACTCCCGGCGGGACCTGGCGCCGCCACTGGCGAAATCGTCTTCACCGCGCAGGATGCCGTCCAGGCGTCTCGTTTGGGCAAGAAAGTCATCCTCGTCCGCGAAGAGACCTCACCGGACGACGTCGAAGGAATGAGAGCCGCCGTTGGTATTTTGACCTCGCGTGGCGGCATGACCTCGCACGCGGCGCTCGTTGCCCGAGGCTGGGGAAAATCCTGCATTGTTGGCGCTGACGCGATGGTTATCGATGCCAGCAACAAGACGATGAAGGTTGGCAATCGTACCTTCCGCGAAGGCGATGTGTTGACGATCAACGGTTCCAAGGGCGTGGTTTACGAGGGTGAACTCCCGCTCGTCGCCCCGAGCGCTTCCGGCGACTACGACAGATTCCTCCGCTACATGTCATTGGTTGACAAGTACCGCACCATGGGCGTCAGAGCCAATGCGGACAGCCCAGCCGATGCCACAAAGGCTCGTGAATTCGGCGCGGAAGGTATCGGACTCTTCCGTACCGAGCATATGTTCTACGGCGAAGGCTCAGCAAAACCGCTCTTCCTCCTCCGCAAAATGATTCTCTGCACGACCCCTGCAGACCGCACTGCAGTGCTGAAGGAACTCTTCCCATTCATGAAGACCGACATCAAGAACACGATGGCTGTCATGGAAGGTTATCCCGTCACCGTCCGTCTCCTGGATCCCCCGCTCCACGAATTCTTGCCGCACTCGCAGTTGGGCAGGCTGGAACTCGCAAAGGCACTCAACATCGCCGAAGACGAAGTCCGCAAGCGTGTTGACGCAGTCGAGGAAAGCAACCCGATGATGGGGCATCGCGGAGTCCGACTCTCCGTCACCTATCCTGAGGTCACTGAATTCCAAGCCCGCGCCATTCTGGAAGCCGCGGCCGAACTGATCAAGGACGGCAAGAATGTCACTCCGGAAATCATGGTTCCGCTCACTTGCGATGTCAGCGAACTCGCCTACGTAAAGTCCATCATCGAAAAGGTCCACGAAGAAGTCGTTCGCAGATTCGATCTGAAGGAACTCAAGTACACGGTTGGTACAATGATCGAAATCCCCAGGGCGGCAATCTTGGCGGATCAGATGGCAGGTGTCGCCGAATTCTTCAGCTTCGGCACCAACGACTTGACGCAGATGACATTCGGATTCTCACGCGACGATATCGGCAGCTTCATGAATGGTTATCTGGACAAGCGACTCCTGCCGGCAGATCCTTTCCAAACCATCGACAAGAACGGCGTTGGTGCCCTGATCGAAATGGCGACTCAAAAGGGTCGTTCCGTCCGCAAGAACCTGAAGGTAGGTATCTGCGGCGAACAGGGTGGCGATCCCGCATCGGTAGAGTTCTGCTTTGCCCAAGGCTTGACCTACGTAAGCTGCTCGCCGTTCCGCGTTCCAGTCGCCCGCGTCGCCTCCGCCCAGGCTGCAATCAAGGCAATGGGCAAGTAACGACAACGACGACACGCTAATTCACTAGCTAGAGCCACTTGGCGGATATTATCTTGCCAAGTGGCTTTTTCGTACCAATAATGCAGGCATACAACTCGTTATTTTCACAAGATTTCGCTTAGAACAACATTCAGCATAAGGTAGTACCAATGGATATGAAGATTACAGGTTTGGGGTTGTATTGTTCCATGGGGCAGAATCTTGACGAGGTTTTCGCCCGCATGTGCAAGGCTGAGCATGCTTTCAGTTCAACTGGGCATCGCTTTACCGGCCATGTCTATCCTCAAATGAATGCAGGCATTATTTCCCAAGACAATGAAGCAGACCTGGAAGGCAAGTTCGATCTTGATGACCTGACCAGGGCCATGATGAAAATGGCCGCCAGCGAGGCTATCGAGCAAGCGGGACATAAGCAATCATCGGAAAAAATGGGCTTGTTGCTGGCGACCAACTTCGGACCGATGGCAAGTTTGGAGTGGGCTTGGTGGGAACAACGCGATCTGGGAGTGATCACTGAAGAAACATACGCCCCTTACGATGAAATCATCCAATACATCGGAGATGCATTCGATTGCAACGGACCGCGTATGCAAATCTCGATGTCTTGTGCATCGGGCGCTGCCGCCGTCAGCATCGCAGCAGATGTCATCAGGCAGGGGAGAGCAGATAAGATGCTGATCATCGCCTACGATTACCTTGCCGAATCAACCTGGTGCGGATTGACCAATCTCAGAACCATTACCACCGATATCATGCGTCCTTTTGACAGCAAGCGGTCTGGGACGATCTTTAGCGAGGGTGCCGCCGCGATGCTTCTGGAGCGGGAAGGCGCATCGGATTCCCCCGCTCTGGCATGGCTCCTCGGCTCCGCCACCAACAATAACGCCCATCACATGACGGCTCCTCCCAAGGAAGCCGCCGGTTCAAGGCGCGTCATGGAAACCGCCTTGGCATTGGCTGGTCTCAAGCCCCAGGACATCGAGCATATTTGCGCACATGCAACCAGTACGAAAGCCAATGACGAAACAGAAGCCGCAGCCCTCAGGAACATCTTCGGCGATCGATTGCCAACTTTGACCGTCACTGCCCACAAGTCTCAATTGGGACATCTCCTGGGCGTCGCCGGATTGGCTGAAGCGGCTGTCACGATCAAGGCGATGATCGAAGGCAAAGTCCCGCCGACCATCAACCACGATGACATGGATCCCGACTGCATTCCCGTCGATTGCAACCCAGGTACTCAGGTTCGCAACAAGTCATTTGCGACGGCAATCACCAACTCCGCAGGCATTGGCGGAAACAATTCCTCCCTGGTCATCAGTGCCAAGCCACAACACAAGGCGCCGAAATTCCAGATGTTGGACAAGGTCTACGTCCAGTCGATGGCATGGGTGGTTCCGGATAACGTCGGAAAAGGAAAAGAATTGCTCGACCATCCAGAATGGTTTAAGTGCACGGATGCAACCAATATGGCGTTGCAGGATTTCTCGGCAAAGAATTACCTGAAATCAGTAAAGGGATATCTTGATTTATCTGGTGGACTTTTCTTGACTGCCGCTTCTCTCTGCCTTGGAGAAGATATCGGTACTGAACTGAAGGAAAAGAAGGGAATCTGCACGGGAACCAGATTCGGTGCCAACTCATCGGGATATCAATTCTTCACACAAATGAACGAAAAAGGACCGCGTCTCGCAAGCCCCCTGATCTTCCCGCATAGCTATGCCAATACGCCGGGAAACCTCGTCTCAATTGAATTTGGATATGGTGGACCTCACGCCGTGTTCTTCGGAAACCAAGATATCAGGGAATTGCTCGAATTCGCAGCAGAACGATTGGCGGACGGAACGAGTGACGAAATGCTTCTGGGTGTCTTTGAAGCAGCAAATCCAGTTGCAATAGACGATGGCAGAAAGGTGCTCAATGGCGCTATCGCACTGAAATTGACCGCAACGCCGTCTGATGACCAGGTGATGGCCATCGACCTCGCAGCCATGCGCAAAAATGGCCCTGTGATGCCCAACCTGGGCGCTGTCGAGGCTCTTGGTCAATTCCTGATCAAAGCGAAAATCTAAGTGGGATTCTGAATGAAAAGAATTGTGTTCCTGTGCGTGGCGTTATGCTCGTCCTTTCTGATTGCCGAGCTATTGCCTCAAGGTCGATTTGTCGGCGAAGGCATTGCGAATGGTTGGTGGAGGGATGCCCCTGACGACCATCGGGGCACGATGAAAGTTGTTGAGGTTGATGGTCGTCAAGCCCAGTTGATTCATTGGACTGGGCGCGGCAAGGTAGGCGTTTACAGGACTTCCACGGATATCAGGGGAATCCGCCCCAATGCCAACTACCTTCTGGAGGGTTGGGTCAAGGCGGATTCCGAATGGGCTGTCTTTTGGTACGAATTCCTGAAAAACAGGGAGTACCTTACCCATGTTCCGGGGCGTGACGCAAAAACCGATTGGCGAAAGCTTTCCCTGAAAATCAAGACTACCGCTGATTGCTCGTACTTCCGCATCTCATTGATCGCCAGAAATCCAGGCGAACCAATCTATTTTAGCGACTTCTCGTTACGATGCCTGGATGATATCCCGGAAGCCCGAGTTTCCTTGCTAAAGGAAGCGCCCGTCCAGGATGCGGATTGGGCAAAGGCGGTTCAGCTATCACCATTCGTCACATTGGGAAAAGACATGAAGCTACTGGATGTGACGACGCAGGCAAGCGTGGCATACCATGACCAAAAGCTTTATTTCAAGATCCTCTGCCACGAACCGGAATTGGACAAGCTTAAGCTGAACCAAAAAAGCTTCTGGGACAATGATACGATCGAGCTGTTCCTGACCACAAATCAAGGCATATTCCATTTTGGCATCACTCCAGACGGCAAGTCCCTGCAACGCAAAATCCTGCCGGATACAGCTAGGTTTTTCAAGGATTGGCACTCTTGGGATTTTATCAGAGAAGCGGATGAAAACTTAAAAGCACTCGATTGGATCGCCTCCGCTACAAGACAACCGGAGAATAATGCCTGGATTGCACATGCGACAATCGACATCCCAAGGCAAATCATCCCGAAAAACAAAGTTTGCAAACTGCAATTGGGAAGGTCAAGAAAAATCGGAGATGCCCAGCAAAATAGCGCCTGGTGCAGAACCAACGGCGAATTCTTCCTGGAAGAGGGCGCCAATGGATTGCTGTGGCTCCCGCACGAACCCGATGATGTCAAGCCGCAGGAGATCATGCCAAAGTCGCTCCTCGAGCAACTTCAGGAGAAGTTCGTCGTTCCCGCCCCGCAAAGGCAAGCAACCGGAAGCAAAGCGATTGTCTGGACTGGTTCACCCAAGGTCTTTTTCGATGAAAGCTGCCAAAAGTCTTTCCTTGTGCTTTGCAGGGTCTTCAACCATCAATTCGGCATCAAGCCCCAAAAAGTCGGCAAGCCAGAGCAGGCGGATATCATCCTGACGCTAGGCGATGTCGCACAAGACCTTAACCTCGCTCCTTGGCAACGGCATGAAGCCTACGAAATCGTCGCCGAAAAGCAAGCGATCTTGAAGGCGAATACGACTCGTGGACTCGCCTGTGCGATCCAAACCATGAGGCAACTCTGCATCAGATACGATGATCAGGTTGCGATGATGCAAGCCGATATTCTCGATTGGCCCAATATGCAATTCAGGGGCTGGCAGCTTTTCGCGCCGGATACGCAACAATTCATGGACGATGCATTCAAGGTCATCGATACGCTTGCAGCACTCAAATTCAACTGGATCGCCATCCAAATCGACGACAGAATGGTCTATGAAAAACATCCGAAACTGGCAAGGGAGAATGCGCCGACCAAAAGCCAGCACAGGGAAATCGCTGACCTGATCGACCTCTATGACATCAATCCGCTTCCGATGACACAATGCATGTCGCATTTCGACTTCATACTCAATAAACCAGAATTCAGGCACTTTGCGGAGATCCAAAATCCAGACCCGAAGGCAAGATGGAAATTCTGGAACTATTGCCCAAGGCACCCGGATATCCATAAGCTCATGTTCGATATGATCGAAGAGCAACTTCAATGCTACCCAAAGGCAAAACTCTACAATGTGGCGCTCGATGAAATTACCTTTGAACCGATTGGAGTCTGCGACAGGTGCAAGGGCGCGTCGGGAGGCGAACTTTTGGCGGAGGAAATCAATATCCTCTATGAATTCCTGAAGAGCAAGGGAATCAGGATGGCGATGTGGGGCGACCAGCTGCTGGTTGAGCACAATGGCGGGGAACCCTACAATACCGCACAGGCGCTCCCTAAAATCCCCAAGGATGTGATAATATTCGATTGGCACTACAACATTGGAAATTCGCATAAATCAGTCAAGTTCTTCCAGGACAATGGCTTCCAATTGGTGGGAAATGGATGGTACTGGCCCGCAAATATCACCACGTTTATCGATGAAATCAAACGCCTAAATTGTCTTGGGTTCAGCGGAACAACCTGGAAGCCAATCGAATTCATCCGCAACTCGCATCATTTGATGACAGCAATCGTACTCGCGGCAGAACGAACATGGGCTGTTGACAAGATGCCGATCGAAAAGATCAACTACCATACCAACAATGTATTCCGTTACTTGCATGATTCGTACCAACCAGGTCAGCCAAGCAAGTTCTTGACCTATGATTTGAGCAATTGGTTCAATGTGTCTCTTCGCGGAGGCGGTAACAACCCTTGGATGGGCTTGTCATCGGAGCATGGCGCCGAGGCGATATTGTCAGCCGGTCCGCTTCAATGGTTTTCGCTCATTCCCTTCAAGCTTGAAACCAAGGGCAACCTTGCGGCGATTGAACTCAAGGACGATGTGAATGCGATTCGTCAAATCCCCATCAATTCCAAGGCGGCGTCATTGTCATTCCTCCATACGGCTTCCGTGTCAAAAGTAGCTTCTCCCCTGATGCACGGAGACCACTCAAAGGATCCACAGAAACTCGGGTATTATATCGTTTATTTCGACGATGGCTCCCATGAAATCATCGACTTGTATTGGAACAAGACAATTTCCGCTTGGAACTCGCAAGTCGGGGCAACGATTGCCAATGTCGCATGGTCTGGCCACACTCAATCCGGAGCCAGGGTGATGTTCGATGTCCTGACCTGGCGAAATCCGCATCCTGAAAAAACGATCGTCTCCTTCGATTTCGTCAGGGAACTTGATTCCTCGTACCCAGCCTTGCTCGCAGTCACCGCCGAAATCCTTTGAAACCGTCGCCTGTGGGCAGGAAACCAGAATTCGTCAGAGGCGAGATGCATGAAGTGAGTTTGACGGTTGCAAAAAAATATTTTTTGCCGATATCAAGCACAACCTGACAGGAAAATGAATTTTTTTGCATTTTTCATTTGCTTTCCCTTTTTTACCGTCTATTGTAATGTTAGTGCTTGTCATTGTCCGAACTAATGTTCGGCTGGCAAAGCACGGTAGTGGGGAGTGTCTTCCAGGTGGAAGATCGATTGCTCCCCATGTTTCTTGGGTTCTTGACGTAAAGCTCTATGGCTTATGTCAAGAACCCATTTTTTTTACAAGTAAAGCACGAAAATGCGGAAGCTTTGTGTAAGTACGGGCACCCGGGGTGCTCGTACTCAAGCGATGTCACCTGCCAAGCGGCGAAAACGGTGTGTTTTTTGTCGGATGGGTCGGACAGGGTCGGACAGGTCGGACAGGTCGGACAGGGTCGGACAGGGTCGGACAGGTCGGACAGGGTCGGACAGGTCGGACAGGTCGGACAGGGTCGGACAGGGTCGGACAGGTCGGACAGGGTCGGACAGGTCGGACAGGGTCGGACAGGGTCGGACAGGTCGGACGGGGTCGGACAGGTCGGACAGGTCGGACAGGTCGGACGAATTTGCCCTGCAACAGGACACGACGGTTTAGGTACGGGCACCCGGGGTGCTCGTACTCAAGCGATGTCACCTGCCAAGCGGCTAAACATGACAAAGCCCCAGTCAGGCCAGTCGCCCAGATTTGCCCTGTTGCGGAAGACGACGGTTTAGGTACGGGCACCCGGGGTGCTCGTAGTCAAGCGATGTCACCTGCCAAGCGGCTAAAACGGTGTGTTTTTTGTCGGATGGGTCAGACAGGGTCAGACAGGTCGGACAGGGTCGGACAGGTCGGACGGGGTCGGACAGGTCGGACGGGGTCGGACAGGTCGGACAGGTCGGACAGGGTCGGACGGGGTCGGACGGGGTCGGACGGGGTCGGACAGGTCGGACAGGTCGGACGAATTTGCCCTGCAACAGGACGCGATGGTTTTAGGTACGGGCACCCGGGGTGCTCGTACTCAGACGATGTCGCCTGTCAAGCGGTGAAAATGGGGCGTTTTTAGTCAGACAGGGGCTGACGGGGTAGCGGACAAGTCATTCATCATTCAGCATTCAGGACAGGTCATGCCGCTCTACTGTCCGTTGGCTTGCAGTCTGGCGATATGCATAGCGACTTCCTGGCGTAGCGCGCTTAATGCGGCTGGATCGGGAAGCAGCTGTTCGGACTTGCGACCGCCGGCGTTGGGGATGGGCGTGAGGGCACGGGCTTTGGCCAGTACGGCTTTGGCGGCGTCATCGCCGCTTTTATCCGCCAGGGTCTTGAGCAAGGTGAAGTACTCGTAATCTTCCATGCCATCGCGAATGGCTTCCAGGCGAACACAGGAGACAATGCCGGGATAGCCAATCATATTGCCGGGATAGATGAAATAGCCGTCGCCGTTGGGGAAGCGGTTGCGGCGGTACTGTCCGGGCAGGACATGGCTGATGCGGTCGCGGTGGAAACCCCACTTGAAGGGATTGCGCATGTGCCAGTCAATACCCCAGAATTCGTAGCCCCGGAAGCCATGGACATGGCAGAAGAGTGGCATGAGCCGTTCGAGGGCGTTGTAGGGCGTGTCAAGGCAGAATTGGCCGTCGGTGGTGACAAGAATCTCGCTTCGCGTCTTGATTTCGGCAATTTCTTCTATGCTGGCCTGGCCTTGGGCGCCGATGCCCCAGAGGTCGATTTTACCGAGCCATTCGGGGACGTATGACCAGGTACTGACGTAAATGGGCAGCTCCGGCACGGCTTCGTGTATCATGTCGCAGAGGGCGATCATCTGCTCGGTTATGCCCGGGCGGTTGGGGTAAGGTTCGTCGGACATGTAGAACATGAAGTGCTTTTCCCAGCCTTTGGCCTTGACATGTTTCCAGACGGTTTGCACAACTTGGGTGATCTTCGCGTGATATTCCGGTCTCAGGACACCGCGGTCAACGCCCTCGTAGGGGTGTGTGCCTTCGTAGGGTGCTTCGCCGTAGCGAGCGGGTGGCGGATGGCCGAAGTTGAACAAGGTGCCACCCAAGGACAGGTAGTGCAGGGGGACGGCCAACTCATCAAAAGCTACTTGGCAGTACTTGTCAAAGGCCGTGAAGTCGAGCTCCACAGCGCCATCAACAAATTTTGGTTGTAAATTCTCGCTTGCGTGAATGCTGATGCGTTTGCCGGCCAGGAAGCGCGCCATATCGACTCGTTCGTAGTTGCGGTAGGTCATGTCGGGCACATTGCCTATCAAGCGGGGGAATGGCCTGAAGTCGAAGATGGCGCTGAGGGTTGGACGTCTAGGGATGGCGAAGGGATGGACGATTACGCTGTAGGACTCGCGGTGAACAATCTCTGTGCCTTCCCGGAAGAGGATTTCGCCGTGGTAGCTGCCGGCGGGGGTGTCGCCCTTGGCGCTGAAGCCGACGTACACAGCGTGCGTATCATTGGCTGGCAGTTCCAGTTCGTGCTGTGGCAACAGCGGGTCGGCATAGCGTTCGCCGAAGGATGCCGGCGGGATGCAGCGTTCGTAGAATTTAAGGTGCGTGAACTGAGGATAGGCGCTCACAGAATCCACCGGCACATAGCCGACGACATGAATCTCCGGTGGCGCCAATGCCTGGCCGTCGGCGCGTCGTGGCGCCTCGGCGCTGATGCTCAGCCGGCGCGGCACGCTGCAGCGCAGTGCCAGCTGGATATTCTCGGCTTCGTTGCCGGCCAGACTGATGGTCGTGGGCGTTGACGTCACCGGAGGCTCTGTGAAGGGAAAGACCTTGGCGATGGCGTCGAGCTGCCAGACGCGCAGGCGCTTGTCTGCAAGCCTATCGATGGCGCAATCGTAACGGACGCCGCCAAGGGTGGTGCACTCGGCCATGAAGACGCCATCGAATTCGAATTCGCAGGGCTTATTGTGTGTCAGGTGTACTTCGAAAACGCCATCACTGAAGACGTTGCGTAGGAGCATCGATGCCATGGTCCAGTCGCCTTGGCTGCTACTGCGCGTTGATGGGTAGGTTCGTTTGTTAGGTTCCGAGGCCTGGTAATAATGCGAATGGAGCGAAAAAGGCTGCCCCTTGAGGCTGCGTCCCCAGGCAACGACCAGATAGTCCGTTAAGGGCTTGAGCGGAACTGTCTGGCGAAAGCCGAACCAGCCTGGCGCATTGTCGGGAATAACCATGCGCGCCATGCGTTGCCCGAAGAGTCCGCCAGCTACGAAGTCCATTTTGACACGATCATTCTGCACATTCTCGCCGGCGCGGGTCCAGACGCTGTCGTCTTCAAAAGATGGATTTTTCAGCAGGTTGGCTGGTGAGTGAAGTAGTTTGGCGAAGGCTTCGTGACTGGCGGCATCGCGGGTTTTGACCGCGTAGTCGCTGAGGACCTCGCTGGCTTGGGACTGCGCGCTATGCAGGACGCGGTTGCGGCGGTCGGCTCGGAGATAGAGATTGACTTGTTTTTCGCTCCGTGGCGGGATGCTTCCCAGCGCAAACCAGAGCTGATCGCCATCTCGGAAGAATGGCAGAGGGGTGCCCTGGTCGTAGAGGGCAAAATCATCGTCTCGGAAGTTGCCTGCGCTGAGGCGGTTGATGGGCACGGTGGCGATGGGTACGTTCATGGGGTTGTCCTTGAAATTGTAATAGGACAAGACCAGGCGCAGGGGATATTGTTCGGCGGGGAGTTCCCAGGCATCGGCAGCGGTGATGGTTGTCAGTGTCAAGGTTTCGGGTTCGGGCAGGCGGTAGCTCCATCCAGGCTCACCATCTGGGTGTGTGAAACTAAGTTCAATGTCATCGAACCACACCTCGCCCTCGGTACAGTAGGCTATGGTGCCACAGCCAAAGAGCGTGTAGCCATCGGGAACGACGTCGGATACCTCGACCAGCGTCCAATCGAAATCGCCACGGAGGTACTTGTCGTGAAAGGTCTTCAAGGGCAGGTTCTGCTTGCGGTTGTGGCGTGAGTTGACATCGGTACCGCTGCCGGCGCGCAGGCTGACATAGAGGCTCGCGCCAAGCGGTCCGGCAACGCCGCGACCTTTGATGTAGCCACGGAAGGTAAATTGCGTGCCGGGAGTGACGGTCAGTGAGCGGCGGAAGGCTACCCAGCTTGGCCTGCTGTCGGGCAGTACGCGAGTATGGAGGGACTTCGTGCCGCTGCGGGCGACGTCTTTGGCGCGCAAGTTGATGTGGCGGTCGTCCGTATCCTTTTCTTCCCAGCCTGGTGGGATGCGCCCGTCGCCGTCTTCAAAGGAATCGGTGAAGCCCTGGCGGAGTATGGGAGCGTCCTCAAGCCAGAAGTCCGGGATGTCCCAGGCCGCTGGATTGTCGTAGTAGAGCCAGATGCTGGCCGTGCTCTGGGCGTCGCATTGCACGGGGATGAGCAGTTCAGTGTCTGCAGCGATGATCTCGCTGTCGGGAGCGAGCGCATAGAGCAGCTCCCGGCCGGAATTGCCGACCACGCGCAGTTCGCGCCGAGGAGTGCCGACCAGGCCGAGATCCGTTGCGCGCAGACGCAGCTGTTCACCGTCAATGGCGTACTTGCCGGGGTTGTCGATGAGGATCTCGCGGCGTTTTTTTGCCGGTCGGCCGCTATCGAGATAGAGCGGAAAATGCCACGGCTCAGCCGTGAGCACGAAACCCAACACCATCACAGTAAGGGACAAAAGACGGCGTGCCTGGTGCATAATCAATCCTCCGCTTGCTGATACGGGCAGGGCTTCGCTGCCCGCTTTGTGGATTACTTGATGTTTTTGAAGTCGATGTTACCGAGATAGAATATCGAAGGTGCGTCTGCTTCGGAGACGAAGCCTAGCCATGTGACCTGGTTCCAGTCGTTGTTTCCGATTGGGAGGTTTTCGTAGGTTGTTGTTTGTCCTCCCTGTGGTGTGATTTCCAGGTCAAAGACTGGTTTGTCTTGTTGTTTGCCGATTTTGCAGGTAATCTTGACATGGAACCAAGTTTGGAATGGGACGGTACCGATCTCCTTGTCCATTGAGGTCAATTTCCCATTTCCAAAGCATCTGATATTGGGCCCGACCTTGTACGGTGCCGAAGAGTCTCTCCATTCGTGCCAGAGGATGGCGTCCTCGGTCTTCAGGAATGCGTCGAATTCTCCTACGACGATGTTTTTTCTCCATCTTGGACCGAAAGTCAGGTGTGGTTGCCAATTGACCGCTTGTCCTGGAGCGTCAACGAATTTGAGTGCATACTTTGTACCCGGTGCATTGATATCGTCGCTGACCCGGATCGATGTTTTGAATTGATCGCTTTCTCCGTTTGTATGTCCTTCTGGTGATTTGTCACCTAGTTTAGACAGGCCGAAATCGAGCTTTAAATTATATTGCGAGCCGACTTTTGGCCTATCGGTTGGAGGTTGGATCATATACGGATCGATGCTTTTGAAGGTGATTGCCTTGGGTTTGTCGGTCCACCATTTAGGACCTGTTAGTCCAGCGATCTTTTGTGCATCGAGTGCGCCTTGGATGTAAGGTTTGGCGGGTGAACCCGGGAGAAGCTGGAAATCAAACTCCTTGGGATTTCGGAATTTTGGATCGACGATAACGGAGCCGATTTCGTTGCCTTCCTCTTCTTGTGCTTCTTCGAGCGTGAATCCCGCGAAAGCGAACGGTAGCTTTGTGACATCCCAGTAGAGATTGTTTTTCATCGTGTAGTTTTTGTTGCCCCAGTTGCCGCCGTATGGTCTTCCGTTATCGAAGATCACCACGTTGTTTTGTACGGTAAACGATGAGTGGTCTTCCTGTCTGGAACGGATGATTTGTCCTTCTTTTGCAAAAGCTAGGATATTGTTTCGTACGATATTGTCTCGTCCGTAGTGTTGGTGGAATCCGCCGGATTTGGTGTTATAGACCACATTGTGCTCCATTAGGACGCCTGTTGAGCCTTCATCGGTATAGAGTCCCCATCCTCCGTATGAGTAGGAGAAAACGTCGTGGATATGATTGCCTCTGAGGGTTGTTCCCGGCGAGATGCCGAGTGTGTAGATTGCTCCCATGTCTGAGAGGACGCCGTACCCAATATGGTGCAGGTGGTTGTATTCGCAGATATTGTTGTTTGCGGAGGATGGTGCGTAGCCCCATGACCATCCGATCGAGACGGCGCTGTAGTACAAGTCGCAGATTTCATTGTGCCTCAAGGTGTTGTAGGACGACTTGAAGATAATTGCACCGACGGCTGCCGGCGCAATCAGTCCGCCATTGTGGATAAAGCAGTTTTCGACAAGATTGTAGCCGCAGGCTGTATCTGGATTTCCTTCGCCTCCGGGCAATCCGATTCTGACGCCACCGCCTCCCAGGTCGTGTAGTTCGGAACGGATCAGCTTGTTGTGCTGGCTGCCCTTGCCAAACCAGAATCCATAGACGCCGATCTGGCTGATTTCCAAGTCCGAGAATTCACAGTGCCTTGCACCTTCGGTCTGGACGGCGGCGGTCAATCCGACAGCTGCTTGGCCGTCGTGCATCTCGTTGACATTCAAGGGGAACAGGCAATGCTGGAAGGCAATGCCGCGGAAATTGAGGTGCTCGACGTAGAGTCCCAGCTTGTCGTCGCCCTTGATAGTCAGCAATTGCTTTGCGACTGGCGCGATGACGGTTGTGTTTTCCGGAGTTTCTCCTGGCATTGGTTTGTATGAGAGCGTCCCGGTCTTGTAGTCCATGAGCCATTCGCCTGGATCTGTGAACGCTTCCTTTAGGTTTTCGAGGTGGAATCTGGCTTGTTTGTCCCAATATCCGACTGGCCAATGCATTCTTTGCGTGAAGGTCAAGGTTTTGTCCGTAGGATTGATTTCCTTGATCCAATGGATTGATGCTGTCCAGGAGTTGTACATGACGATAACTGCATTGCTGACATCGTTCCAGGGCTTGACTTCTTCTTCCCTGTAGATGAACGTATCATAGGACCTTGGGTTCTTGCTTGCTTCGTCTCTGGAGCCCCATTGCACGGCTCTGTCCTTCATTCTGAAGTAGCCTGTTTTGGGGAGTCTGCATCGTTGTCTCCGTTGTCCATTGACGAAGAGCTGCGTGATGTTCCACTTGCCGTCAGGCTGGTTTCCGTTGATCGCATCGGGGATGGTGACGGACCAGATTCCATTTTTATCGACCTTCCAGCCAGTGATGGTTTTGCCGCCTGATATGATTGGCTTGTGGTTGCTGAATGCTTGCCAGGTGACGGGCGCTTGTTCTGTTCCACCATCTTCAGGAATGAATGTCAGTTCGCTTTCGATAGTGTAAGTCCCTTCAAGGAGGTGGACCGTAATCGGTGTTTCACCTCGTTTCGGATTGCTTCTGACGAGTTTCTGTGCCTGTTGAATCGATAGGATTGGGGTGTTAGGTGAATTTCCGTCATTGGCGTCGTCTCCTGTTGGCGAGACATAGACGTTGATTCCTTTTGGATTTGGATTGAATGTAGGTTCTTGTTGCGCGACGCATGATGTCAGCAAGGCTCCTAGGCAAAGTCCCGATATAACGCTTAGGCTTCTCATCGAATGGCTCCTTTGGTCTTAGGGTGAACGCATAATGTGAAATGAATATCGGTTGCTTAAAGAAATATTGCATAAAGTCAACGAATTGTCAAAGGAATCGGGGCGAAAATGATTGTGCGGATTATAGTATTTTTTACCTTTATAAAAGGTCGTTAGGAAATAAATTCAGGAGTAAGTAAAATGGCAACGTATTCGTACAACATGGTTCCCCGAGAGGTAGCGAAAGTCGAGACAAAATGGCGTAGGATTTGCACGTCCTTGCCTGTACCTGAGTCGTTGCCCTTATTTGAGCGGATGCGCAAGTGCGAACCCATTAGCATGGTTGGTCAGCCTCCTGTGGTATGGGATCGCGCGGAAGGCGTCAATGTGTACGATCGTTGGGGAAACATGTGGTTGGATTGGTCCAGCGGTGTGCTGATCACCAATGCGGGGCATGGGCATCCGGAAATCTGTGCCGCGATCAGGGAAGTCGTCGACAAGCCGTTGCTCAGCACCTACATTTTCACCCATGAAAGACGAATCGAACTTTGCGAATTGCTGGCGTCAACAGCCCCCAAAGGGCTGGATAAGGCATACCTGCTCTCCGCAGGAACCGAGGCGACGGAGACCGCCGTGAAAATGGCGCGGACGTACGGGATGAGCAAATACGGCTCGCGAAAACACGTGATCGTGACATTTACAGGCGCGTTTCATGGACGGACCATGGGGGCGGTGATGATCGGAGGGAGCAAAAAGGCGAAGGAATGGATCGCGGAATTGCCAGGCGGGTACGTTCATGTCCCGTTCCCGGATGGTTTCTACAATGAAGACACCAGCTTTGACGTGTTTTTGCAAACGATTAAAGACGCAGGCTATACGCCGGACGATATTGCGGGAGTGATCAGCGAGGCATATCAGGGCGTGGGACCGAATTTCTTCCCTGACGAGTATGCGCGCAAGTTGGGCAAGTGGTGCAAGGCCAACGATGTGGTTTTGATCATGGACGAAGTTCAATCGGGCTTCGGTCGCACAGGCAAGTTCTATTGCTGGCAGTGGTACGATTTGGTACCTGATTTGATCTGCTGCGGAAAGGGCATAACGTCAAGCTTGCCGTTGTCTGCGGTGATTGGTCGAAACGACATTATGGATCTGTTCCCGCCCCGATCAATGACGAGCACACATTCAGGCAGCCCACTTCCTGTGGCGGCTGCATTGGCGAATTTGAAGGTACTGTTGCGCGAGGACTTGTCTGGCCGGGCGCAGCAGTTGTCAGTGCGATTTGGCGAGGCATTGGACACGCTGAGCGCCCGTCATCGTACTCGCATTGGGGCATGCTACCATCGTGGCTTGGTTGGCGGCATGCTTGTTGTGAAGCCAGGCACGAAGGAGCCGGATCCCGGGATGGCGTTGGCTTTGAACCAGGCTTGCTACGAGCGAGGTCTGCTGATGTTCGCCCCAGTGGGAATCTATGGCGAATGCATCAAGATTTGCCCGCCGTTGACGACGCCGGAAGATGCGCTGGAAGAAGGCTTGTACGTTTTGTCTGAAGCAATGGATGAAATCTTGGGAGAATAACCGTGAAGGCTATTATCGACGAAATCCTCAAGGCAACTAAATCGCAGGAATGGCGGGACAAGGCAACCTCGCTGCTGGTGGAAATCTGCAAGATCGATACGACCCCGGCAAGCGATGTCACCATTATGCGGGACGCGGAAGCAAAGGTGTTCGACATCCTGGAACGGGAGCTGGCTAAGGTGAAACTGGGAAAGACACGCAGTGAGCGACGGAAGATCGATCCCGCCATCGCCAACCATCCCGCGTACTCGCAGCTGCATTTCACCAAGACAGAGGACTGCCCGGATGGACTTTCGCCAGAAGAGGTCTATGCCGAACGAGTCAACTTGCTGTTCTTCGCTGACGGAAAGAAAGGACGGAGAAACGGGGTCGCCGTAAACTCGCATATCGACGTGGTCAAGCCGTATTTCCCCCCTCGCGTTGAAGATGGAATCGTGTTTGGTCGTGGTTCTTGTGACGACAAGGGGTCGGTGGTATCGACCATCGTTGCCTTGCGGATTTTGGGCGATGTCCTGTCCCGTTTTGGCAAGTCCTTGTCCCGTGATGTGATTGGGATGTTTGTTGTTGAGGAGGAAACTGGTGGCAACGGCTCGCTATCGCTGGCGCTTGATAAATCGCTGAGCGACTTGTATTCGTCGCTGTTGGTTTTGGAATGTTGCGGGAATGACATACATCCTGCGAATCGCGGTGCAGTCTGGTACCAGGCTCGCTTGGAGGCGCATGATCGGAATGCGAATATGCTTGAGTTGGCATCCTTTGTGTACGAGCAATTGGAGCAGGAAGGTCGATCGATCAAGTCTGAGAGCCGCCACGGGTTATTTCCGCAACGTCCTGTTCAGACGTGCCATGGGATCATCGGTTCTTATGGTGAGCATCCGAGCCGGATTTGCGGTGAAGTTGCCTTTGACATCGTGTTGACGGGTTCTCGATCGGGTCGTGTTCGCGAGCTGATCGATGATGCGATTGCCTTTGCGCTGGCTGACTATGTGGCACTGTACGGCGACAAGACGAAGGTAATGGATGGGACATCCGGCAAGCCGAAGGTTGCTCGTCACTTTGATTTGGAGGAAGCCCCGTTCGGGTACATTTGTCGCGTCCATGGCTCCACAGGTCACATGGGTTCGATCATGGAGAACGATGGCGCGATCACAAAGATGGCTTGCTTTGTGCGTGGCTTGTATCGTTCGAAAGACAAGATTGCTCAAGCTTCTGGCGGTCAAGTAATCTTGCGGCTGCACGATGTTGACGAGTCGTCCAGGACCTTGAATTTGGAAGGAGGGCAAGGGTTTGTTCCAACCCATGAGATCGACGAGGTGATGGAACGGATTCGTGGCGCTGCGTCAGCTGGGGTTGCGCACTATCTGTCCATGCAAGGCTTGCCGTTGGATGCCGCTGCCATTGAAGTCGGGTATGACAAATTGCACAACGACGCTTTTGACGGCGATCCTGACTCGCCTCAAATGCGCCGTGCGATCCAGGCGGCCAAGGATGTGGGAATTTGGAAAGACCACCCGATCATGGGCTGGACTGTTTCCTGCGATGCCAGGCTCTTCGCGAAAATCCGCCCCGATATGCCGGTGATCACCAGTGGTGCAGGACAGCTGCAATACGCACATGGTGACGCCGAGCAACTTAAGCTTGACGATTTAATGTCCAGTGTGGCATTTGTCGCAGTGTATCTGCTTCGCGAAGCGGGCTTGTTCGAGGAGTAGAGTTGTCATGTCGAATGCGACAGCCAGATTGGTTGACATCAAGCGATTTGCTGTTCACGATGGACCCGGAATACGTACGACTATATTTTTGAAGGGATGTCCATTGCGATGTCTTTGGTGCCACAATCCTGAGAGTCGCAATGGGTTTCCTGAGTTGTCGTTTTTAAGTCACAAGTGCGCCAATTGTGGCGATTGTGCGGCGGTTTGTCCCAGGAAAGCGCATGTTTTCACGACGGAAGGGATCCACGAATTGCGTCGCGAGGCCTGCGTTCATTGCGGTGCCTGCGTTGATGAATGCCTTCATGACGCGCTTATCCTCTATGGGCGAAGCATTTCCGTGGACGAGGCTGCCGCCACAATCCTGGAAGATCTCCCGTTCTACAAGAATTCCAACGGGGGAGCGACCCTGTCTGGCGGGGAACCCTTGCTGCAACCCACATTTTGCCATGACCTCTTCGAGGAACTGCACAAGAGCGATGTCCATTGCGCAATCGATACCTGTGGATTGGTCAAATGGGATAGCTTCCTGAAAGTCTTGCCGGTAACAGATATGTTCCTATATGACTTCAAACATAGCGACCCGGAACGCCATCGACAAGGCACAGGCGAATCAAATGAACTGATCCTGGAAAATCTGGTTCGATTGTCCAAAACAGGAAAACCAATCGAAATCCGAATCCCATTGATCCCGGAATTCAATATGGATGAACCGACCTTGGACAAAATGGCTTCATTCCTCGCCTCGCTCGAGAACATCACCGCAGTCAGATTGCTGGCCTATCACTCGATGGCACGCTCAAAATTCCTGTCGCTTGGCGTGCCGGATACGATGCCGGATGTCGAGTCGCCGACCGTTGAGGACCTGGAACGGGTAGCGGAACTCTTCAGGAAATTCGGATTGAACGCAATCAACTCGAAGGCGTGAAAATTGGGACTGGGGGTATGGGACTGGGACGAATGTGACCTATGGGGTTGGGGTCTATGAACCAAAAATAGAAGCCAAAACCAGCCTGTCTAGATGGATTGACTTAGGTACGAGCACCCCGGGTGCCCGTACTCAAACGGATGCCAATTCATCAGCCTAAATCTTTGCGTTTTCCCGCCCTTTCGCCTGTCGCGATAAAACCTCTGCATTCTTTCCGCTAATTTACGGATTCGCTTAGGTACGAGCACCCCGGGTGCCCGTACCTAAAACCGTCGTGTCCTGTTGCAGGGCAATTTTGTCCGCCCCGTCCGACTAGGAATACGCCTTTTTAAACCCCTTGACTGGTGACATCATCTGGGTACGAGCACCCGGGGTGCCTATACTCAAGCTATTGCCGTTTTCTCCGCCAAAATTCCAGCTCAAAACCTCCAAGTCTTCCGCCTGCTGCATCAATCGAAACACAAGTACGAGCACCTGGGGTGCCCGTACCTAAACCAGTCTTGTTCTGCATCAAGGCAGATTCGTCCGACTTTTCCGATTCGTTTGGCTGGGACGCGCCATTTTCAGTCGCTTGACCAGTGACATCGCTCAAGTACGGGCACCCCGGGTGCCCGTACTTGAACCGACTGATCCTTGGGGTGGGAGAAGCTAATTCTGGGTGGCTATGCTGGTTCTTTTACTTAAGGAATGATTTCGCCTTCTGTCAGCTTTCATTCCATTAAGCATCGTTTCATTTTCTGGCATCTGAATGATTTGATTGCATACTTGAATCAGCCTAATCTTGTTAAATTTGTTACTCGCAAAACTCCATGATAATTCATTTATATGTTTCTTTAATTCATTCTTCATTATTCTTAATCGTATTGCAAAAGTCATAATGGAATGAAAGGAATTATTATGATTATTTTTGATTGACAAAAAATAACGAAAAAATACAAAAAAAGTACAAATAATAATTTGCATCGCTGGTTTTGCGCAGTATTTTATTGGGTGTATAAGCAAAAACAATATTGTTTATGATTGGGATGGTTGTAAAAATGAAGGAGAAATGTCTATGGGCTACAGGAAGTTCACGTACGACAAGTCGGTCGGGATGGTGTTCGAGGTGTGCATTTGCTTTCGTCCGGAGATGGCCCAGCTTCTAAGGCAGGAGGGCGGGCAGGAGCAAGGGAAGAAGCCCAAGGACGGGCAGGAACAAGGGAAGAAGCTGAAGCCCAAGGACGGGAAGAAGGCGAGGAAAGCGGGGAAGGTTGAAGCCCAGATGCCCGGGACAGGCGGCAGGAGGGGGAGGAAAAAGGTCGACTACCTGATGATGTTCAGGGCGTACATGGGAATCCTGGAGCGGCTCTTCAACATCACGGTCCTGAAGGCGGACTTCACCCACGACCTGGCTGTGCTGATGGTCTACCTGCCGAAGGACGAGCTGCCCCAGGACGAGGTGGACCGGCGCTGCTTCGAGTACGCCGGCCTCGGGTTCCCGCTCCATCTGGACTACACGGGAAGGGACCTGAACGACCTGGGCAAGTTCGTCGCGATGCTGAAGCGGCACTGCACCAGGATCTACGCCAGGGCCAACCGCCTGAAGCGCGACAGGAGCCTC
>JAGVUR010000127.1 GCA_019136135.1 Verrucomicrobiota bacterium
TCGAGGATGAGTGTTTCAGCTGCCCCGAGCGAATGGGGGAGTTTTAGCGAGGGGTCGTTTTTCTGGGTTGCCTTGAATTGGCAAGCAAAGTAGAACGGTGCGATGTCCCGGCTTTGGTCTTCGCTGCTTAGGAATGGGGTTTTGGGTAGGCTGTCAAGTGGGAAGTCTGGGTTTATGAGCGGGAACGGGGCGTTAAGTGGTCCTGCCAGGTTCCAACCGTGTTGTGCGGCCTGGTCTGGTTTTCTGTGGATTGGGAATTGGTTGTCCTTGAGGCCTGCCCAGATGATGGTCACACCTGAGGCTAGGTTGGTGCAATGCTGGAGAACCAGGATCCTGTTCCAGCCTTTCCTGAGTGAAATTTGCGTTTCCTGCGGTTCGAGTTCCTCGGATGTGAGTCTTCTGTCAAGGTATGTGTTTGGATAGTTTCTTGCCTCTGGTTTCGGGACAGCCTGTTTTTTGACGAGTTCGTTGTTGACAAAGATCTTGTAGGGTTCGTCACAGATGCAGAGTGCGATTTGCGGCTCCATTTTCGTCGGGCAGTAGATGAATGCTTCTGCAGCATAGAGTCCGTTTGGAACCTTACCCTTGAAGCAATCGGAGAAGGAGATCCAAAGGACTTCGTTTCGTTGCTTGAAGGTGCCTTTGGCGACGAGTTCCGGAGGGAATGCGATGTCCCACATGCGATTGAAATCGGGTTCCGACTCGATGGTCGTTTGGGATTCCGTGATGGGGATTGCGGTTTTGGGCGGTTTCCAGGGGAGGGAAGACTGGGTAATAAGGCTATTGGTCGAGAGGGTCTGCCAATGGAGCGGGTAGTCCCTGAGGTCGAGGATTTCGGTGTACGGGGTCGTCGAGGATGCCCTGACTCCGGATTCCAGGTAGCATTCTGCGTTCAGGCAGAGCCAGGATTCGTCCGTGACGACTTGGATGTTGTCGTCGCAGCTCAATTGCATCCAGATTGCCGGTGCGTCGGGCTTGTGTGCGACGCATGGAGTTTGGTCGCTGAACGCATGGATTGCCAAGTCGTTTTTGCCGACTTGCATCAAGTGCGTGATGTCAAGCCTGGTTGCGTATGTTGCGTTTGCCGGGTGTGGTGTTGGTCCTGCGGAATAGAATCTTCCATTGACGAAGAGGATGTATTTAGCCTGTGAAGCAATCCAAATTTCGGCTGTGCCTGGGATTTCGTCCAATGTAAATTCCTTTCGGAGCAGGACGTGCTGAGTTGCATGATGATGCTTTCTTTCAGTCCAAATCCACTTCCCTTGCAGTTTGTCAGGGAGTTTGGCGATTTTCATAGGCTACCTCCTGTTTGGGAGTCGATGTGAAACGTGATTCGCAAACTCAATAGCCCTTTGACCAGTCTTGAGCATCCAGGGCTTTTATTTTTCGAAATCGAAATGTGAAGCGATTAGCGTTGCCAATTTGTTGGCGATTGCTTCCTCGTCCGGACCATCCACGGTAATGGTGACTCTGTCTCCACAGGTCAGTCCCAATGATAACAAAGAAAGAACGGAAGCCGGATTGGCGACATTGCCGTCAGCTTCCTTGATTTCGATTTTTCCCTTGTAGCCTTGAACCGCCTTTGTGATGACGCCGGCCGGACGGCAGTGAATTCCGTACGCGTTTTGAACCGTTGATGTAATTGTGAACATAAGCAGTGCCAAAGAATATAAACTATTGCCCTTTTCCGTATTGATATAAAAATGACACAAATCTTGGAAAAAACAAGAGGGATAAGAGAGAAAATTAGAAAACAAGCGTTTTTTTTTGCCTGTTGGGCTTTTGTTTGCTATTTTTATCGCTACGAACAATGAACTGAAAGGTTAGCAGAGATAAAAAACAGCCGTTCCCGTGAAGCGAGAACGGCTGCTGGGATATGGATCTTTGATTGTGCCTGTCAGCGTATTATTTTGCCTCTTCCGCCGGCTTTGCCTCTTCCGCCGGCTTTGCCTCTTCCGCCGGCTTTGCCTCTTCCGCCGGCTTTGCCTCTTCCGCCGGCAGTGCTTCAGCGGCGATTGGGGCTGGCGTATCCTTCACGCTGTCCATGATTGACTTGCGTCCGCTCCATCTTCCGGTGACTGCTGCCAGGAGGAGGGTCGAGATTAGGAAAATTGCCGCGGTATATGCGGTAGCCTTGGAAAGGACATTGCCTGCGGAGGCGCCGAACATCGATTCGGTCATGCCGCCGGAAACGGCGCCGAGACCGCCACCGGCCTTGTTCTGCTGAATCATGATGATGCCAATCAGGAAAATGGCTGACAAGAGCGAGATGATGGACAGGATGACGATGAGGAACGTGGTCATGACTTGAAGGCTCCGGGATGTTGAATGATCAAAAAACTCTCAATGCTCAAGGCAATGTTCGTTGCGAGAATAAATAAATTATAAATATAAAACCAATTGTCCGAAAAACAACTTTTTGCCGACGTGTTTTACGGATAAGTCGTCAAAATATGGTTGTTGGATAGTTTTCCCAGGGGGTAGGCGGCGGGATATCGACGGGTTTGACATTTGTCCTGCCGAGTGTTTTGAGGACATTTTGCCAGCGTTCCTGCATATCGGGTTCGTATAGCCATGGGATCCATCCGATATTGAGGTATGTGGCGATTGCCGGGATCCTGAAGTCGTCTGTTGCGAGGACGAGTTTGGCATAGCCTTCGAGGATCAGCTTTCTGGTTACGGTTGTGCAGACGAGTTTGCCGAGTTTCCTGCCCCTGAAATCCGGGTGCGCAATGACCCATCCGAGTGATGCATCAAAAGGCGGTTCTGGCGGGAGGATTCGTTTTTCGGCGGAGGCTGCTGCAGCGAGCCTTCCGGATTCGTTGTGCTTTACGAGGATTAGTCCGTTCGGAGTGAGTTTTGGTTCGTATTTCTTGAATGCCTCGTCGTCCCAGGGCGATGTGAAGCCGCCGTCGATTCTAAGCTGGTAGTATTGCGGCGCGAGTTCCATTGTGAATGGGACGAACGAGAAGCCTTCCGGGACTGGGAATTCGTCAGGGCAACCGAATTCCTTGAGGTAGACCATTTTAAGCTGTGCCATTGGGAAGTTTCCTGTTGCCTGGGGTGCCTAGATAGGTGAAGCTGTGAAGGTTACTTCTCCGTCGGGATCCATTTCGCCAAGGCTTGCATTCATGTTGAGTTTTCGCCTTGACGTCAATGGCAGCACGAGGGTTGAGGCTTTCCCATCCAGCTCATCGGCATTGAGGTCGAGGCATCCTTCGGCGATGATTTTAGCGTTGACTGCGGCGAGCAGTTGCTTTGATGCGTATATCACAGGGAATGTTGCGATTTCGTCGAGGTATGGCACTGGAATTGCGTCTTCCATCACGTCGGCGCCCACGTCCAATGACTTTCCTGCCACGAATCTCAAGAGTTTCCGCAGTTGGGTCCGCGATAGCTTTTCGGTAATGGTGACCTTGAGTCCGAAGTTGCCTTCGACGGTTTCCTTGAAGCAGATTTTATGGGTCCAAGGCCAGAGCTGCGTAGGGCAGCGTCCATTGACCAGCGGGATGGTCTTTGTGGTTGACTTCAGCGCGACGTTTGTCCTCGGGCATACCAAGTCTATGGTCAAGGCGTGCAGGTTCTTGCCCGATTTTTCGAGTGACGGGACATGGATGTCAGCCAACAGGATTTCCAGGTCGAACCGCTTGCGCTTGGTAGCCATGGTGGAGTGGTATGGGTTTAGCTGTTGTTGCCCAGCGTTGCGTCCGCTAGGGATTCGAGGATTTTTGAAGAGGCGATTTCGACCTCTCGCTTCGTTGCTATTTCCTCTCCGTTGCCCTTGAGGAATTCCTCGATTCTATCCTTGTGGAGTTCGTTGATTTTGTGTCTTCTGACCTTGAGCGTTGCGGTCAGGGTTCCCTCGTCGACCGAGAAGTCCGGCAGCACGAGGACATCCTTCGGCTTTTGGTATGCGGCCAAGTGTTTCGACAGCTCCTGCACGTCGGCCTTGACCTTGGCGCGGACTTCATCCTCTGACAGTCCTTTGACGGCATCGTGGTTGACGTTGACGAGGGCATAGACGTTCTTGCATTTTTCTCCGATGACCATTGCTTCGGTGATGAGCGGCGAAGCCTTGATCGCGTCTTCGACGTGTTCGGGGTGGAGTTTTTCACCGCCGATTAGGACGATCATATTTCCTTTCCTGCCGTCAATGAATAGGAATCCATCCTTTTCGTATGCGACGTCACCGGTATTGAGCCATCCGTCCTCGAAGGATTTCGCGGATGCGTCCGTATGGTTCCAATATCCCTTCATGACGCAGTCGCCCTTGAGCAGCAGCAGGCCGTGGACGTTTTTTCCGATGTTTCCATTTTCGTCCTTGAAGGTATAGTCTCCGCCGCCTTCCGGTGTAAGCCAATGGAAGACTTTGCCGATTGATCCAAGGAGGTGGTCTTCGGTGCTGTTCGAGGATACGATAGGTGCGGCCTCTGTTAGTCCGTATCCTTGGAGGAGTGGGATTCCCAGGTACTTGAAGAAGATTTGGAGCTCCAGGTCCAAGGGCGCTCCTCCGGAGACGATGAATCTCAGGGCACCGCCAAAGGGTGCGCGGAATTTCCTGAATACCAGCGGGTCGTAGAACAGGTGGTGGGTGAAGATCCTGAGGATGCCGCCGTCCAGCTTGGGTCGTGCGGTGAAGATGCGGGATGCATTGTAGATAGCCTTTTCGATTAGTGATTTCACCTTTGGGGGCATCGTCTCGATCTTCTTGTCGATGCTCGTCTTGAGGAGTTCGATGACCCTGGGGACGACGATCATGAGCGTGGGCTTGTAGACGGCGATGTTCTTCTTGAAATCCTTCATGTCCCTTGCCACTGCGACGATGCCGCCGCCCATCGGGACACAGGCGATTTCGCAGGTGAGCGCGTAGGCATGCCAGTAGGGGAGGATCGAAATCAGGCGATCTGTCGGCTTCAGCTGGAATATCCTCAGGGCATTGTCGGCGTTGACGAGGATTGCCTTGTGGGAGAGCATGACTCCCTTGGGCATCCCTGTCGAACCCGAGGTATAGATAAGCGCCGCGGTTTCGTCTTCCGAGACTTCGACCGCTCCGAGGGGCTTGAAGTCCGGTGCGACTGGCGCTGTGGGGATGTCATCCATGAGGACGATTTTGATTCCCTGGGCGTTTGTTTCTACTTTTTTTAGGAATTGCTTGTCCGTGATGAGGATCTTCGGGGACGAATCCTTGATGATGAAGGACATTTCCTTGTCACCGAGGCTTTCGCAGATGGGGACTGCGATTGCGCCCATGGTCCAGCAGGCGTAGAAGAACCTGAAGTGCCCGGGGCATTTCGCCGCGACCATCGCGACTCTGTCACCTGGTTCGACTCCGTTCTTGCGGAAATATTCGACCCATGCGTCAACATCGGCTTTCAGCTGCCAATAGGATGTTTGGATCATCTCATTGTATTCATTGAGCTGAATGAGCACCGTGTTCTTGCTGAATTTTTCCGCCCAAATCTTGAAATTCTGTCCTAGGTTCTTGTTTGGTGTTCTGAATTCCATCTGGTACAGTTCCTATTGGTGGCAGGTGAATGCTTTCAAAAACGGTTATTAAGCAAAACGGCACCAAGTGACGTGCACTTGATGCCGAGAAGCTCGGGCGAGTGTTGGTTCTGAAAAGGCCTATGCCATCGTGGAGACTCGTGCGTTCAAGCGTGCTTTCTTCCTGTCAGCCTTGTTCTTGTGAATGGTACCTTTCGAGGCAGCCCTATCGAGTTCCGAGAAGCACTTTGCTAGGAGTGCCTTGACTTCGTCATTCTTTCCTGCCTTGATGGCAGCGTTCAAGTTGCTTTCAGCGGTCTTGACGCGTGACTTGCGCATTTTGTTGATCATTCTGCGCTTGAGGCTCTGCTTGTGTCTTTTCAGTGCGGTAGGGACTTTTTTCTTCTGGGTTTCTTCCTTCGCCATCTCGATGAATTCCTGACTTTTGTTGCTGCTATGATTAATTAGGTAATAATAAAATGCGTATTCAACACAAAAAAAGTAGAGCCATAATATGGCACATAATTACGTAAAGTCAATTCATCGGATATTTTTTTATGGTTTGGTTGTTGCGTTGTTGCCTTGTGAATTGATCTTGTGGTCGAGCCATCGCTCCCAGATGTCTTTCTTGACTCCGAGGAAGAGGAATGTATTTGGTCTCAAGGCATGTGTATTCCAGGCATAATCATCCTTGACTTTGAGGTAGTCTTCTGTTTCCGGAGTTACGATGATGAACGCCGGGTTTTGTTCGGGCGGCCAGTGCCTGAGTCCCACGTCCCCGAATCGGACATCTTTTCGTTTTCTAAGGTACCACGGTGTGGGCCATGCGTCGGAAACGTTGGTGATAACAAAGACATTTTTAGCTTCGTCAGGTAGGAATTCGGTGATTTCCTCGATGCGTTTGATCAGTCCGAGGTAGTCCTTCACGGTGTGTCCGTACACGTATGGGTTTCGCCAATCGGTATTGTATCTGCCATTGGTAAGCAATGCCTGGTCAATCTGCTGGGCTATCGTTATGGCGACGATGATTGCGGAGACGATTTTCGGGAAGATTTTGTTTGAGTGTGCCGGCCACCAGGTTGCTCCTGCCGCTGCGAGGATGATGGTCGGGAGGCAGAAGCAGAGCATGCACCAGGGGGTTTTATATGGGATCACGGAGTAGATGGCGAGGTTTGCGAAGGCGTAGATGGCGATGAATTGGAGGAATTCACGACCTTTTTGCCTTGGTTTGACGAATGCCCTGACTGTTCCGACGATCGCCAGGATGACAATCGGGAGGTTTGTCCAGGTCGGTCCCGGGGCGTTTTTAAACCAGGTGAATCTGCGGATGTATTCATACCAGGGCGCGCGGTGCAAGCTTGTTGATTGCGAAGCTCCGTGGTAGAGGCCTGTAATGACGTGCCAGAGTCCGATCGGATTGGTGAAGAATGAGGTGAAGAGCAAGACCAAGGGGATGAAGAACGCCATGGCTGCGACAATCCACTCGCGGCGATTCGGGATCAGGGTTTTGGGATTTGTCTTGTGGATCAGGCAAATTGCGGCGCCTGCCATGGCTGCGGCCGTTGCTGAGATGACCCAGGTTTCCTTTGTCGCGATTGCGATGGCTATTGCCGCCGCCGCGATGCCGAGGCTTGCGGGATGGCGATTTTTCACCCAATACGCGCCTGCCAGAATTGCGCTGGTCAACGCGAGGACGAAGATCGGTTCCTGGATGTAGTATGTGGAATAGAATGTAAAGGTTGGCGAACAGGCGAAAAATGCGGCTGCGATCAACGCGGTCCAGTGGCCGATGAGTTTTCCATGGAGGAGTATGACAACGATGGTTAAAGCGGATGCCAGGAGCGGCACTGAGCGCATGGTAGCCTCGGTACATTCGGCAAAGGTCGTTTTCCCCGAGAGCCAGACATGTGGAAGGGTGAAATAATATAAGGTTGGTCCGTGGTGTGCTTTTGGGTCGTACTTGTACCCGGGACCTTCCATCAGATCCTTGAAGCGAAGCGCCTGGTTTGCCTCGTCATGGTGCATCGTTCGAGTATGGAACGTCTTGGTCATCGTCAAGAAGAATGCGATGGCGAGGAGCAGTCCGAGGATTAGAGGCAAATGGCGCAAGCAGGAATGTAAGAAGGTTCGGCTGGCTTTCATGGTGAATCAGGCAAGGATTTTGATCACGACTTTCCGCGCTGTGCCGGCACCGATGCAAGGAGCGTGGGCGTCATGAGGGAAGAAGACCGCAAATGAGCCTGGACGGACCGGGAACCATGCCATGGGGACGTCGCCGAAGAAACCGCAGTCCTTCGCCTGGTCGAATCCCAGGTCTTTTCCGCAGCTTTGGACGGGTGACCAGCCCATTGTTTCCTCGCCCGAGATGACGAACTGGATGTCAATGTATTTTCTGTGGGCTTCCAGCTTTGCCTCTGTTTTCGGCTTGAGCGTCGGTTCTTGGATCATGGCGTAGACCTTGTCCCCCTCGATATCATATCGTCCGCATTCTGCCGTGGCGAGCGGCGTATCGATCAGGAATTGGAATGCCGCCTTGAAGCGTGGGTGTGCGTTTACGTATGCGCTTGCGTTGTCTAGGCTGTCGATGATCATATGTCGTCCTTTGTTGCAGGTTTCTGGTTTCGCGTGTATTTCGTTGTTTATTTTTTATGGAAGGTCGGTGGTTTGACCAGGATTGCGGATTGGTCTTTCATCAATCTGATACCGATTGCGTCATTGACCTGTTTTGTGCTTGAGACAAGCATGTTTATCGCCAGGTGTTGCTTCAATTCCAGCGTCGTGTCATATTCTGTCGGCGGCTTGATGAGCCTTGCTTCCTCCGTATCGACATTGACATAGAACAGTCCCCATCCATCCAAGAGTTCGATGGGCGCTATGGTGTTTTCCGGCACTGCGAGATAGTTGAGCGAGGCGCATTTAGTAGCCGCGACTCTTGCGAGCTTGGTTCCCTTGAAGAGCATGCTTTCCAAGGATTGGAGGCGATGGACTTCTCGGTGGTATGCCTTGCTCGTGGAGCGTTCGTAGTTCCAGGTTGCGAATTCTTCGAAGAGCACTCCGCGTTCCCTTAGGTTTGGTTCGTGTTCGCGGATATCTGCCTCGAGTTGCGAGATGCGTTTCTTGGATGCCGTGATTTCCTTGAGGATTTCGTCAGGCTTCGAGCATTCCGGCCAGCATTCTTTTCTTGAGATGCTTGTGATGACGATGGCGGTGACGGCTGGTTCAATGATGTTCTGAACGCGCCCGTCAATCTTTGTTTTCCTTGTCGAGTTCCAGATTGCGGCGATATCGACCTTAAGCGATGCGTTTTTCGTTGGCACTTCCAGCGCCATTGCGTCTGGAGCCTGGTTGTTCCAGAACCATTGTACTACGCCGCGCTTGATCGCGTTTCTGGTCAAGGTCTTGCCTTTCGGCTCCTTTTCAGGCAAATTGAGCAAAAGTTGCATAGGTAGGTCTTTGTTTTGCATGGTTAAGTAGACGCTGGCGGAAAACTATATATAAATTGTTGTAAATATGGTATGCTTTTGAAGATTCGCAAATCTGGCAACAAAAAATAACCCTTGCCTATGTTTTGTCCATCTCAAAAGGTTCTGCAACAATTTTGGCAAGGGTAGTTTATTCAACGGACGCTGAAGTCCAGAGGGTGGTGGCTTATGAAGATCAATCGGTGAAGAAATCCGACCAGTTAGTGGCTGTATTGCAGATTTGAATCAGGTCTTCATCCTTAGTTGCATGAGGGCAGAATGCTACGATGCCATTGAATTTTCGTTGCTTAAGCGCCTCAGCCCAGTCTGCGAGTTCGTCGTCGAAAAGCGTGTCTCCGAGCCTAGGCGCATAGTGGAAGGCGATTGCATGGAGGAAGGGTGCCGCTTCGTCAAGGAGTTGATCCGGATCGGGTTGCTCATCGTATTCGTTGGGATGGAATTGAAGGTTGAGTCCGATTCTACGGCTATCTGCTGTTTTGCAGATTTGTATCGCTCTTGACCATTCGTTTGATTTTGGGAAATGCCACGGTGCCCTGATTTGGATGTCCAGGCGGAACGGGTTTTCCAGGGGCACGAGTAGGATTTTCTTGAGAAAAGCCGCATTTTTTCGGATTCTCGCCTCGTTGTCAGGCTGGGGGTCGTCAAGTCTCAATTGCAGCGAGAAGTGGGTTGTCTGTTCCGCTTCCGCGGCTAGCATGGAGTTGACGAGGTTTTTTTTGAGGTCGTTGAAGTCCTTGTCATCGTCTGCATTGGCGAGGAAGGATGCAGTTTCCGGCGATAGTATATCCCTTGCATGAACGCAGGCGATGCCAGCTTTTGCAAGGGACTTTGAGAAGTTTGGTTCGTTGGTGAAGAGGGTGGCGTCGCATTCAATATTCCTGAGTCGTGTTGTTGCGGCTACCGGTTCAAGCCATTCTTGCCATCTTAAGTCGTCGATACGTATAGCTGTGGTAATCATAATAGTGAATGCTGAATTATGAATTAAGGTTTAGTGTAGTTGCCTTTGGTGGTTGTATATCTGTCCAGGACAGCAGCCAGCAGTGCGATGGTTGCTGTTTCAACTCTGAGTGTCCATGAGCCAACGGTAAACGGGACGACGTCCCGATCCCTGAGCGCCTGGTCTTCCTCGGGTGCGAAACCGCCTTCCGGTCCGATCCATAGCGCCAGCCGGGGGGTGCCACGGAGATCCGGAAAGGGCTGCGGCGTATCTTCAGGGGCAGGGACTGCGCCGAACACGCCAGGGATTTGGCAGGCTTGGAGCGCCTCCCCGAAATCCATTGGCTCGTGGATTTCGGGGAGCCAGGGGTTGGCGGATTGCTTGGCGGCGGCGATCAGGGTGAGCTGCCAGTTTCGGGTGGCGTCCTTTTCCGGCTTGACGATTCCATACCTGCAGAGGATGGGGACGATTTCACTGGCGCCAAGCTCAGTTGCCGCCTTGAGGACGGTCTCCATGTTCTTGTTTCTTGGGGGGGCTACATATAGGGTGATGGCAGGGCATGGCCTGCCAAACTTCTGTACGGTTAGGATCTTGCAGGATGCGGATCGCGCTCGCCGTGCCGGCTCGCCGTCGATTGACAGGATTGCCTCGGCTTTTGCGCCCTTGCCGTTGAGGAGTGTGATTGTGTTTCCTTCCTCCAGCCTGAGCACTCTCAATGCATGAACGGCTTCGTCTTGGGGAAGCTGGATATAGTCTCCTTCGGAAAAGTCTGCTTGGATGTAGAATCTAGGGGGTGACATTGTCTGCCAATGCGTTTATCTGCGCCATGAACCTCGGGCTGTACGCGTTTGTTTGCTTGCGTAGCCGAGGTTCATGGTTTTGGTTTAGTGATGTGGGGTTAGTAGAGCGGGTCGTCTTCGACGTCTTCCAGCTGCTCTTGTGTTGGGGTTCTCTGTTGGCTGTCGAATCCGTCTACGGGTTGTCGTTGTTGGAATTGTTGCTGGAATTGTTGCTGCAGCGGGTTTCGCGGGTCTTCCTGCCCATAGTTTGAGGCTGCTGCCGGACCGGCAGGAGGTGCCAGGAAGAGGACATCGTTGGCGATGACCCTCAGCCTGCTGGCATTCTTGCCGGTTGTCTTGTCCACCCACCTGTCCTGCTTGAGCCTCCCGTCAATGAAGACCGGGCTTCCCTTGGTCAGGTTTCGATGGCAGAAATCGGCCTGGTTGCCCATGACTGTGATTTCGACGAAACAGACTTCCTCCCTGCTTTCGCCGGTTTGGGTTCTGTAGTACCGATTCGTCGCCAGGCCGAATTCGCAGAGAATGACGCCCGATTGGAGCGCCTTCATCTTCGGGGCACGGGTCAGGTGCCCCATCAGCATCACTTTGTTCAGGTTTTCCATTGTCTTGTCTCCTTACCTTTTCTCTTGTTGCTTGCTCCCCTATATACCATAATAGGGGAACGGGAAAAATCTTCCACCCTTGGGAAAAATCCTTGAAAATGATTGAACATGAGAAAAATAACATATTTGATGAAATTTTCAAGAAAAAATGCAATAAAGAATTTGCAGTGGATGAATTCGGTATTATGGTATTGCTTGTCGGACACTTTCGAGGATAAAATGCAAGTCATTTAGGGCAGGTTTTCCCGAAGTTGCGTTGCCAGGTAGTCCTCGTGTTGTGATGGTGTCCGTCTCCTGCCGGCCGTTTGGCCGGCGTTGGGGGAGGTGACGTTCTTCGGGAGACTGCCAAGGAGTGAGAGCGACAATGAGGAAAATCTTGTCGGCGGGTCTGTTGGTGATGTTGGTCATGTTCGGGGGGTGGCGTTGTGCCGGCGAGGAGGCTGTTGCTCCTGCTGGTGTCGCCGCTGAGGTCAAGGGTGCTCAGCCTGGCGATGCCAAGCAGGAGAATGTGCAGTTGGACAAGCAGCAGCTTGCGAAATTGCGCGGAAAGCTGCTGTACAAGCGCGGCCAGGTGAGGAAGCTTGAGAAGGGAGCGATCGCGGCTGATGCCGAGTTGGCTGAGAAGCTGAACGAGCTGGAGGCGAAGCGTCGGGCCCTCCTAGTTGCCGCGGAGCCTCGCCTGGGCGCCTTGTATGCCGAGCAGGACAAGCTGGCGGAGGAGGTTCAAGCCGCAAGCGGCAAGTAGCATGAAAGTCATGTAAAATCGCAGTAAGTCATATAAAATCTTGCATTTTTCATTCCTTAAAATGAATTAGTTGGATTATCCAGGTGAAGGTATAATGAATTGCAAGTATTTTATATGACTTACTCATTTATATATAATATTAATCAGCATTTTTCTTTTCATCTTTGTATATTATCGTGTTTTCATGTCAAGCATCCATCTTGATTTAGCTGATCGTTTGTTGCGGTACTCGTCATTGGTCTTGCGATATAGCCAGCAATTGCCTTGCGACGAGTTTGGGAATCACGCTGCCGACGAGATGTTGACTGCGTCGTTGACGGCGTTGCCCGAGTATGGCTTTGCCTGTTCCAGCGTAAGCGACCGCGGGTTTTTGAGCGGTTGCCGGCTGTGCCTTCGTCGCTTTCTTGAAGTCCGTCATTGGTTGGAAGCGATACTTGAGCGCGGGATATGCAGCTGCGGCGAGACAGGTGCGCTATTGCAGGAGACGGACGAATTGGTCTCGATATTCCGCGGCATTGTCGTTCAGTTGAGCGTCCGATTAGGTGATTTTAGCGATATTGGCGGCGATTGCCAAGACAGGCGTGGTAGCTTATATTAGGTACATGGTGGAAATCTCACCGTAGTGATCCGAGAATGGCATCAGGTCTCATGCAAGAGTCATAAGAAATCCTGGCGAGTGCGAAATGAATACGTCGAAGTACATCAAGTGGGCGATGGAGCAGTGTGGTCATTGGGGAAACAACTATTTCCCTCGTGGCGACCTGGAGCGCGAGTACTATGCGGCATGCAGCCGCGACCAGGCGTACGTACTGCGCCGTCTTGGCGCCGGCGCGACCGCGTGCCGTACGCGTGCCGGCTTGTTTCGCGAGCAGTTGAGCAATGCCGAGGCCGTGGTGCTTGAGGATTTCGACTTGTGCGGTCGCTTGACGCTTGACGGTCGTTTTTGCCGCCGAGCCGCACCCAGCGATTCGATTGGCGAGGAGGAGATGCGCTCTGCGATGGCCCTGCATCCCCTGCGCTTGTTTTCGTCGCGCTGGGATCACGCCTCTGCCGAGACGGAGCGATTTTTGGCGATAGGGATCGAGGGCGAGCGTGAGCGGATACGTGTTCAGTTGGTGCTTGAGCGTCCTGCCGAGGAGCGTGAATTCCTGGAGTCGATGCTTGAGACTCTCAATGCCTTTTCTAAATTTATCCAGGCGCATATCGAGCCTGCGTTGGCGATGGGCAAGGCGGAGTTGGCCGAGGCATTGAAGGTGATTGCCAACGAGCCTCCGAAGACGTTCTACCAGGCGATTTTGCTGTTGCACTTGCGTTTCGTGGCATGGGCATTCGAGGGACGCGGCGCGATTGCATTGGGCAGGATGGACATTCATTTGGGCAAGTTTTATCAGGCGGATCTGGAGGCCGGGAGCCTTGATCGCGAGCGTGCGCTGGATTATATCGAGCAGTTCATCGTTTTGCTGTCAGTGGGCTATTTGAATCCGGTTAATTCGTTGACGATCGGCGGGCGTCTTCCTGACGGCAGCGAGGGAACAAATGCTGTTTCCTACTTGATCATGGAGGCGTTCGGGCGTTGCAAGCTGCCGGGCGTCAACTTGTTCGCTCGTGTCCACCGGGATAGCCCCGTCGAGTTCTTGGATGCGTGCGCCAGGTTGGTTTTCACGGGTGGCGGAATGCCTGCCATCTGCAACGAACAGGTTGGGATCGACCAATTGGCGCGCTATGGCGTCACTCGCGAGGACGCATTGCGTCAGACCTACACGGGGTGCGCTCATTTGTTCGTTGAAGGCCTGCAGGTCCCGTGGACCGAGGGCCGTTGGTTGACGCCTGTCCCGCTGATTTTGCAGGCGATGGAAGCATTTCGCGATCGTCCCGATGCGATGTTCGAGAATTTTCTGGCGGATCTACGTGATCGGATGTTCGCAAATGCCCGACAGGCGGTCGATGCGTACAACGACCAGGTTCGTCGCTGCAACGGCAAGAATTCGCCGGACGTTTTTTATTCTGTATTCATCGACGACTCGATCGAGCGTGGTCGTGAGCTTAGCATTGGCGGTGCCCGTTATCCCGGCGTGTTTGGCTTGGACATCTACGGGCTGGGCTTGGCGGTTGACATGCTGTCCGCCATCAAGGTATTTGTGTTCGAGGGCGACCTGGGGATGGGCGAGCTGATCGAGGCTTGCGAATCGGATTTTGCGGATTGCGAGCCTTTGCGGCAGCAGTTGCTGCACCGTGCGCCCAAGTACGGGAACGACGATGACGCCGTGGACGACCTGGCAGTGTGGATGGTTGGCGTTGCCGACGAGGCATGCCAGACGCTGGAACCCCTGATGGAGGACGGTTCCAAGCTCAAGCTAATCTTCCCCGGCACGCTGGGATACATCAAAATGGGGCTGAATACGCCGGCAACTCCAGACGGCAGGCATGCGCGGGAACCCTATTCGGATTCAGGTTCGCCTGTGGCGGGCCGGGACAAGAAGGGATTGACGGCGCTGCTCAACTCCCTGGCTAAGATCGACCATTCTGGATTCCATGGCTTGGCTCTGAACATACGCCTGAACCATCGCGACTTTTCGGGCGAGGCCGGTTGCCGACGATTCCGCGCCATCCTGGACTTCATGTTCGATTCGTCGATCCAGGAACTTCAGTTCAATTGCGTGTCGACGGAGTTGCTGCGAGCCGCCCAGAAAAATCCCGAAGAGTACTCGAATTTGGCGATTCGCGTGGCAGGATATTCGGCCTTGTTCACGATGTTGAATAAGAACGAGCAGGATGCGATCATCGCCAGGCAGGAGCATGGTGTGTAAGGATCAGACCAAGAAGATCCAGATGATTCCGGCGGTGATCATGCAAGCGCCGAGGGCTTTCTGGAAGGAGACCTTTTCCTTGAGGAAGATCGCGGCATAGATCAGCGAGATCACAATGCCCATGTTTCTGGCAGCCGTGACCAAAGTCGCGTTCTTCGCCAGCTTAAAGGCCAAAAGCACTAGGCAATAGGTGAAGTTGGAGATGCAACAGACCGAAAGGACGCCCTTGATGTTGCCCTTCAATTCCTTGGCAATTCTGGCAAGTGCGTTCTTCTTGGTGAGCATCCAGAGGGAAACGAAAAGAGACATGAAGAGGGACATCAGGGTCAGGTACTGGATGCTGGGGAGCTTGTAGGTTTCCATCGCAGTGGAGTCAACCAGATGGTAGCTCGCGATGCTCAGCCCCGTCAGCATAGCCAATATAAGCCCCTTGAGCACATTTTGCTTTGCGTCCGAGCGGGAAAGGGCATCATAGCACAACAAGCTCGCCCCGCCTAAGGCTATGGCGACAGGCAGCAATTGCGACAACTGGATGCCGCGATGCGAATCCAAGCCAAAGACAAGAACCACAACGGGACCCAGGAATAAGGTCGCCAAAGGCGCCAAGCCACGCGACAAAGGGTAGGCGACGGACAAGTCGATGTGGCGATAGGACCAAAAAAGGAATATAAAATAGCATCCCTCGAAGAATCCCGAGGTGGCGGCCATTTTCAGCAAGCCAGCCGAAACAGGTATCGGTTGGATCCGTCCGAAAAGGGTCAATACGCAAAGGGCGACTATATTGACCAAGGCGCCACCAACGGTGGTCAGCCAGGTGAAAGCCTCGCTGTCACCGCACTTCTTGCCCGAGGCATTCCACAAAACGTGCAAGAGGCATGAAGCAAAAACCAAGAGAAAAACGTATACCACAGCCAAACTCCGTGAAAAAACTCTTTTGTGTCAAATTGTATTGTTGAAAAAAGAGAAAAGGTGATAAGTTAATATGAAAAAAAATTGTAAGCTAATATGAGAAGCTGAAATTACAAACTTACACGAAGTATATTACGCGCATGCGCATATAGTGAATCTTGCGAAGGAGTTCGCAAATTGTTTGGAACTTTAGCCAAGGAGTAGTAGCGATGGGATTCAATGGATTGGGCATGAGTTTGGGCAACCTGAGTCGTTTGTCTTCAGCAAAGACCCGTTCGATATCGGCTGAAAATCCAACTGGCGAACCAGGCGGCGGCGCGCGTTCGACGGATGGACCCGCAGCCCATAGCGCGCGTGACCTTGGGCCAGGATGGAAAATCTCGCCGTTCGTACGAATCGAGGGCGGAGCCACATTTACCATGGCTGATATCCAGGGAATGGGGGCGATCCAGCAAATCTGGCTGACCCCGACGGGCAATTGGCGCAACAGCATCCTGAGAATCTACTGGGACGACCAGGAAAATCCCTCGGTGGAATGTCCTGTGGGCGACTTTTTCGGGATGGGATGGGGGCGTTATGCGCACTTGAATTCGTTGCCGGTGTGCGTCAATCCCGGCAGCGCCTTCAATTGCTATTGGGAAATGCCCTTCAGGAGCCGTTGCCGGATCACGATGACCAATATCGCTCCCGAGACGATGACGCTGTACTACCAGGTCAATTATACCCTGACCGAGGTTCCCGAAGATTGCGCGTATTTCCACGCCCAGTTCCGCCGTGTCAATCCGCTTCCGTACAAGGAGGTCTATACGATTCTGGACGGTGTCAGCGGTCGCGGGCAATATGTTGGGACGGTGATGTGCTGGGGAGTCAACAATGGAGGCTGGTGGGGCGAAGGCGAGATCAAATTTTACATGGACGACGACGACGAGTATCCCACGATTTGCGGCACCGGCACGGAGGACTACTTCTGCGGCTCATATAGTTTCAAGGTGAATAACCAGTACCAGGAGTTCAGCACTCCATTTGTTGGGTTCCATCAGGTGATTCGTCCTGACGGGGAGTACCAGAGCCAGCAACGCTTCGGGCTCTATCGTTGGCATGTGATGGATCCGATCCGATTCGAGAAAACGTTGAAGGTGACCATCCAGGCTTTGGGTTGGCGAAGCGGCGGACGCTACCTCCCGCTCCAGGACGATATCGCATCAGTTGCATTCTGGTATCAGACGCTTCCCACGGCTCCATTCCCGGCGTTGCCGGACAAGGACGGACTTGAAGTCATCTAGCACCACCAGCAAAAGGCAAACATGGAAGACACGACCAAGACAACAGGTAACAAATCGGAGGCGACGGTCCTGATTTACCAGGCCGGGATGCCCGAGGAAGGGAAGCGTGTTTCGCTTGCTGAAGTCGAAGCCGGTCTTGCTTCGGATCAGCTGTCCCGTTATGACTTGATATGGGATAATGGGGTATGGAAGCCATTTGACGCTGTTTTTGAGTTGCCTGCATCGATGGACTCGTCATCTGGCATGGACGAATCGGCCGTTGAGTTGGCATTGCGTTTGGAGGAATTGCCTTCGATTTTATCGGTTGGCGCGATGAATGTGGAGTCGGTGCCATCGGTATCCGAACCTGCATCCGCCAAGCCAACCCATTCTCGCAAGAGCGTATCGAGGCGTATTCTGCTTTTGTGCCTTTTTGCTTTGATTGTTCTGTACGGGGTTGGCTATGTTTTGTGGACTTGGGTGTTGGTACCCCGCGAGAATCGTCAGGCCTGGAATTGCGCTTACGTGGTTTACCGCAACGTGTCGTCTACTCCCTGCCAGGTTAAGTTCGAGGGGAAGACATACGATGTTTCTGCTGGTGGCGTGTTGGTTGTTCCTGACTTGTTCGGTCGGATGCCTCGTCAAAGCAAGTTGAAGGTCGTACGTGGCTCGGAGACGAAGGCTGTCAAGCTCCAGTTGGAGGCTGGCGAGGATTATCTTGCCAATCCAGATCGTCAGGAGTATGTTTTGTTGCGGGACCTTGGTGGATTCCGTTCTCGCCAATTGCCCAAGCGCAAGCTTGACGATTTCGTGTGGGAGCTGGGTTTTGGCAGCGTTCCCCAATCTGCTCTTGAGATGCTTGCGGAGCTTGAGGGATACGTGTCGAAGCAGATTGTCCGTCGAAGTTCTTCGGACTGCATCCGTGGTTTTGGGAAGGAGTTTAGTGGCCTTGGTCTCGTTCGGAGCGATGAGTACACGTCCCATTTGGGGACGATGGCCGCTGGCGAGGGCTTGTGGCAGCCTGTTGGGCAGCGCATCGACTTGAATGAGGCGTCAGTGAAGATTTTGCCTGACAGCAAGGGGATTGAGTTGCGTTTCGAGGTAACCCTTCGCCCGCTGAGGCCGCTGGGTTTTCCAACGCGCAGCGCAACGGTAAGCGAGATATTCAGGACAATGAGCCAGGAACAGATTTCCGGCAGGGCGACGGTAACCGTGGTGTCGTCTGGAGATGGCGCCACGTTGACGGTGGCCTGCCAAGATCAGAACCAAAAAGTGTCTGATGCCGACAATGAGTTTTTGGGCAATTGGCGATATTCAGCGAAATTGGACAGTGGCGGGGGTGCGCCGGATTGGTGCTGGAGTTATGTCGGCAAGAACCAAAAGAAGAGAAGGAACCAGGTGTTGACGATTGAGGTCAGGCCTGGCGGTGAAAAGAGGCGGACATTCAAAAATGAGTAGCAAAGCTAGTCTTGATCTTCGCGACCAGTATGTCGAACGTTGGTTTGGCGATGTGGCCGAAGAGCGCGAGCAATTGTTCAGCTTGGTGTACGGTGGTCGTCGCCTTTCATCCAAGGATTTGCCCTTTTCGTCAAGTCGGACTGATTGTCCTGGGTGGGAGCTTCTGGAAGTTTGCTATCAGGTTGATCCCGGGGTTTTGGAGTTTGTCTTGTCCGTTCGAATCTACAAGGATTTCCCCAATGTCGAGGTAGCTTTCCGGGTTCGGAACGTCGGCGAAGCTGCCAGCGGGCTGATTGAAGAGTTGCGGACATTGGATTTCCAGTTCAAGATTCCCCCGCACAAGTTGCCTTCTGGGCGTGTTGACAGTGCGACGGCGTTGATCAGGTACAATTTGGGCGCCACTACCGATGTGTGGGATTTCTTGTCGCTGGAGCATCGCCTTTACTCTCGTGCTGTTGCCAATCGTTTTGTTTTGGAGGCTACTGAAGGTCGTCCAAGCGCCAATTTCCTGCCGTTCTTCGGTGTTGATGGCGATGGTGATTTAGGGGTGAATGTTGGGATTGGCTGGGGCGGCGCATGGCGGAGCGAGTTTGAGTTGTTCTGTCATGGGCAGGCCAAGCCCTCCATTTGCAGGATAACGGCTTCGATGCTGAAGACGCGTTTCATCGTCTTGTCAGGCGAGGAATTGTCTCAGGTCGGGTATTTTCTCCAGTTCCGGGAAGGCGAGAGCGTTCCGGCAGGGCAGAATCGGCATCGTCACTTCATGTTGCGTCACCATTCTCCGCGGGATCCTTCGGGTCGGGTGATCCCCGCCCCCATTTCACTGGTCACCTGGGGTGGCATGCCAGACCAGGCGATGCTGGACAGGATCGATGTCATACGGCGGCATCGCCTTCCGTACGAAGTCTTCTGGATTGACGCCGGATGGTCCGGCTTCCCTGGGCATTGCCCGCACTTCTTTGACAAGGAAACCCAGGCTCGCGTTGGACCGAGCGACTGGCCGATACGAGTCGGCAATTGGGATATCAATACGGTCCCGCATCCTGATGGCTTGCGTAAAGTCAGCGATGCCGCACGGGCGGCGGGGATGAAATTCCTCGCTTGGTTCGAACCTGAACGGATTCATGCCAAATGTCGAGGCACTATCTTGGAGGAGCATCCTGAGTGGCTGGTTAAATTGCCGGGAAACGAGTCGATGATGCTTGAGTTGGGCAACCCCGAAGCGCTCGACTATATCTTCAATACGCTGAAAACGCTGATTGAGGAGCAGGGGATTGATATCTACCGAGAGGACTTCAACTTCAATACGCTGCCGTATTGGGCTTCCATGGACGGGGAGGATCGGGTTGGCGTCGCCGAAATGAAGCATGTCGCGGCGCATTGGGAGCTGTGGGAACGCTTGCACCAGGCATTTCCCGAATTGCAGTTTGACACCTGCGCCTCCGGTGGCCGAAGGCTGGATTACATTACCCTCAGCTACGCTTGGCCACTCTGCCAAAGCGATTGCATGTGCTACCGAGACCATGATCGGGAAGCGACGCAAGCCGAAAATTTCTGCCTGCACGACTGGGTTCCGCTCCATGCAGGATTTACATGGCTGGAACCGCCAGACGACTACGAATTCTACAGCAGCAGCGGAAACGGAATCTCAGTCAAGATCTGGAGCTTCGAAGGGCAACACCTCCCCGAAGACGAAGAAACCTACAACTGGGATTTGGCAAGGGAACAACTCAACAACCAGCGGAAAATCCGCGACATCCAACTGAACGGAAATATCCAGCCCCTCACCAAGCACCCGGAAGAACGGGAAAACTGGTGCGCCCATGCATGCGTCGAATTGTCGGGAAACAGGGGATACATCCTTGCGTTCAGGCGGCCGGGGTGCGCAACGGCGGAAATGACGTTCATGCTGGATGGCGTTGATACGACCGCAACATATGAACTCCAGGGGTTGGAGGGATTTTCGGAAGTCGTTTCCGGCAAAACGCTTGCTTCCGGGTTCCAAGTCGTCATTCCCCAAGATCGCGGCGTGCAACTGATCTTCTTCAAGCGCCGTTAGGAGAAAGCCTCGCTTGAATAGGCTCGAATCAACTGTTGACCAGGAGACAAAAATGAAACTGTTGCTTCTACTCGTGTTGTCTTGTGCCTTCTTGTACGGTGAAAACTTATGGGTCGATGGAGGTTGCGAGACGTTGCGTCAGGCGGTTCCCGGCGGGCGAACGGGAAAGTGCCTCTCCTTGAAGGCGACGAAGCGGGAACATTGGCTTCATGTGGGGCTTAGGCGAATGGCGACTACCCCATTTGCCACCTATGAATTGACAGGCTATGTGAAGGGCAATGCCGCAGAAGGCAATCCACCTGTGGCATTCTATACCTACAACTACAATTGCTATGGATGGTTCGGGGCTGGCGATCCCGTGCCGACAATCAAGTCAATCCCAGGTTGGACTAGAGTGACCAGGCGAATCATTTCCATTGAGGAAAGAATCGATGTCGTACCGCTTGCTTTCCTTCATGCCGGTCCAGGAGAGGTGTTCATCGACGATATCGAGATGCGTTTGGTGGCAACTCCGGAACAGACGATCGAGGGCATCCTGGCAAAAAAAGAGCGAACGACCCATGAACGTCAAATCTTGATGCGTTGGTATTTGGAAAAGGATGACGTCGAGAAGGCGAGGGCGGCGATCGATCCCAAGCAGAACCGGGAAGTTGCGGAATTCCATTGCCTGATGGCACAACGTTCCTCTGATGCGGAGACAAGGCTCTTCCATGCAGAAAGAATGATCGCGGTGGGATGCTTTGATTTTCCGGATGCGGGAAAGCGGCTCGATGAATTGTTCCGTGATGTCAAGATGACAGATCGCTTGGCGACCTGCCTGGCGGGAATGGAACAATACGCTGGAAAAAACAAGCGGCAATTGATGGCTTTCGATTCCGTGTTCGTACCGCTCAAGGGACGCAGGAAGTCAGATTGGATCAAGAGAGTCGACGAACTGAAATCCTGCCTTGAGATGATTCGCAAGTACGCGCCAGTGCAGGGTGGCTTGCCGGTGGGTACCATTGAGGCGGCGTGGAACGAACGAATCAAGCAAGCGGAAGCCACTCTGGCAACGATTCTGGCTGAGCAGGGAAGCTGCCAGGTCAGCTTGAATGGCCGGAAATTGCAGGATTGCGTGATCGGCGTGCCTTCCGAAGGGACTGAATCCGAACTTTGGGCGGCGGAAGAATTGGCGAGATACCTGGAAACCCAGACGGGGGTGCAGGTGCCGATCGTCCAATGGAATCAAGTCGGAACAAAGTATCCGATCTATGTCGGTCGGGCGCCGAAGGAAGTGGGGGCTTCTGTCGATTATGCGAAGTTAGGCACCGAGGGGATTCATGTGGAGCAGACCGATTCGTCATTGCTTCTTTGCGGAGGGAAGCGCGGTGTCCTGTATGCTGTTTACGAGTTTCTTGAGGAACGTCTTGGCTGGCGCTGGTTTTCGAGGGATTGCATAACATTCCCCAAGACCGGGACATTTGAGTTGGGGAATTTCAAGAAGGTCTATGTTCCTGCGTTCGAGTACCGGTTGACCAGCAACATGGCGCTTCAGGAGCTGGAAACCAACGTGCCTAGCAGGCTTAGCGCCTACCATGGCAGCCTGCCAAACCCCGAGGACTACGAGAAGTGGGGCGGCTTCTTCCGTTACAAGGGATGGGTGCATACCTTCAATGCCCTCGTGCCACCCTCCAAGTATGCCCATGAGCACCCGGAGTACTACTCGCTGGTGAACGGAAAGCGCCTGCTGGATCGAACGCAGCTTTGCCTGACCAATCCCGATGTGCTGAGAATCGCCAAGCAAACAGTCCGAAAATGGCTCGAGGAATCCGAAGGGAAAATCTATGCGGTCAGTGTGTCGCAGAACGATTGGCATAACTATTGCCAATGCGACTCCTGCAACGCCCTGGCAGAACGCGAGGGAAGCCAGTCCGGTCCACTGCTTCATTTCGTCAACGCAATCGCAGACGATATTGCCGAAGACTATCCCGACGTGAAAATCGATACGCTTGCCTACCAGTACACTCGGAAGGCACCCAAGTTCGTGAAGCCGGCCAAGAATGTCATTGTCAGGCTGTGCAGCATCGAGTGCTGTTTCGTGCATCCGCTGGATCAATGCGAACAAAACAAGTCCTTTGTGAAAGACATCGAGGATTGGTCGAAGATATGTGATTATCTGTCGATCTGGGATTATACGATCAATTTCCGGCACAGCACCCAGCCATTCCCCAACCTCAGGGTCCTGAAACCCAACATGCAATTCTACAGGAAATATGGTGTCAAGGCGATGTTCGAGCAGGGCAACCGGTTCACCTGGGGTGGCGAACTTCAGGAACTTAGGGCTTACTTGATTCCCAAGTTGCTTTGGGATCCGGACTTCGATGTCGAGAAAGGAATCCGTGAATTCACCGATGCTTTCTATGGACCTGGTGCGCCATTCGTCAGGGCAACCATCGATCTGTTCCACGATACGGTTTGCTCCGATACGACCAAACACGTGAGAATCTATTCCCATCCGCAGTCATACCTCACCTATCCTGGATTGCTTGACAAGGCCGATGAACTGATGGAACAGGCGGAAAAGGCCTGCAAAGGCAACGAGTTGTATGCCAATAGAAACGCAGTTGCCCACATGCCAATCTGGTATGCCAAGCTGCAATTGCTCTCGGAGTTGTACCGCCAGGAAGCCGATTGGCTGGTACAGGACGACGCCCCGCGACGCGTTGAAATGGCAACCCGGTTCCGCGATGCCGCCGCGTGGATTGGCTTGCAATGCCTCACGGAAGGTGGTACGAGGCGAGGCTATGAGGAATGGCTTGAGAAACATTTGAAGAAACCTGCGAGGGTACAGATTGTCACATTGACCAATGCCCATGGCAGCATCAGCGTTGTGCCCGGCATCGGCGGACGTGTTTGGAAGGCTAGCACCGCTGATGGGCGTGAGTTCCTCTGGCAAAATGCCGCCGCTGATGGCGGATTAATTATCAAGGGCGACGGATATGAGGAATACAGTACTTTCAAGTACCAGTCGCCTGGATGGCTCGAATCCTATGAAGTCAAGGAGCGAGGCAAGGATTTCGTGACCATGGCGGCGAAGTTGTCCAATGGAATCACCCTGGAACGACGCGTCCAATTGCTGCCTGACGCCCCGGGCTTCAAGGTGACGACGAAGGCAAGCGGAAACGAAGCTGTGACCATGCGAATCCATCCAGCATTTGCGGCTCCATCACTTGAGAAAACCTCGCTGAAGCTCAAAAATGCCGATGGCTCCTGGCGCGAAATCCCCGTGAATGGTCGCATGGATCGGTATTTCCGAGACGATCAAATGCCCAACGGGGCATGGGCTTTCTGGGATGCAAACGCAAAACTGGGGGTCGTCAACCAATTCTCACGAGATCAGGTCGATGCTTGCTATGTCAACGCGTCGCCCGACCAAAAGCGGATCAACCTCGAACAGTGGACCAAGCCGATGCAGAAGAACGCAGTCATCGAAAACGTATATCGGTTCATCGATTCACTTGATTGGTGGCGTTGACGTTACTTGAACCAAGATTCGTCAATGAGCCTAAAAAAGCGGTTGATGGTATGGTATCATTCCTATTCTTTAATGTTACGAGGCATTGAATTTGATGGAGAATTTAAGTTTCCTGTGTTTTTCTGAGTATTTCAATTAGTCGTCTGGTGCAAAAAACATCATGGGGCTATTAGGCTCAGGTGATCAGTCCGCGCTAATTTTCTTATAACTTGTCATGGTTAGTAAGAGGTAATAGTTCAAGATGAAAACTAAAACATCTGTTGTTTTGTTAATGCTATCCATGATATTATTAATATTTGCGGGGTGTTGCAAATCACGTAAGCACGAAACAACAAATATAGAATTATTTAAACTAACTTCCGATAATCTTTCTGGTATCATTTCTAAGATTAAGGAGTTAAACCCTGCATGGGACGGTACCTATTCTGTGATTTCCGAAGCGGGGGAATTTATCGGTCTAGATTTTTCTGCTCCCCCGTCAAGCAATGTATCACATGTTGCTATAGATACTTTATCCCCTTTGTCAGAATATAACTTAACAATTCTGAGAATACCGAATAGTCGTCTTTCTGATATCTTATTCTTAAGAAATTCAAATCTCGTCGAATTGGATATTAGCCATTCAAAAGTCGAAACAATTAACCCATTGCAAATAAATAAGTTGCAGAAGCTCAACATAGCATATACGCAGATTAGGGACATTTCCAATTTAAGAAAAAGTAATTTGGAAGAATTGGACATAACAGGCAACAAGCATATCAAGGATATTTCCACGCTGTGTGAAATAAAGTCTTTGGCTTGCTTAAAAATGCAAGGTGTTTACCCATCTGTTAAAATTGACATTGGAAGTATGCATTTGACGTTGTTATATGTTTCCCCACTGGGAACAGTTGCTTTTTATAATAAGACTTATCCTGACAGTTTGCAGGAATTAACGATTAGGGATATCGACATTGACACAGAATATGCATATGATAATCATATTACTCCACTTGAATCAGAAGATATTAAATCCACTAATAAGCTAACCAGACTGCAAAGACTTAGCTTGGGTGGTACAATTGCTTTTCCCGATCATTTTTTAGCATCCCCATTTTTGACCGAAGTTAACTTGTACGGAAGTCGTTTCCCCAATACTCGTTTGCATATTCCATCCAAGAGTCTGAAAAAACTAAATCTTCAACATACTAATATTGATAGTTTGGAAGGCATAGATCTATCAAATGTCATGGAACTCAATATTTCAAATACATCGATAAAAGATATTCCCGAACTCCAGAAAGTAATCTGCTTCTTAGTCTCAGACACCGATGTTTCATCATTGGCCTCTGTAGGTAATTGCTGTGAAAAACTTGATATTTCAAATTCAAAAATTGATCGTATCCCACAGAATTTATGTAATTCCCTACGTGTTTTAATTATGCGCAATGCCATCGTCAGTGATTTATCTTTTTTACAAAAGGCAGATAAGCTTGAAACTTTAGATATCAGTCAATATACAAAGGATCTTGAAATTTCAGCTATCATTTCAAGCTCTGTTAAGCGGTTGACGATGACATCATGTATGTTGCCCAAGGACACATTGGAAATACCAGATTCCGTTAGATTGAATCATCTTAACATAAGTGGTAACAAGGGCTTGAAGGAGCTTCAAATGAATGCGAGCGAATTGTCCACTTTGGGCATTTCAAACACGGGTATTTCACATTTATCATTTCTTCCTCCAGGAGGAATACGGAATCTTTATGCAAGCCATGGAAATATAACCAGTTTGTCTGGCATTATTGGAAGCAATACAAAAAAACTCGATGTTTCCCACTGCAATATTGAATCCTTTGAACCGCTCCAAACTACAGCCATTACAGATTTGAATGTGAGTTTTTCAAACTTCGCTGAAAAAGACTTGAAGTTTGTTCCAATGGATTCCATCAGAATGTTAAATGTCGCAGGAACGGGAATTCATAAACTGCCAAAGGCGATGCACGATAAAATTTCATATGTACTATATGAATAATCCCGTCGGCAAAAAACTTACATGAAAAGGACGCAAGCCTTTATGTGAAGATTGGGCAGGGGGAAAAATGAGGGAGACAGATCAAAGCTGGTTGGCGAGAGCCTGCACGTTTTTGAGCACATGGTGGTATTCGTCTGCGGAACCGAGGTGTTCGATGATGAAAGGCATGTCCGGGTCGCAAGCGTGGGCGAGCTCCATGTAGTGTCGCAAATCAAGGGCGCCATCGCCGGCAGCGACCTCCTTGAGGTTGAAGGTCAGGTGGCGCTCAAGACGGACGTCTTTCACGTGACAGCTACGGATGTAGGGACCGAGAATGCGGAAGCATTCGTCAAGAAAATCGCGGTTGAAAAAATAGCGTTGGGGGCAATTGATCATATTGACGACATCGAGGTGCACTGAGAAGCCTTGGCGGTTGACGGCTTGCATCAGATCGATGTACTCGGCGGGGCTGCTGGGAATCATCCACGGCATGGGTTCCAAGGAATAGCAGCTGCGAGTGGGATGCACGGCGTCAATGATGGCCTGGGTGGTCTCGACGACGAGCTGGAAGGCCTCCGCCCCGTAATTTTCGACATAGCCGCCATCCCAGACTTCACCGGTAGTGCCCGCGATGTTCACGCAGCAACGTGCGCCGACCCGTTCGGCAAGAGCCAGTTGCTCCTGGCAGTAACGCAGGTTTTTGGCACGCTCAGCAGGGTCGGCATGGAGGGGATTGCACCAGGCGCCGACTTCAGCAATGAGCAGGTCGTGATCCTTGGCAGCGGCTACATAGGCGTCGATTTTGGCGTCGCTTTCGCGGTGGCTGCAGGGAAAGACTGCGGCGCGGCAGCCCAGGGCACTGAGGGCTGCGGCCCATTCGGCAGGACTGTCGTGACGGGGAACATGGGATATGCCAATACGCATGGTACCTCCTAAAACATGAATAAGATGGCGGTTATTCGCTAAAAATCCTCCTGACCTTGAGGCGGCTAGGGCAGTTACGAGTACCAGTTATGGTCGGCTTGCTGGAGCAGTTTGGCGGCGCTTTCAGGTCCTAGGGAGCCCGGCTGGTAGTTCGGGTAGCCTTCCGGCGGGGCATTCTTCTCGTCGGCCAGTATCGGGGCGACGAATTCCCAGGCTGTTTCAATGCTATCTGATCGCCAGAAGAGCCCCGGCTTGTCGAGCATGGCGTCAAGGATGACGCGAGTGTAGCTTTCCTGGGTGATTGGACCGACATCGGCGTAATTAAAGTGGAGCTGAGTGGTGTCAATGCCTTCGTCGGCAATGCCGGGTTTCTGGACATTGAAGCTGAGGTGGATGCCCTCCTGGGGTTGCAGACGCAGGCGCAGGACGTTGCGTTGCACGCTGGCGCAGCTGGCAGGGTCTTCCAGCACGCAGAGGGGAATGCTGCGGAAGACGATGACGACTTCAGTGACCTTTTCGGCCAAAGCCTTTCCGCTGCGCAGATAGAAGGGTACGCCGAACCAGCGCCAGTTATCTACGTAAACACGCAGGGCGGCGTAGGTCGGAGTGGTAGAGTCGGGACTAACGCCCTTGGCTTGGCGATAGCCATTGTACTGCCCAAGGACCCAATCGCCGGGCAGCAGGGGTCTCAGCGAGCGGAAGACTTCGTTCTTCTTGTCCCGGATTGATTCGGCGTCGGCGGCGATGGGCGGTTCCATGGCAATGAGCGCGAGGATCTGCATCACGTGGTTCTGGATCATGTCCCGTACCACGCCGGACTGGTCGTAGTAGTTGCCACGCTCTTCAACGCCGAGTTTTTCATGCACGGTAATCTGGACGTTTTCGATGTAATTGCGGTTCCATAGTGGCTCAAACATCGCGTTGCTGAAGCGGAAGACCACGAGATTGCGAACGGTGTCCTTGGCCAGATAGTGGTCGATGCGATAGATTTCCTCTTCCTCGAAGGTGTCCAAGAGCAGCTTGCGCATGGCGACAGCGCTGTCGAGATCGGTGCCGAAGGGCTTTTCAACCATGATGGCGTGATTGCCGATCATGCGCCCCTCGGGCGCAAAGCGGCTCTTGCCCAGCGCACGGACGATGGTTTCCGAAACTGCCGCCGGCACAGCGAGGTGGAAGAGAACTTTGCCTTGGCTGGCAAAGCAGTCGTCGCAGTTGTAGAGCAAATCGTAGAGTCGATTGCAGTCTGCCGTGGAGCCGTAGTCGATGGTCATGTACTCCAAGCGCTCGCAGAAGGTCGCGCGTTGCGCTTGGTCGCCTAATGTGGCGATGGCTTCGGCGGCATGCTGTCGCCAGGCTTTGGTGTCCATGGGGCTGCGTGCCAAGCCGATGATGCGAAAGGCTCGCGGCAACTTGCCGACACAGTCAAGGTTGAAGAGCGCCGGTAGAAGCTTGCGGCTGGTCAGGTCGCCGGAGGCACCGTAAATCACTAATGCGTAACTGCTGACAGTCGACATAGTATTATTGTTCTCCTAGGATGGCCGGCTGCAATCAGGCGGGGCGAATCCAGACTTCCAGGCGACCTTGCTGCGGGGGCGCTTCCCAAGTAAAGACCATCGCTTCCAGGGCATCGCCCCAGATTTTGTTGAGGCTGCCTTGGGGAATCATGGGCAATGACTCAGTGGTCATGGGCAGCGCCGGCGACATGCTTAGCGTACCATCGGCGGCCGCGCCGGCTTTGGGCAGGGCTTGCGTGCGCAGTTGGAATGAACCAGGCGCCTTTTCCGTGATGAGCGACGGCGTCAGTAGGCGCAACGTAATGGTCTTGACAGGTTCGCGTAGCACAAAGTCGTCAATGATACGGACGCCTTGGCTGCGAACAAGAGTGATGCTGCGTCGCCAGGACGTGATTTTGGCTTCGGGCGGATAGGCGCTGGCGATGTCCAAGCTCAGAGAGGACTCCTCGGTACTGTCGGTGGACTTCACGTCGCTGGCGTGGAAATGCCTGCCAGGTAGTTGTTGCACACCATCAAGGACAGGCAGGAGCGAGTGATAGGCGGACTGCATCGCCCACAGCTCATAGCGCTGGTCGGAGAAAGTCTTTTTGCTGTAGGTATCGACGCCTGCATCGACAATGAGCGGGCGACCATTGGCATAGACAATGAACGAGCCGATGTCGTTGTGATTGTGGCTTTCAGCATTATGGCCGCCCTTGGCTGCGAGGAAGAGTCCATCGCTGCTGCCTGCCTGGTCGCGGGTCGTAAGGACCTCAATGACGTCTAGCCACGCGTAGCGCAGATAAGGCGGCTGGACGTTGGTCTTGGCGGCATCGTAGGGTTCATTGAAGGTGAAGAGACCGCTAAGGAAGCGCAGGGTGCTCGCAATGTGGGTCGTTGCTTCGATGGGCTTCCTGCCGGCCCAAAGTCCCATCTGCCGCAATTCCGGGCTGTCAACGCGCTGGCCGAAGCCGTAGAGCAAAGTTCTATTGGCGCCGACGCGGGCACCGGCATCGGCGAAATTGACCATCCAGTCGTCGGCGATGTGGACTTTGACGAAGTACTCGCCGAGTTTTTTGATCAAGGGTTCGTCGAACACATTGATGGCACCGTCGCTTGCCAAGTAGAGCAGCTCAAGGCAGTCGAAGACGGATGCGGCGGCTCGGCCCCAGTAGCCGGGACCTTCGTCGCAACCACCGTCAGCAGGATGCTTGTCCAGGAAGCGGTCAAGGGAGGCGACGGCCTTTCGGATCATGGCGGCACGGAGATGCTGGTCTTCCTCCACGAGAAGCAGGCAGTTGATCCAGTTGGAGACGATCCAAGGCGTCCAATTGTTGAGGGCACCACCGCTATAGCCCATCCACCAGAAGTCCGTGCGCTGCTGGCAGGGGCGGAGGATGCGGCGCTGGATTTCGTCATGGATGCGGCGGACAATGACCGGCGACACCTTGTCGAGCGCCTCGCGGTGGAGATAGGCGATCCAAGCCAGCTGGGCGGCAGTTTCTGCGGCGAAGAGATCGACAATGGGTTCGTCAACGTCGGGCAGGGGATAGCCATGGATACTCCAGTTGTGCGCGGGCAATCCCCAGAAGCTCTCTTCGCAGATGGCCCAGATGCCATTGATGATGTCATCGATGTACTGGCCTTTGCCTTCGCAGGCTTCAGCAATGGTGAGGGTGAAGAGGGGAGCGCGTCGCTGGAAATAAACCGCCTCGTATTCGGAGCGATTGCCTGTTCGGGCAAAGCCCATGAAGAGCGTCGCGGGCAGTTCGGGCCATGCATAGCCGCGTTTTTGTGCGGCTTCAGCGAGGAAGGCATCGCGTATGGCGGCGGGGATGGCCGACCATGCCTGGCGGTCGGTGGCGACGGAATAAGGATGCCATTGGCTGCTGGGAATCAGGACTTTTCTGAAATGTTCCAGGGAGTACTTTTGAGTGAGCATGTGTTGTCCTTGACGTTCTGATGCTTGAAGTGATTACGCTTGGAAAGCCACTTCCTGCTAAGATAATTGGTGTACTCAGCATTGGCAAGAGAACGCCAGTCAAAAAAGGATCACGTGGGCATGAACCTAAAAATGGCGCATCCCTAGTCGGATGAGTCGGGCTGGTCGGACGGGTCGGACAGGTCGGACAGGTCGGACAGGTCGGACAGGTCGGACAGGTCGGACAGGTCGGACGGGTCGGACGGGTCGGACAGGTCGGACAGGTCGGACAGGTCGGACAGGTCGG
>JAGVUR010000077.1 GCA_019136135.1 Verrucomicrobiota bacterium
TCTCCGAGCTTAATACATTGCGCTGGAAGGACTTATGCCTTATAAAAGAGATATGTTTTCCTACAAAAACCGATTAAGAGGCGAAAACAACCTGACGCTTATGGGGCTTCAGCCGAGGGTATGATGCCCCCATGCCGGGCGCCTTGCAAAGGCGCTACAGAAGACCGACACATTTCAATTCACCAATATGGTGAACGGAATAAAATTTCTAACCATATGATAGTCAATCAATTAGGAACAAAATCCAGTTTCAACTGCTTTTTTTAGGGTAATTTGAACTCGAGTTTCGAATTTGAAGCCAGGTTCAAGGCGATACAACGGATCATCATTGGTGTAGTAGGTTCTGCTTTGCTTGAGAACGATGGATTGTGGCGTCAAGTCCGGGTCGTCGCAATAAAAGGGGCAATGTCCATTGGTTTCCGTGAGTCTGCCGTTGAAGTCCCAATGGCGTTGCCAAGTATCCTGGGCATGGAGGGACGACAGCATCAGCATGGCGAAAAGCGAGAAGAAGCTATGGCGCATAGTAATCTCCTGTAGCGGATGAAATCATTATTTGTACTTGGGCAAGCGATGTCCCAGCGCTGCGATCATCTCGTCAATCAGGCGAATGATGTCTTCTGGCGACAATTCTGAAGAGGTATGCGGATCCAACAGCGCGGCCTGGTAGACTTTATCAAGTGATTTTGTTACGATTGCCTCTGTTGTCAGCAGTTGCGTATTGATGTTGGTGATGTTGATTGCCGCACATTGGGTCGGCAACCTTCCGAAATGTGTTCCCTGAACCCCGTTTTTATCGACTAGGCATGGGACTTCGACGACTGCTTCGGCAGGAAGGTTGTCAATCAATCCTTCATTCATCACATTTCCCGCGATGCGGATTGGATTTCCGGTCGCGATCGCTTCCATGATTCCGCAACCGAATTCATGTGAACGCTTATGATTCAGCGATTTGGTGGATAGGATTTCGCGATATTGCTTGTCCCAGTTGGCTCGTGCGACCTTGCACCCCTTTGGCGATGCATCCAAGGGGATGTTGTACTCGTCGATCAATTCGGGGTAGCAACGCTTGATCCAGTAGGGCATATATTCGGCGGAATGCTCGGAGGATTCGGTCACATAGTATCCGAATTTCCGCATGATTTCCAAGCGCACCATATTCCTGCTTTTCTTGTCCATCGGTGCAGCCCGCCACTCGTCAAGTTTCCTGAAAGCCAGTTCCTTGATTTCGGGGTAGATGTCCCGTCCGTCGTATTCCAGATCGAGCAGCCAAGCCTGATGGTTGATGCCGCCGATTCGCCACCTGATTTTCGATGAATCATAGTCTCCTGCCACACCGAGGGTGCCAAGAAGGCTTGACACGCAAGCCTGGACCGAATGGCATAATCCAACCGTCTTGACATTCGTGTGCTTCAACATCAATCCCGTCAAGGAGCACATTGGATTGGTGTAGTTCAGGAGCCATGCTTTCGGGCAAACTTCCTCGATGTCCCTGGCAAACCCCAACATCACCTCGCCGGAAGCCAATGCCCTGAACAAACCGCCTACGCCGATGGTGTCCCCGATCGTTTGACGCAATCCGAACTTGGTGGGAATGCCGAAGTCAATCGGTTCGGAAACCTCGAAGTTCCATACGCGTATCGTGTTGATCACGAAGTCCGCGTCTCGCAACGCGTCCTTGCGTTCCGCCACGCCGCAGTGGGTCGTGATCCGGGCACGACTCTGGTTCACGTTGGCGTTGATCGCGTCCAATACCGTCTTCGATTCGACCAAACGCTGGGCGTCAATGTCATACAATGCCAAATGCACGTCGGAAAACACCGGCGTCAGCATGACGTCACCAAGCAAATTCTTGACAAATGCCGTGCTGCCTGCACCCAAATAGGCAATTTTCATGTGAGCGACCTTTGTTTTTTGATCTGGGGTTAATGAACTCAAACGACTTGATTTGACAATAGTATCTGAATCATTTTTTTCAATTGCTTTAGTTATCAGCATTTTGTAGTATTGTAGAATTGCATGATTTCTTATGATATTGAAATATAATCAAACTTGGAGGCACTATGCTAAATCGCTTGACCGTCGCATTCCTCATGATTGTCGCCATTGTGCAAGCCGAACCAATCATCGTAAAGAATTGGGAATTCAAGACTCCTGATGATTTTAAGGGTTGGAGCACGGGCCAACTTGAAAATGTCCGAATCCAAGATGGTTGCCTGCAAGGCAGCGTGGTTGGTCCCGACGGGAAAATCAGCTCCCCGTTCTTTCCCGCTTTCAAGGCAAAGGCTTCGGACATCGTCGAAATCGTGATGCAGACAACCTTCGAAAACAACGAGAAAGCCCAGCTGTATTGGGCAAAAAATCCTGATACCCCGTATGGTGGTTTCGATGGCAAACAAATGCTTTATTTCAAACAACGCTCAGGCGACCAGTTTGAAACATACAAGCTGGAACCATGTTGGCAGGCCGATGGACAAGTGATTCGACTCAGACTCGATTTCCCGGCGCTGCTTAAGACGGAAGAAACAACAAGAAACTTCAAGCTCAAGTCAATCAGGATTATCGATCCCAACTACAAGGTCGTCGAAGCCGAAAACACAACTTGGCACTTCAAGGACAATGCAAACCCCGACTGGACGCCAGGAGTGGACGAAGTTGGATGCAAGACATTCAGGCTGAATGAACAATTCTTCGATACGGACAAGGCAGGATACAGTGCCGCCGTCAAACTTATCGCAAAAAACACAAAGAAGGCGAAGCTGGGATGGAACTCGTCATGGAGACGGGGCTGGAATGAAATGGAATTCAATGTGTTTGACGATGGAATGCCGCACATGTACAATGTCAATGTCCTCGCGTCAACGGGATGGGCAGGTCAAATCAGCCAATTGACTTTGACGGCGGGCGACAACCCCGATGCGTCAGTTGAAGTCATCTCCGTGATTGTATGCGACGAGACTGTCGGCGATCCCGAGCTTCGTATTAAGCACGCCGGCTTGTCCAATGCCTTGAACAGGGTTGGTCGTCCTTGCAAGTTCCACATTTTGCTTGGGAACATCGGTGGTGCAATCAACAAGGATTCCAAGATAGTTCGGCTGGATCTGCCTGAAGGCGTCAAGGTGGTTGGCTCCGAATGGCAAAAGGTTTGCGAGATCGAGCCGTTTGAATACGATTTCGCGGAGCTGGAACTTATTGCGGATCGTCCTCTCAGGGGACAGTTCCAACTTGAAATCGCGACACCTGGGGCGGCATACCCGGCGACGGCATCGGGAACCTTGGAATTCACACCTTCGCTGAATCTTCCAAAGGCGGATTATGTGCCCGTTCCGCAACCCGTCGATACTGGTAAATACGAAGTCGGCGCCTTCTATTTTCCTGGCTGGGACAATTCCGCAAATGGCGGATGGCCCCGGATCTGGCGTACAAGCCCGGAGCGAAAGCCGATGCTTGGCTGGTATGACGAGGGCAATCCCGAATGCATTGACTGGCATATCAAATGGCTTGTCGAAAACGGAATCAAATACCTTTGGGTTGATTGGTATTGGCACGAGGGCACTCAGAATCTGGACCATTGGGTCAAGGGATTCCAGAAGTGCCGCTACAAATCCTACCTCAAGTGGGCGGTGATGTGGGCGAACCACAACACTCCAGGATCACATTCGGAGGACGATCAGAGGCAAGTCGTCAAATGGTGGATTGAGAACTACTTCAACACTCCTGAATACTACACGGTTGACGGGATGCCTGCGGTGATGATCTGGTCGCCAGAGGGGATGGAACGCGATATGAAGGGCAAGGGAGGCGTCAAGCGACTCAATGACATCATACAGGAGATGGCGAAGGCCGCTGGCTACAAAGGCGTTCATATCAGCGTCATCAAGCGTCCTGAATGGTCCGCCGATCCGGAAATCATCGGTTCGTTGCGCGATCGTGGCTTCCACAGTACGTCGATGTACCGATACAAGCATCATGCCAACAAGGCAAAGGATACGAAAAACTTCCCGTTCACCATCCTTGCCGATACCTCGATGGAGGTCTGGGAAGCCCGCCACAAGACAGGAATGATTCCATTCTACATCAATATCACCACGGGCTGGGACGATCTCCCCTGGCGGAATACGTGCCGGATTACCGGCAGGTCGCCAGTCCTGTTCGAGAAAATCTGCCGCGATGCGAAATCCTTCGCAGACAAGTACGGATTGGAGAAGTGGCTTCAGCTAGGCCCCGTCAATGAGTGGGGCGAGGGATCATATGCGGAACCTAATGCGGAATTCGGATTCGCCATGTACGAGGCAGTCCGAAATACCTTTGCCAAGAAACCAGAAGGGGGCTGGCCGATCAATTACGGTCCCGAGGACGTAGGACTGGGATCGTACGACCTGAAGGTCAGTGAAATACATTTGCTTAAAGAATGGCAGTTCGATGGCAAGCATAATGCCTGGAAACCAAGCTCAAGATTCGGCAAGCCCGTGTTCGCAAACGGGACGATGACCGTCACCTCAAACCACGATGATCCGCAAATCGGACTCGAGACAAAGCCCTTCTTGGCGTCCGACTACAAGAGGATATGTGTTAGGCTGAAGATACAGAAACATCCAGAAGGCAAAGAAGAGTTCGCCGAAGTCTTCTGGTCGGTGGCGGGAATTCCATTGGTCCAGGCGCTTTCGCAAAAAGTCGAATATACCGCAACAGGCGATTGGCAAACCTTCGTCTTCGACCTGGAAAATCACCCTCGGTGGCGAGGCAAGATCACATACCTCAGGCTAGACCCCTTCAATAGGCCAGACACAAGATGCGAGATCGATCGGATCTGGCTGGAATAACCAGCGCAATGCTGAATGCTGAATGCTGAATGCTGGATGCTGGATGCTGGATGCTGGATGCTGGATGCTGGATGCTGGATGCTGGATGCTGGATGCTGGATGCTGGATGCTGGATGCTGAATGCTGAATGCTGAATGCTGAATGCGGAATGCGGAATGCGGAATGCGGAATGCGGAATGCTGAATGCGGAATGCGGAATGCGGAATGCGGAATGACCCGTCCGACCCGTCCGACCCGTCCGACCCGTCCGACTTGTCCGACTTGTCCGACTTGCCTGACACAGCACGAAGCGCGAAGGAGAACCCGCTCCGCCACTCCCAACCCGCTCCGCCGCCATCGCAATTTCTTCAACTTCCTCGCACGCACTACATTTAGGGGCGGAGGCCCCCTTACGGTTGGGTGGGCTAAAGCCTTATTTGCAACACTAAAAAATCGCGTTTTTTGGGAAAATTTCAAGCAAGAATCATGCACAATCATTGACAAACATCGTCAATCTTCTGGACTCACAACCCATTTGGTAATCCGGATGATTCTTGATGATTCCAATCGATTAGGAATCCACTTCCCCATACCTATTTGCGCCTGTAGGGGCGAAAGATCTTTCGCCCATCACTCCACGTCAAAAACCAAATTCCCCAAACCCGCCATGAAAAGGCATGTCACATGGTTTTTGAGTACGAAGCCGATGATTTTTGATTCTCGCCAGCCAAGGGGTATGTCGCGCCCTTACAGGGCTTTCAGATGATGGGGGAACCTCGAACCCAGGGCGGCGCACACCTGCGGCGTGCTTGCCCTGGGCTATAGTATATCGCGCCCTTTCAGGGCTTGGCCAAAACCCGCCCAAAAGAGGCATGTCACATGGTTTTTGAGTACAAAGCTGATGATTTTTTGCATCGGTTTCAGGGTGGTTTTTCGAGGAAAATAGCTCCCGTCCCAGAGCATAAAACTCAACAAAACCCAACGCTAACGTCCCATAGTCCCAGTCCCACTCAAAATATCTGGCAAACACCAGTTTCTCCAAGCCCGCCAGAAAAAGGCATGTAACATGGTTTTTGAGTACGAAAGTGCGAAAAAATCGACATGAATTCTGTGTCGTCCTCGCCAGAAAAAAAGACGGTTGCCTCCCCATGTGACCAGCACGCAATCCAAGAGGAATTTTTGTTTTGTTCGGTTTGCTATTCAGGCGGCATGTCACATGGTTTTTGAGTACGAAAGTGCGAAAAAATCGCATGGATCAAGAGTTGGATTTTCGGCGGAAAAATCAATGTCCCAGGTCCGACTTGTCCGACCCCGTCCGACTTGTCCGACCCGTCCGACCCGTCTGACTTGTCCGACCCGTCCGACCCGTCCGACTTGTCCGACCCGTCCGACTTGTCCGACCCGTCCGACCCGTCCGACCCCGTCCGACCCCGTCCGACCCGTCCGACCCGTCCGACCCCGTCCGACTTGTCCGACTTGTCCGACTAGAGATGCACCATTTTTAGCCGCTTGACTGGCATCAACGACTTATTTTAGGTTTATACTTCGAAGAGGATTGATCTTGTCTTGTTTGTCAACGGGAGTCTTGTCTTGTATCCTTCGGCGTAACGGATAGCGCATTCTCGTCCACGGTATGCATCTTCGCGAAGCATGGTTTGGGCCATTCCGTCATTGACATTTTGGCAAACGTGCTTCCGGACCGCCTCAAGCTTTTCCTCGATGACATCCTCGATGTCAACGTAAATGTCAGGGATAAATCGTGTTGTTTGCGTGCCGATATAGGCCTCGAAATAATAGAATTCCGCAGGGACGCCCCAGCGTTTGTATGCCTTGAGTGCAAGTTCGCCCGTTGCGGAGTGGTCGGGATGCCAGTCCGAGGGCCAATGAGTGAATACAGCCCTTGGCTTGATTTCCTGCAAAAGCTTCAGCGCCTTGCCGATCACTTCGTTGTCCGCAACCAAATCCCCGTCCAAGACATCGAGGTAATGGATCGTGCCGCCTGTGATGGCAAGGGCTTCTTGATGTTCCTTCATGCGCATGTTCCGAGTTTCCTCGTGGGTCTGATGCCGAACACCACGCTCGCCACGAGTGGAGCACACAATGTGAACATCGAACTTGCCGCGCATTTTCAAAAGCAAGCCGCCGACATTGTAGGTGTCGTCATCGGGATGAGCGACAAAAAATACGACTGATTCCATCTTGATCCTCCTGGTTATTTTTCACAGTTATTGGGGAGGCGTAAACACGATGTCCTGCCCGTCAATTTGGTAGATGTGGATATAGTCAACCTGGTAGATGCCCGGGTCTTTCGTAAAGAATTCACTGGGTGACTTGGGCCAGAACGGTTGTGTTTCGTCTGGCTGGTTGCGATTGTTCTTGAATCCGACCGCGAATGAGGAGAAGATGCTTTGGTAGTTGTTCATTCCGTCGATATCGAGATCATACCGTCCTTCGATCATTCCTGGCTTATAGGTGAAGTGCGGTTTCCCATCAAATGTGAACGTCATTTCATATTCGGTCCAAAGCAGTCCATAGGTATGGAATTGGTCATTGAGCGTGGTTCCTTCCTTCGAGTAGAATTTTCTGTCTCCACCCTTAAGTCCCCAAAGGCTGCGGTGCTGCATACCTGTTTGATATCCCGCCGAGGTAGGCCAGAGGTGCAAGGTCGGTTCTGCCCAGGCTGCATTTCCGTAGCTTTCGTTGACGTCGATCTCCTGCGTGAATTGTCCTGAGTTTCTGGACGTGGAGTCGGATGTCGTCCACAACGCGGTCCAAAGTCCTCCTCCGTGTGGAATTCTGACGCTTGCTTCCAGATATCCGTACTTGAATTTCATCTTTTCATGGGTTATGATCATGCCTCCATAGTATGCTTTTTCATCGAATGACGCTTGCATTTTCATAATGCCGTTTTGGATGGTTATGTTGTTTGGGGTCCTGAATGAAGTCTTATTGTTCCAGCCTGGCGAACTGCTCCTGCTTCCGCCAACTATGGTCCAGACGTTCTGGTTGATGTCGTCGATGCTGTTGCCATCGAAGTTTTCCAGGAAAACTGGCCTGTAGAAGGTCATGTTCGAGTGTTTTTTGACGGCTTGCTTGTAGTCGCCCTCCAGATTGTCCTTGGCGGTGAAGTTGTGGTTGGCAGGTGCATTTTCCAGGATGATCGACAGCTCCGCGATCGCGGTGGCAAGGGCGTGAATGCTGCCGCCGTTCACAAGGCAACGAGAACCCTCAAAGCGAATCCTGAATTCGTCAGGACGCAAGTCGCTTGACGAAATCGTATTCAAAGGAGTGTTGCCAACGACGATTTCCGCATTGAATTCCGACTTGTCGTCGTCCCGAACAAAAGGTACCGCTGCGCCCGTAAGCAGCTTGATCGCTTCCTGGAGAGCTTCGATTTGCATCGTGGCAATATAACTGAAGTTGTACTCGGGGGCGACGATGCGGGTCGCAGAACCAATGGCAACGCCGCCAATCGATAATGTCTTGGGTCTGGGAATCGGACGGGGTAGAGCCGTCTGGCGAATGATTAGTTGATTCAATTTCAGCGGAGCATCAGAGGCGATTTGAAGCGGTCCGGAGGCTTTTGCCTCGAAGCTGACCTGTAGGGTTTCCCAGGTGTCTTTAGCTGGCTTCAGAGCTTGACGTGACAGTGTCGTTCCGGCAGCCGAAACAGTAAGGTTGGCTGCCTCCGCCTTGTACGTGAGCCGAATATGATAGGCATTGCCTGGTGCGACAGTATAGGAATCCGTTCTCAAGAAAGCGCTTGATGGGATGGTGAATGGCGTGTTGGGAGAGAGATTTTTGGGTGCTTGAAAATCGACTACGTGTGCGTCATAGAGCGCGTAGAGCGTGATGTCGCCCCTTGGCACTGTCGTGTGTGGTGTACGAATGATGTTGCCATCATCAGTACGCTTGATTTCATACCAACCCTTGAATTCAGCGCCGTCGATCGGTTCTGGTTTTGGCAATGGTTTTGCGATGTAGGCATCGGCGAATGGCTGAATTGCGCCGTTGTTGTTCAAGAAAATATTTTTAGCTGCCAAGTTGCTGTTTTTTGTGAGCGCTGGATCTGGCTTCTCAACTTCAGCGACGATAAGGTCGTCCAGGTGCGTGATGACGTCAATGGTCTGGCGCTCTTGCGTGTAGAGGAGGAAAATAAGAATCGGTGAATCAATGACGGTTTTGTCGGTTTTGAAGAAGAAGCCGATATTGTGCCATTGATTATCGACCTTGAGATTGGTGGCGAAGAGTCCCCTTGATTTGCCGCCTGGAACACCGATGCCATCTAGGTTCGAACCACGCGTTTGGAAGGAGATCCTGACGTCTTTTTGGCATTCGACCTTGTATCTGACCTCAACCATGTAATAGGTATCGGGCTTGAGGAGGAAAGGCGCGTTGGCACCATCTGCAATGGCGGGGGCGACGTTTTCGTTGCCGTGGTTCGAGTTCTGGTTGAGGTAGATAAGTCCCAGTTCATCATCCTGCTTGTAGCGTCCAGTTCCCTTTGGACTGTAAATGCTGCCAGGGCGATTGAAGCGGTTGACGAAGGCGTTTTTATATGAGGCGTAGTACTCGTCGATACCATCGGCGCAAGCTTCGAAGGAATTTTTAAAGTCCCTGTCCTTCCAGGCTTCGAATGGGATTTCGAAGTTGAGGTTGGGATCCTTGAGCGCTTCGCCTTTTGGAAGCGGATCGCCGGTTTTCAGGTCAACGATCCAGCTTCGGCCATTGGCGTGAAACTGGATTGGGCGGGCATATGCTTGTAAAACCAGGATTAACAACAAGACAAGCAAACTATGGATTTGGCGAAAATACCCCATAAGTTTTCCTCCTGTAGTATTGTTTAGTTCAATTTGAGGCGATGCGCAACAATGTAATTTGCAAATAGTTTGCTCCATGATAGTCGTTTAGTCAAGCCAAGTCAAAAAAAAGACTTTGTTTACCCCGGCAAAAACAAATTAGCACGGACTAACCGCCCACAACCCAAAGAGATGGGACACGAATCAGACAAGGACGATAGTTCGGACGGGCTTCCAGATCAGGTCGATTTTCATAACGCATTGCGCCGTAGGCGCTTAACCATGCTTAACCCCAGGCTTCAGCCTGGGGATAAGAACCCACCTGAAGACCGTGCCTTGTAAAGGCACTACAATTTCAGAAAATTCTTTTACAAAAACAAGAATCCAGGTAGGAGCACCTGGGGTGCCCGTACTTGAAGGCGCGACGGGGTTTGATGTATATTCTTGGAGAAAATTGGCATTTGAAAGCAGGAGAGGTTACCTTCTTATTTTCACAATTTAAAAATACCTTGGGTGAGCATATGAAAAAATCTTTGATTGTTGTTTTGTTGTTGCTTGGCGGCATATCTGTCAACTGTCAAACTGATTGGTCATTGGTGTGGGATTTTGACGGATCGCTTCAGGATCGTGGAGGGCGTTCCACGTTTCATTCGTTGCGTGAGGTCAAGTTTGCCCAGTCGGAGGGACGGCATACTCTTCGGGTTACGCCTGACGATTCGTTTTCGCTGAATGAGGATCCAAGCTATCGGATGAAGCCCGGGTTCAAGTTTGCGCTTAAGGTCAAACTCCACAGGCCTAATCGGCAGGGCAATTCAACCCTCCTTAGCAAAGGATACAATTGGGATACAGGAGGCTTCTTCCTCAGGGTCGATCCACCAGACGAAGGCGGAAAACTAAGTCTGTTCACCAATTTCGATGGCAGCCCAGAGCCACGCGTTTCGTCTTCAAAGGCGTTCGCGTTCGGTCAATGGCATGATGTAGAGGGCGGTTGGGACGGCGAACATGTGTGGCTGTCGGTCGATGGCGCGATGTCAAAAGTCGCCAAGAAAGGCGCTCCGATAGTCAATTTCTCGCCATTGAAAATCGGGACGTTCGATGGTGAACTTGATTATCTTGCCTTTGGCGGGGACAGCACCATTGTCGATGTCCTGGCTGGAAAGAAATTCCAGGACGCCGATGGCAAGGATGCCAAGATGAGCTACACCGACGCGTTGAAGGCGCGCTCATACCTCAATAGCGAGCCGGATCTGCAATTGGCACCAGGATTGCGAATCGGATGCACGGTTCGCTTCGATCAATTGCCTACAGGAGAAAATACCATCTTGGCCAAGGATCGGGAATACTTGCTCAGGTACGACTTTTTAAATGGGCGAGGCTATTTCAGGATCTACATTTTCCTGGCGGGTTCCTGGGAGCCTTCCGCCAGCATTCAACATGATGCCGAGATTGGCAAGGATTATCGGATTGTCGCAGCCTGGGATGGGTACAGCAGCCATATCCAGGTTAACGGGATGGCTGAAATCAAGGCGAAACGAGGCTTTAGCGAGCCGACTTCCTCGCGGTTGACCATCGGGAGCTTTCCCGGAACCTTGCGCGACCTGACAATCGAGAACCCGAAATACCCCTTGCCAATGCTTGAGGAGTTGTCCATCCAAGACCTGTTTCCCCGTGCAGGGCAGACAGTGACAATCACCGGCGAACTGAAGAATTACGGTCGTCCCTTGCAGGATTGCGTTGTGGTTGCCAGCTCGCTGAGAGGCTCGACCGTCGAACCGAAGACCATGGCCATTGGCGATTTGACAGGCGATAAGCCCGTCGCCTTGTCCTGGAAGGTTCGTTCCGACCAGGCGAAGTCGGAACGTATTTTCTTTCAGATTCGTTCCGGCGAGCGTGGAATCAGTCGATTCAACAAGCTCGTTCCTTTTGCGCCAGAAAAGGATTTGGATCGATCTTCTGCTGTTTGGAATCCCGTGGTCAAGGCGACAAAAACCTACTATGTCGATGGCATTGAAGGCGATAATCACCGGGATGGATTGACGCCCAATACCGCATGGCGCGACTTTACCAACATCAATGGGAAAACCCTTCAGGCGGGCGAAAGGCTGCTGATTCGCCGAGGCTCCGTCATCAACCAGGAGCTGATCCTCTCCGCCAATGGCGAGCCTGACAACTATGCGGAGATTGCCGCCTACGGCGTCGGTGCGCGTCCGACCATCAGGCGCAACCGCCATATCAACGATCGTTGCGCACTCATCACCAACCCCGAGTACCTGGTGATCCGCGATCTGATCGTGTGCAACGCAGGCAAGGGACTCAACGTGGAATATGTTCGGAAGATCGGGCATGGATTGCTTATTGAAAACTGCCTGGCTCATCACATCGAGGGAATCTACAGGTTCAATTCCCATGGGATTCCCGAATGGCGTGACCAAAGGGGCGCTCCGCACGGCTCATCAGGCGGAATTACCATTACAGGAAGCCGTCCGTGCGATGCCACGATCCGGGATTGCGAGACGTACCAGTGCTCCGTCGGTTGGCGAGCTAGCGGTGAAAGAATCTACTTGGACAGGATATATTGCCATGACAACTTTGCGCACAACACTTCGCCGCATCCGTCTTTGTCTGATGCCCATAACTCGATGCTGGTCAATTGCATTTTCGAGGCGGCGGGATGGAATGCCTCCGCAGGCACGATGGGCATCATGCTTGGCAACAACAACAGCCTGATCATTCGAAATTGCTATTTCACGGATATGCGAGATTCTGGTTCGGGAGACGCAGGCGGCATCGACTTCGAATGCGGAGGAGAAGCAAATCTCATCCACCAATGCACGTTCAAAAACAATGCGGGAGCCGCCATCGAAGTGCTGGGATTGATCTCGCCGCAAGCGAAAAACGTCGAAATCGCAGAATGCAGATTCGCAGGAAACAACTACTCGAAAAAACTCGGTCCATCGGAAATCTTTGTCTGGGGAAATAGTACGGACAGAAATGTGCTGTGCTCAAATGGCTTGATCCGAGACAATGGATATGTCCTGCACCCGGGAGTCTCGTTCTTCGTCAATAACGCAAAGCCAACCATCAAGGACTGGACGCTCCAGAACAATCGCCAGTTCGATGATTTCGAACAATTGGACAAGGCAATGCCATTCAATAATCCGCCGACACCAAATGCCGGAGACGAAATCTGGACCACAAAGCGGAAAGTTGCGTTGGCAGGTACGGTCGAGGATGATGGACGCCCCGCAAAGACAACACTGTCATGCGCCTGGGAACAATTGGAAGGGCCTGGAAACGTTGCCTTCGAAGAGCCGACCAAGGCGGCAACGACGGCTACCTTCCCAGGTATCGGCGACTATCGACTGATGCTGAAAGCGGATGACGGTCAACTCTGGCGCTCTTCGAGGACTGCCGTCCATATCTTGCCCGAGGAAGCAACCGTCGCAAAGGCGTGGTCCTTCGCCAAAAACCTGGACAAGGAAGGCTGGACCGACCACGACCTGGGAACCGTCAAGGAAATCTTCAAGGCCGCAAGGCCGATCGAAAGCACGTTCGCAAACCCAGTCAATCTGGTCTGCGGAGACTACTATGTCATCGCGATCAAGGACTCGAAAGATGCAAGAATCCTTTCGCCGGACAACCTGGACGTAAAGGCAAATGCAATGACAATCAAGTTCCAGAACATGACCAATTCAAAGCAGATGAGACTGGAAATCACTGCTGATGGAACAAGCTGGACGTCAGTCGAGTTTGACGTTAAACCACACGACCTCGACGATTCGACTTATCGGGTCAACCTGCCGAAAACATCAACCATCAGGCAAATGCGGCTGAATTTCTCAGACGGGAAAACACCAGTCACAGGCACTTGCAGGATCGACTACATCTGGCTCGGAACATGGAAGTGAATGTGCTCAAGGCTTGATGAACGGCACGAGCATGACGTAGTTGAGCACCAACTGTTCGCCGTCCAATGACTTTTCGTTCGAGAACGTGATCGGTGTCGAAGAGGCTTTGGCGGTGAAGACGATGTGGTTGAGGTTGGTGCGAGCCACGCCGTCGTTGTGTGCGTAGCGTCCTTTCGAGCGCCTGTCAATGTGAATCCATGAGAGTTCCGGAATGATCTCTGCATTAGGTCCAAGATCCACGGTGATTCCGTACTGTCGAGGATTGTGCTTCTTGTCCTTGATGTCATTGTAGTCCGCTGTTACGAACTGGAAGCAATAGGTTTTTCCAGGGATGAGATTCTTTGCGACTTGCGTTAGCGTACTGGTTTTCCCGGGAGTTTTCGTAAATACTGCGAAGGTATCTCCGATTCCATTGCTGCTACTATAGCGGTTTTGGCTTTCTTGAGCGTATTTGGGTACGGAATCCGTCCTGATGTCACCCAGAGGTGTCCAAGGGGCAAGGGTTTTCTCGAAGTCGCCGTTGTCGATATGCCCTGGTATGTAGGACAAGCCATATTGATCCGAAAGCATCGTTGTGTTTCCTTCGACGCAATAGTGCCTGAGCAGCATGAATGACCATCGATGCAATTCGTGGTCTGCGTAGTAGCTTCCCCAGTAGCCTGTGGTTCCAAGACCTTCGAAGGCAGGATGGTTGGCGACCAAATTGAGCTGCATGTCAAGGTAGTATTTGTAGTCAACAGAAGGGTGGTGTTGCAAGGAGATGATTGGTATTTGGTTGAAGTTACCGAAGATGATGCCTGTGTTTTGCATTGCCGCCGGTGCGAAAGCCTTGAGTTTTTGGATTGTGTCAACGGCGTATGTATCAAGGTATTCCCGTGCAATTTGTTCTGATTCCTTGGTACTGCAGTAGATTTCGAAAAGGAGTTTGGATCTGCCTTTGGTGAAATTGACTGTTGATGCGATGTAGTCATGGTGGAGTCCTGGCGTTACAGGTTTCCCGTAGCACCATGAGTAGATAAGTTTGTCTTTCGGGTTTTTGTAGGCTTTTAGACCTACGATATATCGTCGGAGAATTTCATTTTTTGAGAATGCCTGTTCGTCGCATGTGACTCCATCGTAGGTATCTCCGTTGAGTGCCTTTGCGTTGTTGAGTCTGTTGGTCAGGTCTTCGTCATCGACAAGTTCTGTAGACATTTGGTTGGCGAGCCAGTAGTAGCCGCTTTCCTTGAACCATTTTCTGTGGATCTCCGGGATCGATCCGCCGTTTTGCGTTGTGACCGCCTGATGCGCGTATTTTTTCTGGAATTCCCAGTCGTAAGGTGTGTTTTCCTTGACGTAGCTGTTGGCTCCTGGGCAATAGTTGAAGATTTCCGCGATTTGTCGAACGATGACTTGTCCTCCATCGTTCGGATTATCGATTTCGATGGTATGTTTTCCCGCGAGGATGTTTCTGAACGTTTCGAATCTTGGTGTATCTGGATTGATGATCGTGAGTTTTCCATCCAGCGTGACGGTTGGTTTGTCGATATTCTTGATTGCGACAAAGATCCATCCATCCCTAGTTGTTGTGAATTCGTATGATTTCTGTACTGCTTGTGTTTTTTCGTTTAGGATTTCCGTGACCAAATTGTTGAGCTTTTTATGATTTGCCGGGATTTCCTGGGGTAGTTCGCGGATTGTGATGCTGTGTTGTTCTTGCAGTTCGACAGTTCCTGTTGGCTTGTGGATGATTTCTACCTTGAGGTCTGCGTCTCCCAAGGGAACCTTTGCGAGGTCAAATGTATAGAGTTTTCCTTGCAAGGGGATTTGTGTTGGCGGCTGGTCGCCAATGGTATATTGAAGTACGTAGTTTGGGTAATTGGAGGTGATATTGCCGTCGTTGTCCTTGAGGACACCGAAAAATCTGAATGTCAATTTAGGGTCGTGGCTTGGGATTTTGTTGAGCAAGGGTGTCCAGGGAATAAGTTTTGGGGCGAAGACTTCATGTGAAATTGCCGAGCGTGGAGTTTCGGCCAAGGCTCTTGGGCTGATTGCTTCCAACTTAATGTCGGCGACCTGGAATTCACCTTGGTAATTGACGGCGAATATGGCGCATCCGTAGAATCCGTCCTTGGATTCCATCGCCTTGAACTGGGCTTCCATGCGCGTCCAATCCTGATCCTTGGCGACGTTTCTGATGCCGCCTTCCTCGAACCAGCCCGTGTTGTGAACGATGATTCCATAGTGGTTGCTGATGAAGCCGGTAGTCTTGACCCAAGCCGTCATCTTGTACGTTTCACCGGGAACCAACTTCAAGTGATACTGCCTGACGCTGGTCGCGGGGCTAACCTCGGTAGCCGTTCCTTTTAGGCGAATCGTCGGCAAGCCGCCAGGGCCGTCAGAGGTGTTGTAGACAACATTGTCGTGGCGAATGGTTGACCAGAAAATCGGAAAATCTGCCTGGTCTGCTTCCAAACGACCATTCAATAGGATATTATCACCAGGGTTGACTTCGGCAAACAAGAGACAAGTCGACAAGAGAAGAAGTAATGATTGGATTTTCATGTTGAACTCGTTTTTTGTTTAAGGATGTTAAAGATTCATATAGTCTGATAATGTCAAAAACTTACTATGTTTTTTAGCCAATGCAACCAAGCAACGCCAGGATATTTGAGAAAAGTGTTGTTACACGAATCGTACGAAAGATGGGCAGGCTGCTTTGTTTTCCGTGCCCTTGATGGGAAATAGCGGTTTATTCGATACGTCTGACTCTGAGGTCTTGCAGGACTGCGGAACCCTTACCGCCTCCGCAGCAGTACGAAAGGATCAGTCCGTTGTTTGCGAAGAGCATTGAGATATAGCAGTAGCCATGATCCGGCTCTTTTTCCAGGATGCGATGTCTGGTCCAGGTCTTGGCTTCGTCACTGCTTCTTGCGATGACCAGGGGCGTGCGATTCCAACTTCCTTCCTGGGGAACGATCCCATGCTTGGGATTGAGATCCGACCAGACGGCGACTAGCTCGTTGGTCCAAGGATCCCGCTTGATGGAAAGCGGAGATTCCATCGAAAGAAACTCGGGCGCAGGCTGGGCAGCCGACCATGAGTCGCCGCCGTCATGCGAAAAAGCCTTCCATTGACTGCCGGAATTCGTGCGGAACCAAGCCATCACAGAACCGTCCGAAAGCTCGACGACGCCCGGTTCCCTGAGACCCGAGGTCAAATCCTGGGGCGGATAGCAACACTGCTTGGACTCACGCCAAGTGAGACCCTGATCGTCGGATATGAGGAAATAGGTTTCCGAACGCTGATGGCTGGAGTAGGGACTGGTGCTGCCGGGCTTGAAAGGTGTCAGGTGGTGGATCGCGATGGGGTAAATCAGGCGCCCCGTGGACAATTGAACGAGACGATCGTTGTTGCCGACGATGTAAATCGGCGGGTACTTCGTCATGTCCTCGGGCTTGGTCCAAGTAAGCCCCTCGTCGTCGGAGAACGAAATGTATGGACGACAGTCGATGATTCCCGGATCATTGGGCTGCTTGTCCAACAAGCCCCTGTCCTTGATGGATTTTTCAAGGAAAACCAAGGCGATCCGACCATTTTGCAGGCGCAAAAGCGACACGCTCATCACATTTTGCGCCCGGTTTTTGATGACGACCCTCCAGTCGGACCAAGTCTTCCCGCCATCGCTTGAGGTGATGGCGACCAAATCTGCATGCGCCTCGTCGCTCCAACTTGTGGAATTGTATCTGGTGTAGATGAACAGGATGCGACCATCCTGGAGCTGGACCATCGAGCCTTCAGAATTTCTCGGATTCCCTTCCGAATGGAAAATGTTGGTGATGAAATCGGTCATTGCATGCCTCCTTGATGACATTGTGTTCCATAAAAATAGGGCGATGAGTAAAGTAGCCTTGATTGAGAAAAGGTCAATTTCCAAGCCGTGCCCTAGGGGTCTGACCGGGTCCGACCGGGTCCGACTGGGTCCGACCGGGTCCGACTGGGTCCGACTGGGTCCGACTGGGTCCGACTGGGTCCGACTGGGTCCGACCGGGTCCGACTGGGTCCGACTGGGTCCGACCGGGTCCGACTGGGTCCGACTGGTTAGTCGGTACGCCTTTTTGTTCGCTGGCGATAGAGGTTTTCGCTGAAGCCTCCGTTTTCGAGAAATTTGCGTTCCTGACTTCGTATCTGACGTTTGAGAAGATAAGTTGCCTGATTTATGGCGCATAGCATAGCGTTTCCTGCAAGTTCGGGGGTGGCTTGCGCCACGAATTCGGCGAGACCAGCCAACCCCGTCAGGCGCACTACGCCCTCTCTGGCAGGTGGCAGGCAGGGGGCGATATCATACTTGAGGCGTTCGCGCATGGCCAGTGCCTGCGGTGAATCCTTGTGCCATATGGGCAAGTCGCGCTGAACCAGGAAACTTCGATAGTCACTGAGCAGCTCGTCTCTGAGGCTAGCGAGGGCGACATTGGTTAATTTCATCTCGCTCTTGCGGGAAGTTGCCGCAGCGCCGCTACCCTCGCTGATGTTGCGAACGCCGCTGCGTGCTGCCTGCACCATCTGGTCGTGAGTCCTTGAGCGTTTGTCAATGAAGCGGTCGCAGAAGACCACCGTTGCGTTATATACTGCCTCAGCCACCTTGTAGCTGCGCAATTTTTTATAACCTCCATGAGGCAACAAAGCGTTGTCAGATTGATTCATGCTACTCCTTTTGCTAGATGGGAAAAAATTGAATGGACGGAAAACTATTGAAATCTAATTTTGCAAATGCAAATTTCAAATTGAATGCTAAACTATCATTGAAAGTCATAGATTGTCCAAGAAAGTCATAGCCTGAATAAAAAAAACGCAAGCTCGCGCCGTAGTAAGCGGTTCGAACTTGCATTTGTTTTTAGAGATTAATTCAGGGTCGGACAGGGTCGGACAGGTCTGACAGGGTCTGACTGGATCCGACCGGGTCCGACCGGGTCCGACCGGGTCCGACCGGGTCCGACCGGAGCCGACCGGGTCCGACCGGGTCCGGCTGGGTCCGGCTGGGTCCGGCCGGGTCCGGCCGGGTCCGACCGGGTCCGACAGGACCGGATACCCCAGACAAATCTGCCCTGCTTCGAAGCAGGACGTCTTAGGTACGGGCACCCGGGGTGCTCCTACCTGAGCCAATCCATTAAATTATCGCGGGAAATGTGGGAGTTTTGTCGCAACTAGCGAAGCCTTCAAGGGCGAGGGTTTTGATCCTTTGCCAGGGATTTGATGGTTTCCAATGCCTCGGCAATCAAGGCGGAGGCGTTGTAGTCCTTGATGCCGACCACGTGGTTGCGGCAAAGATTGAACGGAATAAAAATCTTTACCGCAGGGCTTTGGGCAATGGATAATGCCATGCCAGGGGAAATTTCACCGCACATGGAGTCGGCTATGACCATTCCAATCGGTCCTACGATCACGTCGGCGTCTCTGCAGTTGACCTTGATTGCGTTTTCGCCGGTGGCGCCTGCGTCGGCGCCGGCCTTGAGCATCGCTTGGGTCGCCAGGCAGTTGGTTCCGACGGCGACGATTTCGCCGTCAAGCCCCAGTCCTTTCATGCCGGCGACCAATTGACGCCCGATCCCGCCGCCATACGCATCAATGACCAAAATCTTCATAGGCGCGATCCCTTCTCAATTACTTTTTTTCGAAGAGTTCGAATTCGGAGATCTGGAAATTCAAGTCTCCTTGGTTTTGCTCGATGACCAGCTTGTAGTGGGAATAGGCTGCCGGCACCTTGAGCTTGAAGGCTTTTCTAAAGAAGCGTCCGGGCCAGGTTTGGTTGGCTTGCTTGTCGATTTCAGTCCAATTTTCTCCATCGTTTGAGCCGAAGAGCTTCCATTGCTTCGGGTCTCGGCTTTCCGCGTCGTTTGCGGTTATGAATGCATATGCGACGATTGTCGGCTTGACTCCTTGCGGGAAGGAGTATTGGATTGTCGGGGTCTCGTATTTCACGCAATACTTTGTTTTCGTGTCTCGGTCGATGAGTTTTTCGATAGTTTCGTTTGGATGTCCCGGATGCGAGGCCGTAATGGTTCCTTTGACTCCCGCCATGGCATCTTTGTACATCGAGACATCGGCTGGCTTGACTCGTTCCCAGTTGGTTCCGAGCTTGGGGCTGATCAGTTGGGCTACGTCAACGGCATTTCCTACGTAAATCGGGTAGGTGACGGTCTTTGGGCAACGCGCTTTCATGCAGGCGTTGAGAAATATCAGGCTTTGGCGAAGTGTGCCGTAGTCGCCGGGAACTTGAGAGACGATGATGGTTTCTTTCCAGCCGATTCGACGCAGGGCGCCAACGGTCTTCTGAACCGTCAAGCTCCCGTCCGCTCCCAATATCGCCCCTTCGCCGGAAGGCTTCAGCAAGACGGCGACAATGCGGTTCTTGTCAAGTTCTCGGATTGCAGGGCAGATGTCAACTCCTGCCTTAGCCATCGCGAACACGTCCAGGCAGACCCCGATTTCGCGGGGAAGCGTCGAGAATTCCTTTCCGCAGGATGTTGACACGACAGCCAGCTTTAGTCCTGCCTTTCGGAGCTGCGCAGCCAGTTCATCACAGTTTTGCGGAATCGTGTCGATAATGATTGTCTTTGCATTGAATGCCTTGGCCAGGCTGATCGTTCTCATCCAGTCTTGCTTGCCGTCGATTTTCGTTGGTTTTAGGCAAGCGATGTTCGCGTTGTCCACATTGAGTTTTTTAGCGAGTTCCAGGAGTTTCGCGTCATCCTGCAGGGCATTGAGGGTGCTGCCGGTTTCTTCGCAGAGAAGTTGGTTGTCGCTGATTGCGAGTTGATTGACTTCGAGATCGTTGGCTGCTTCGACGAGCCACTTCAAGGAGGCGTTGTCAAACGCATTTGAGTCTATGGCGATTTTCTGTCCGAAGGAAAAGATACAAACGGAAAACACGAATAGAGTAATCAGGCGTTTCATTGACAAGCCTCCTGTAAGTGAAGTAGATGTTGTATGGTTAGAATACGCGGTATGCCGTACGCGCCAAGGCGGTCGCTTCAGGGTCGCCGATGCATTCGAGCTTGGCGGCATCCCAATAGATCCTGCGATTCGCCCTGATGGCCAGGTTTCCAAGGAGGACCATTTCGGTGAGCGGTCCTGCATGGTCGGTGAAGTTGGAGCCTGCCGGGACATCGCCCTTGCAGGATCTGATCCATTCCTGGTAGTGTCCGCCCTTGACTGACGGCGGTGTCATTTCCTTGCGTGGACGTCCCACTTTCTTCATTCTCTTTTCGGGGAAGATACGTGATGAGCCGCCGTAGCAGTCGGTCATCAGGCCGCCACTTGAGCCATAGAAGACGGATCCGTTTCCACCGATGATATTGCGCCCTTCTTCGAGTTCTGTGGGACGTGGAACCGGAATTTTTCCATCGTACCAGATCATCTTCACGGGCGGGCGCCAGGAATTGGCGGCGAAGAAGTAGGTGACCTTCGACCAAAGCGGGGTGGTGTCCATGTCGGGTGCGTCTGATTCGGCTTCGACCCACATTGGATCCCTCAGGTCGAGTGCCCAGAAAGCGGGATCCATGATGTGGCAAGCCATGTCGCCCAATGCGCCGCAGCCATAGTCCCACCAGCCGCGCCAGCGGAAATGCATGCCGCCCTTGGGGTATGGGCGAAGCGGGCCGGTGCCGCACCACAAGTCCCAATCCAGGTTGGCAGGAACGGGAGCTGGTTCTGGCCAAGGCTTCTTCTGATCCCAAATCGGACGATCGGAGTAGGTGTGGACTTCGCGGACATTGCCGATCGCGCCGCCCCTGATCCAGGCGTACGTGCGACGGACGCCGTCGTTGGCGTGCCCTTGATTGCCCATCTGGGTACTGACGCCGTACTTGCGGGCAGCCTGCCCCATCAGGCGCGCTTCGGCAACCGTATGAGCACAAGGCTTTTGGACGTACACGTGCTTGCCCATTTGCATCGCCAGCATCGCGACGGGGAAGTGCATGTGGTCAGGAGTCGAAACCGTCACGGCATCGATCTGGTCGCCCATGTCCGCCAACATCTTGCGGTAGTCCTTGTAAAGCTTCGCCTGGGGATGACTGTTGATCGCACCCTGCATGCGACCGAAATCGACGTCGCACAAGGCGACCACGTTTTCGCCTGAAACGCCGTTGACGTCGCCATGGCCCATGCCGCCGCATCCGACGCAGGCGACGTTGAGCTTCTGATCCGGCGCGATCGCACGGGGCTTCCCGCCAAACCAACGAACCGCAAATGCCTCGGGAGTCAAGCCGACAGCCGCCAAGGTGGCAGCGGCACCCTTAATAAAACCACGACGTGAACAATCCATAGCTCCAATTCCTCAACTCGTTGATACACACAAAAACAATGAAGAAAAACTCAAAACAATAAACCTAAAAAAAACAGTTGAAACTGGATTTTATTCCTAATTGATTGATTTTCAAGTGGTTATAAGACTTGCTCTGTTCACCATGCTGGTGAATTGAAGTGCGCCAGTCTTCCGTAGCGCCTTTACAAGGCACCTGGCATGGGGGCATCCTATCCTCGGCCTGAAGCATGGTCAGGCGCCTACGGCGCAAAGTCTTTGGCTCGAACCGGCTGTCCGCAATCCACACGGGCGGGACATGGACCAGACACGGACGATAGCTCGGACTTGTCAGAAGGATTTTCATAATACATTGCGCTGTAAGCGCTTAACGATGCTTAACCCCAGGCTTTAGCCTGGGGATGGGAAACCCACCCGAAGATCGTGCCTTGTAAAGGCACTACAATCTTAAGGTGTCAACTGCTTTTTTTGTAGGATAAAATGATAAGTTAACCCGTCAACAAAGAAACGCAAATACAAAAACGCCGTCATTTCACAGTGGAAAAGACGGCGTTGCTTCATGGATTAATCAGCTAAATCTGATCATCAATCAAAAGCGTGTCCTGCCGAGCCGAGGACTTCGATGTTCTTGTGGATGTAAAGCTTCTTGAGGGCTTCGCGTGCGGGACCCAAGTACTTGCGAGGATCGAATTCAGCAGGCTTGTCGTTCATGACCTTGCGGATTGCGGCGGTCATGGCGAGACGTCCGTCACTGTCGATGTTGATCTTGCAAACTGCGGATTTCGCCGCTTTTCGGAGTTGGTCTTCACCGATGCCGATGGCGTCCTTGAGCTTTCCGCCGTTCTCGTTGATGATCTTGACCAGGTCTTGCGGAACCGAGCTGGAGCCGTGGAGGACGATTGGGAAGCCGGGAATGCGCTTTTCGATTTCAGCGAGGATGTCAAGGCGGATCTTGGGATCGTCGCCCGGCTTGAACTTGTATGCGCCGTGGGAGGTGCCGATCGCAATGGCGAGGGAGTCAACGCCAGTCGCCTTGACGAAGCTTTCGACTTCATCGGGCTGGGTGTAGATGTGCTTGGCAGCCTTGACGTCATCCTCGATGCCGGCCAAAACGCCGAGTTCGCCTTCGACCGTCACGTCGTACTTGTGGGCATATTCGACGACCTTCTTGGTCAATTCGATGTTTTCCTCGAAGCTGAAGTGCGATCCGTCAATCATCACCGACGAGAAGCCATAGTCAATGCAGCTCTTGCAGGTTTCGAAATCAGGACCGTGATCCAGATGGAGGCAGATTGGGATGAGCTTTCCGTCGTTGATTTCCTTTGCGTATTCGGTTGCGCCTTGTGCCATGTAGCGCAGGAGGGTCTGGTTCGCGTATTCACGGGCGCCCTTGGAGACCTGCAGAATCAGTGGGCTTGCGGTTTCGACGCAAGCCTGGATGATTGCCTGCAACTGTTCCATGTTGTTGAAGTTGTACGCGGGAACAGCATAGCCGCCTTTCATGGCTTTTTTGAACATGTCACGCGTGTTGACAAGACCCAGATCCTTGTAGTTGACAACTGCCATCGTTTCACTCCATTGTTGAATGTGTTGATGATTGCTCGTAACGAAAATGAAAATCAAAATGTTTTTTACTATACCATGACAACGTGGATTTTCAATGAATTAACCGCTTCTTGATCCCCCAAATTACCCTCGCAAGCTTTTGAGATTTTCGATAGACATATTACAGTGTAGGCATGTTTCATCAGCGATGTTTTTTGGGAGAATAATTCCGTGCTAGTCAAGTTGATTTTATTGATTGTGTGCTTTTTGATCGCTGGGGCGATGCCGTCTTTGAGCGGTGGCGAGACGGCGATTTTCGGCACGCCGATTTTTTGCCTGTTGCTCGGCTTTTTAGCGGCGTGGTCGATTTGGTGTTGTTTCCGCGGGAATCGCCACAAGTCTTTTCGCGGCTGGTGCTTCATTGCGTGCCATTGCGGCGTCGGATTGCTGCTTTTGGGCGCTGGCATCGGTGCCCTGAAATCCGAGAAGACTCAATTCGCGGCATACATTGGATCGGCGCCCGCCAATGAATTGCCAGGACCAGGAGAAACGAGCTTCAAACTCGATTTTTCGTTGGCAATCACAGATTTCAAGGTCGATTTCTACCCGCCGACATATGACCTCTATGAGCCGCCATCGACAATGGGAGACGATTATGTCCACGTCAAATCGTTCAAGCCAGACCTGGATGGACAATTCAATATCCCCTTGATCAACGATGATTCCGAACTCAAGGACAGCAACGGAAACTGGAAGGCGCAGCTGATCCTGCCAGACGGAAAACTGCTGCATAGGGCAACGCAAACGCCAAAGTATTTTGAGGCGACAGCAAGGATCGTCAAAAAAGACGGAACCGAGTACGAGCAGGCATTTTGGGTCAATCGCCCCCTTTGCGTTGACGGCTGGCGCTTCTACTTGATGTCCTACGACACCCAGCATCGTTCGTATGTTGCGTTGTCGGCACGTCGCGATCCTGGCAGGACGCTGGTGATCCTGGGGATTTGGCTTGTCGTGATCGGCACGTCGTTGTTGTGTTTTGTTGGTCATGGGAAGCGTGTTTCGGAGGAGTCGTAGGGATGTTTACAGACGTATCGATGTTGGTTTTGACCGGCTTGGCCTGCCTGCTGTACGGGATCGCGTTTGTGCTGTCGCTGTGCCATCGTGCCAAGGCTTCGTTTTGGGTGTTTGGCCTGGGATGGATTGCGAACGGTCTTGTTGTGATCGGAAACTATGTCTTGTGCGGACATCCCCCCTTCGGCAACATGTACCACGTCCTTGTGTTTTTGTCCTTGTGTTTTTTGCCGTTGTATTGCCTTGTTCGTGCCTGGCGCGGGCTAGGGTGGACGTTGGGGTATTTTGCCTTTGCGTCGTTTTTCCCGTTGCTGGGGACATTTTTCATGGAACGGAATTTAAGTTGGCAGCGTGTGCCCGCATTGCAGTCTCCATGGTTTGTTCCGCACGTCTTGTCGTACATGGTTTCCTATGCGACTGCCGCCGTGGCGGCGATTTTGATGTTGTCGAGCTTATGGAGCAAGGACGATGCCGCCTCGCGCCGTTTCCACGATGCCTCCCAAAGCATCATGCGTGTTTCGTTGCCGCTGATGACCTTTGGGTTGTGGAGCGGTGCGTTGTGGGCCGAGGAAGCGTGGGGGATTTATTGGTCTTGGGATCCCAAGGAGACGTGGGCGCTGATTACCTGGCTTTTGTACTTGGCTTCCTTCCATGTTTTCGATAGCAGGGGAGGGCGGAAGCGGTCGGCATTCCTGCATTTGGCTGGGTTTGCCGCCTTGCTTGTGACCTTCCTCGTCGTCAATCTCTTGCCGAAGTTCGGCAGTGCCTTGCATAGTTATGTCAAATAGGAGTCAAAAAGATGACCAAGCAATCCATCGACGTAGCGGCTTTTGTCTGGCCGGCCTATACTGGAGACGAACCAAGAACCAGGATGTTCTGGCCGGAGGGAATCGGCGAATGGCAATCCGTCAAAAACGCAGTCAAGAAAACCCCGGATCATAATTGGCCTCGGAAACCGCTTTGGGGCTACGTAAATGAGGCGGATCCCTATGTCATGCAAATGCAAATCGATGCGGCAGCAGACCACGGGGTCAATGTCTTTATCTACGATTGGTATTGGTTTGACAATCGCCCATTCCTCGAACAATGCCTCAACAATGGATTCCTTAAGGCGAAAAACAACCAACGGATGAAATTCTACCTGATGTGGGCAAACCACGACGCAAACAATGTCTGGAATATCGAACTGTCGGACAAATTTGGCTCAACGGTCATCTGGAATGGAGCCGTGCCGAAAACCCAGTTCGATACCATCGTCAATAGAGTGGTTGAAAAGTATTTCAAGCAGCCCAATTACTACACGATCGACGGCAAGCCCGTGTTTATGATCTACGAGCTGGACAACCTGGTCAAGGGACTCGGAGGCATTGAGAAGACGCGTGCCGTACTGGATGAATTCAGGAGTGCCGTGGTGAAGGCGGGATTCCCGGGGTTGCACCTGCAGGCGACAGCCTGGTCCAAGAACGGAACCAACCTGAGCGGAGTCGATGCCGCAGGAGGACTCTCGAGGGCGGACTTCGATGCCCTGGGCTTCGATTCAATCACACACTACCAGTTCGCCCATTTTACCAGCCTGAACCGACCCTATCCCGAAGTCCTCCAGGACGCAAAGCGCGAATGGGATAAGATCGACAGTGGCTACAATATTCCCTATTTCCCGCACGTCTCGATCGGTTGGGACAACAATCCCAGATTCAAGTCCTTCATCAACCACGTCGCACGAGACAATACCCCTGAAAACTTTGCCCGCGCCCTGGAAATGGCGAAGGAATTCGTACTTGCGCGCCCCAACCAGCATCCTCTTGTGACGATCAATAGCTGGAATGAATGGACGGAAACCAGCTACCTGGAACCTGACGACCTCTATGGATACGGCTACCTGCAAGCCGTCAAGAAAACATTCCTCTGAAAAATCTCGAGACATGATTTGCTTTTCAGGCAAGCCGAACTAAATTATAAATCGTTTTCAAAAGAAGTCGGGGCGTAGCGCAGTCTGGCTAGCGCGACTGGTTTGGGACCAGTAGGTCGGGAGTTCGAATCTCCCTGCCCCGACCATTTTATTTGTCATGACGCCAACGGATTACCGCTGGCGTTTTTTATTTTCAGGCTTTCCTATTGAGGCATGATGATGATTATTCATGTTTCACCCACAGCACTTTTCCTGTGACACCATCGATTTCTGCCCCCCGTCAGGCTAGGAATACCCCATGCCTAAAAATCATTTGTGTTTATTCGTGTCTATTTGTGGTTCCCTAAAAACGCCACAAAAACCAGTGGCAACGTCCCATGTCCCAGACACCAGTCACATAGGTCCCATTCGTCTCATTTGTCCCATAGGTCCCAGTCCCAGTCACATGGTCCGCCCCGTCCGACCCGTCCGACCCGTCCGACCCCGTCCGACCCCTCAAGCCACCCCCACAGAAAAACTTCCTTTCCACATTTGCATAACGTCATGTCGGCATAATCTTAATTTCACCGACTCAAAATCTACTTTTCGCAAACACAAGGCACATTGAGACAAAGTGAGGAAAGCCCATGACTTGCCAGACATCGTTCGATATGTTTTTCCGTACGGTCTTGCGTAGTATTCTCATTCTGCCTTTTATGCTGATATGTACGGCCTTGGGCGATGAACAGGCCATATCACAAAAGGATTTGGAGAAGCTGGATGGCATGTTCCAAGGATACTACTTGAATCCACAACCCGACATTGTCGCTGAGATGATTCGCCTTGGAGATGGCATTGCCAAGGCTATTGGCGATGATGGCATGGTCGGCGTCGAACAACCATTCATAGGCTTCTTCAGCGAGATATTCCGGGCAAATCCCGACAGGCTGCAGGAGTGGGACAAGGCTATCAATAGCCTGTCTTCAAAGAAGTTTAAAGAATTCCTATCGGGAGCGCTGTTCATTTCGGACACCCCGCAGGCCAGAAAAATTCTGCAGGAAGATGCGAAAAAAACCGCTTACCTGAAAAAACGATACGGCAATATCGATCAGCCACCGAAAATACTTGATAGGAAAGCACTGAGCCCGGCAGACCTTGATATGTGCTGGGGAGCCTTCTTCGGTTCGGGAAATCGAGACTATGTGAAGAAGGTCATGAAATGCGCGTTGACCATCGCAGACGACGGGGTGATCGACTTGTCGGCTTACGCCGCCCGATGGTCGGTGATTGCCAATGCGGATAGGCATCCTATTGTGGCGGAGGTCATGAACAGCTTGCTGAAGGAGGCCTCCGATACAGAGTTCAGGCTCTTCACCGGAGTCATGCCTGGCGAGCTTCGCAAGCAACTTCTCCAGGACGATGTCCGCAAAAGAGTAGAGCAGCTGAAGGTCCCCCTGCCGGAGTCCGTCAGAAAAAGGACTTCGACACCACAGCATGAACCCAAGCCATTGCCTCCCAAAGGCGTCGCAGTGGATTACAGCATGAGCAAGTCATTCAAGAAGTTGTACGACGAAGCAAAATATAGGCACAAGGAGTACCATGATGGCAATGGCAAGGTTGTCATCGGAAAACTGAAGGTGGAAGGGCAGGACGATATTGAAGGCGTGGCTTCAAAGGCGGTTTTCGCGGAGAACGGCATCTTCGTCGCTCCCCTGTATGCGGGGCGCACGCTGCGCTTCGTGAAGCATGGCTACGAACCCTTGGATGTCGAATTGCCAAAATACTTGGACGATAGCATCCCCGGCATCGACCTGGATCTCGGAGAGCAGATATTGCGTCGGCTCCCCGATGCCAAGACGGTTGACATCCAGTTTGACCTGGAACTTCCCCCTGGCGTGCCGCAGGCGCAGGTGGAACTCTGGACAGGGGATCTGCCCTCGACCTTTAACGACGACGGCTATGACGGTCGTGCGCCGATTCATGCATTTGCCACCAAGGCCTTGAGCGCCGGCGGCAACGTTGCCTTCAGCGGCCTCACCCCCATGAACTATCAACTGAGGATAACCGCCCCGGAGTGCATATACTTCAGCAAGGCATTTGATGCCGCAAAGGATAAGGAGCTGGGGACAATTGCACTGCAGAAAACCAGGCTCGCCACATTCCAAATCGCCAAGTTTGTCCAATCGTCGTCATGGAAGGAAATCAAAGTGCCGGTTGACGGAAAGACAGAGCTGACCTTTGCCGACAAGCCGGATCAATTCGGGCAATACGACGGCTTCCGCCTGACCTACAAGGATGAAACCCACCTGGTGGCGTTCTTCATCTATTGGCCGAATTTCTTTGACGACTACGGCGAAATGACCCAGGAGAAATTCCTGGAACTGGAGAAGATGAACAACCTGCCCACCCCAAGGACGACCAAGGGAGAGACGATTTTGGAAGTGGGACATCTATACCGCTTCCGCTGCAAATCAAGAAAAACAGACCTGCTTCTGCAGTTTACCAAGATGGAGTGAAACAGCGTCGGAGGTTTATTATGCTTCATCGCCAGGGATGCCTTGCTTGACCGACAATTCATCAGGCTCGACATCGCATGGCAGATAAAGGATCTTGACGCCTGCATTGACCGCTTCATCCAAGGCTTCCCCGAACTCAGGATGCGTCGCCCTGTTCGGCAGTACTTTCATGACATCAGGCATGGCGATGACAAAAGCAATATAGCATTCGTAGCCATCATCTACCGCTTTTATCAATTCGTGAAGATGCTTGACGCCACGTGTGGTCGGAGCATCGGGGAAGTAGCCCACTTTGTCGATTTCAAGCGTGCATCCCTTGACCTCGATGAAAATCTTCCGCTTTCCGCATTCCAGATAGAAATCCACTCTGGAGCTGCCATGGGCGTATTCCGGTTTCAGGAGGGTAATATTCGGGAAATGTTCAGGGGCTGAGTCCAGCCATTCCCGCATGACCGTATTGGGCGCCTGGCTGTCGATATTAACCCAGCCGAGATTTTCCTTGAGGACAGAAATCAAATCGTATTTTGTCTTTCGCGCAGGATTATCCGATACGGCAAGAGTCACATCTGCTCCAGGGAGAAGCAGCTCCTTGCATCGCCCGGTATTTTTAACGTGTACGGTTTCAATCTGGCCGTTGACATTGACATGGGCTATGAATCGGTTTGGACGGTCGATGAATTTGCCGTTTACTGTATTGTTGTATTTCATGTTACTTGCTCATAGCAAAAACAGTCCTTGGTATGCGAATTAATGACGCCAATGGCTTGCAGGAATGCATAGATCGTCGTCGATCCCACAAAGCTCATCCCACGCTTTTTCAGGTCTGCCGATAGCGCATCTGAAAGCGGACTTGTTGTTATGCTTATATCAGGCTCACGTATGACTTTTCCTTCGGTAAAGCTTTGAAGATAGGCATCGAAACTGCCATGTTCCCGCATGATTTCCCGATAGATGCGACTGTTGTTGACGCTTGCTCGAAGCTTTGCCCGGTTCCTGATGATTCCGGCATCCTGCATCAGCTCGTCAAGCTTTTCGTCGCCATAGTTGCAAACCTTGTCGATATCGAAGCCATCGTAGGCCTTTCGGAAATTCTCTCTTTTGTTGAGGATGCACTCCCAGGAAAGTCCCGCCTGGAAGGTCTCCAATATGAAATACTCATAGAGTTTCTTCTCATCATGGCAGGGAACGCCCCATTCATGGTCGTGATAGGCTACGTAAATCGGATTTTTCAGGTTGCACCAGAAGCAACGCTTTTTTGTAAGGTCAATGGCGTTCATGAGTCAAGGTTGATTCAGGTAAAAACAAGAGCGTCGGGATGGGAATATACGCTGCACTGCAGGGCGAGGCGTGTAAAATTAATTTCTTTTTGGTTCGATGCAATAGTAGCCGCCAGTTTTTGGGGCACCGCGGAATTCGATTTTCCGATGCTCCTTAAGTTCAGCGATCAAACGCTTCACTGTCGAGCGGCTCTTTTCCAGTTTTGTAACTAGGGCAGGTTGCCTTATGCCTGGATTCTCCTTGACAAGGGTATAAATCGCCATTAGTATCTCATTTACTGGCTCATTTACTGGCTCATTTACTGGCTCATTTACTGGCTCATTTACTGGCTCATTTACTGGCTCATTTACTGGCTCATTTACTGGCTCATTTACTGGCT
>JAGVUR010000151.1 GCA_019136135.1 Verrucomicrobiota bacterium
AGGCACACGGAAACATCGATTTGCTTCGCCCCCCCCCCGTGAACGGTTACAATTTCTTTAAGAATGAAGGGATTTGCTTTCCTCTGGCATTTTTTTCCGGCATAACCAATTCGCTTTTTAAAAACCAATATGGCTCCTTGATCAAAATGACACATATCACCGGGCACTTGACGGATGCGGGCTATGCATTGGGTGAATTGCTGAGAGGTCATGAAGAGTTCAAAGCTCCCATATTTCTGACGGTATCATTCCTTGTCGCTTTTTTCTTGGGCGGTGTTATTGCCTACGTGTTGACCTTGTGTTTTTCCCATGCGCTCTTTGTGATTGGCCTGGGCTGGGTGGCTCTCTCCGCATTGTATCATTATTTATTTCGAGAATTTTTCCAAAGGAAGGTAGAGTAAGGAGCCGTTCAAAAAGAAGTGCGACGAATGCGGGATGCGGAATTATAAAGCATGAAGGCGGGAATCCCAGTCCAGAACTTTCAGGTTCCCAAACCCCAACGCAACGTCCCATAGTCCCAGTCCCATAGTTCCAGTCCCATGGGGCTCATTTGTCTCATAAGTCTCATAGACCCCAGTCCCAGCTTCCCCAATCCCGCCAAAAAAATGCATGTCACATGCCATTTGAGTACGAAACTGGCAGTTTTTAAGTTTTGTTTTTTGCTTTGATTTTATTGAAAAAACTGTTTTTTCTTTGACAGAAATTTAATGAAGTGTACATTACAAGTGTTCACTTCATAAAATCTTTCAACTCAGGAGCCAGTCCATGGAAGCCAGCGTTCTCGACTTGAGAAAAAACATGAAGGACATTCTTGCCGCCATTGACCGGCGCGAAAATGTCATCCTGACCTATCGCGGCAAGCGCAAGGCCATTATCATGCCTATCGACGAAGTCACCGAATGCGAACCGAAATGCTCGGATTTCGAGGCTTGCGGCATGTGGGCAGACCGTGACGACATGGACGATGTGCAAGAGTATGTCCAGAAACTACGCGCCCCAAGGAGGTTTTGATGTTGTTTGACACTGACGTCATCATCTGGGCATTTCGTGGAAATACCGAAGCTCAACATGAAATCAACAACGCTAAGCCGCGCCAGATATCGATCATCACCTACATGGAATTGCTGCAGGGAGCACGGAACAAGCACGAGCAAAAGCATATCAAGCAATTTCTGAAAGCCATGTCCTTCGAAGTGCTTCCTATCTCGACCAACATCTCGCACCGAGCCGCAATCCTCATCGAGGAATATGCCTTGAAGGCTGGACTCAATATTTCCGACGCCCTGATCTTCGCCACGGCCAATGAGCACGCCAGTTGCCTATGCAGCGCAAATGAAAAGCATTTTCAACACCTGCCAGACCTGGATACCAAGCCATTCAGACCGCATCCGCAAAAATCCACAGTAAAGAAATTAAGGCAAAAACAATGATCTTTACGATTTGATTTTAATGTGGATTTCACCGGGAAAAATCTATTCAAACTCAATTCTCTGTGATTCCTCAAAGAGATTTTTTGGAAAAATACAGCGAAAAATAAATTTTGTCCCCCTTGTTTTCCTGTAAAAACTTTGGTATATTTAATTTGACATATGATTTTTCCGGCTTGCGTGTTAACTATTTGGTAATTGGTAAGGAGTAAATTCGAATGAAGCGAAAGAAGTTCACCCTCATTGAGTTGCTGGTTGTGATTGCCATCATCGCCATCTTGGCGGCCATGTTGCTTCCCGCCCTCTCGAAGGCACGCGAGAAGGCACGCGCCATCAGCTGCGTCAGCAACCTGAAACAGCATGGACTGGGTTCATCAATGTATTCCACCGACTATAACGGGAATTGCCTGCTGTCCTGGCACTTGAACACCGTAGTGGGTCATTGGGATCCATGGCCTGTCCTCATCTACCCATATGTTGGAGACAAAAAGCTGCTTGTCTGCCCGTCCAAGACACCGGTCAGGAGTCGCTCCTGCAATTGGAGCAACAACTTGCCCAATCCCTACCAAATCACCTATGGAAAGCTCTGCACCGAAGACGACACGGGCATCGCAGACCGCGACGACTGGGGCTGGGGATACACCGACAGGACATACGCACGCAATACAAGAACCGAATCCGTCATTGTGGCGCCATCGGAATTCTTCCATCTCCTTGACTCCAAGAGCGATGCGTTCAGCCCAGGCTCAGGAAGCGGAGTCTGGTACAATGGACCAATTACTCCAGTCAACCCCCATATTGATGCCATCCACAATGAAATGGCCAATTTCGTCTTCGCAGACGGACATGTGGAATCACGGAAAAACATGACCAGAGGCAACTGGAACTTCAAGAACAAAAACTGATTTCCCTAGCCCAAGCCTGTAAAACAATTCAGCCGCCCCAAAGTATATCCTGCGGGCGGCTGATTTTTTTGTTTCAAAAATCGGTTTGGGATAGCATAGCTGAGCTATGTTGTACGACTGCGATTATGCCAAGAACTTGATTTCTGGGATTGGCTTTCGTGGATGTACGGGTTACTTTATTGAATCCACCTAAACCATAACGCAAGGAGTTAACATGACTTTTTTCATTTGCCTTCTGCTTTGTCTTTCGTGTTTTGGGAATGAAGCCATCCGCCGAGTCGGCACATCGCCGGTCATACATTGGCGCTATTCCGAACGTGACTCTTTCCTGATCAAGCTGCAGGACGAGGACTGGACCGAGTACCAGGCCATCGCCTTCAAGCTGGTCGCCAATAAACGCTCAAGCATATCGCCGTCGCTGATCTTCTCCTCGGAAGACAAGGATTCGCCGGGAATGGATTACTACAACGTGTCAATCCCCCTCAACCAGGTCGGCGCTAGGGAAATCGTCATCCCATTCGATCGAATCCGAAAAGTCAGAAACCCAATTGGATGGCACAAGATCGACTACTTCCAGATGCATGCCGACTGGACGGGACAAAAAAGGCACGACCGGGACGTCGTGCTTGAAATCCATGACCTCAGGCTGGTAAAAGGAGATTTCACCGACAATGCGAAGGGTCCCCGGATGGACGACAAGGAATTCTTCAGCCTTCTGGACTACGACCGCCCCGAGCTAGCCAAGGTCAAAACCGCCGTTGACGCGGGCGATTACAAGCAGGCGGGCCATTTTCTTGCCGAGCACATCAGGAATCGCACTCATCCCACCTGGGTTCTTGACTGGCGCAACCGTCCCACCAAGGGAGTGGCGCCCATCGTCAAGCGTGCCCAAAAAGGCGAAGGCGGCCAGTATGATTTCCCGCGTATCAAGCTGGATTGGCAAGGCTGGAAAGACGTATCCCTTGATATTTCGGCGCTCACGTCCCGTGGCAATCCCATCGGAATGGATTTGATCTCGGGTCTCCAGCTTGCCTGGACGTCATTGCCTGATTCAAGCCAGGATTTGGCATTGTACCTGGACGACATCGTCCTTGTGTATCAGGACGGCAAGCGAGTCGTGCTGGGCGACTTCGAGTCGTTGGTCACAGGCTGGACGAACCTGACCAGGAACACGACCTTTAAGCAAGGCGGCGAAGCATCGGGACGCTGGATGTTCCCCAATTACACCCCCCGTGTCGCATGCCAGAAATGCCCGACGGACTGGTCGAAGGTTTCCAGGTTGGAGTTCAAGCTTAATGTCAGCGAACCGGATGCCGGAAGCCTTCAGGTCCGCCTTCAATCCCATGCTCCAGACACGCAGCTTGCTGACGAGATTCTCAGCCACAAGTGGGGCTTGATTTCATTCAGGAACGTGGTCCACGACTTCGGTCCCAGGATTGACTGGTCATGCAATCCCATGGACACAGGCGAGACCAAGACCGTTGAATGGAACGCCATTCTCAACAGGCATTTCCATTTTGCCGATTTGCGAAATGCATATTGGCAAACCGGCGATCCCAAGTACGCACGGGAACTCGCCGAGCAGATGAACGCATGGATAGAGGATTGCCCGGTACTCATTTGGCAATCGGGAAACAGCCCGTACCACCACGCATGGGAAACACTCAACACAGGAATCAGGCTGCACCAAACCTGGCCGTCGGCACTCTTTGCTTGCCTCGATTCAGACGCCTTCACGGACCAAATCATCGTCAATATCCTCAAATCAGTTGTCGAACAAGTCAGGCATCTCCAAAAATGGCCGAGCACCGGCAATTGGCTGACTGCGGAATCCTGGGGCATCCACACGGCGGGACTGATGTTCCCCGAGTTCAAGGACGCCAAAGCCTGGCGGTTGGACGCCATCGAAAAACTCCATCGCCAGCTCACCGAGGAAGTCTATCCCGACGGCATCCAGTTCGAATTGGCGCTGGGGTACAGCAACTGGACCCTGTCGGAATTCCTGGGAGCCTACGAAAACGCCAGGTTCAATGGAATGGAAGGCGAATTCCCCCAGGACTACAGGGATTTGCTGGAGAAAATGTATGCCTACCTGATGGCGATTTGCATGCCGGACGGTCGCGGATTCGGACTCAATGACGCGGGAAACGTCCATATCCGAGGGCGATTGTTCCAGGGATTCGACCTCTTCCCAAACCGAACCGATTTCATCTATGCAGCCCTGGGTGGAGCCGAGGAGTTCACGCCACCGGCAACCGATTCCTTCGGCCTGCATTGGGCAGGACACTACCTGATGAGATCTGGCTGGGACAAGAATGGAAACGTGATGCATTTTGACGCAGGCCCATGGGGTGCGGGGCACCAGCACGAGGACAAACTGACCATCTCCCTCTTCGCATACGGGAAAATGCTCCTGCCCGACGGAGGCGTGACGATGTATGACAACTCCCGTTGGAGAGCCTACACCCTGCTTACGCGTTCGCACAACACCGTGCTCATCGATGGATTCGACCAGTACACAGATAGGCGAAATGCGCTCAGGTTCTGGACGCGCCCCTGGGTCGGTGAAAGACCCAGCGAATCAGACTCGATCTGGCACTCCGTCAATGCACTTGACTTTGCAAAAGGACGGTATGCGGGAAAATATCGCGAGTACTCGGACTTCTCGTTGCGAGCCCAAAAACACGAACCCAAATACCTGGACGGCATCGAGCACATCAGATCCATCGTCTATTTGAAGCCGGACATCTGGATCATCAGAGACCAATTCACCGCCAAGGACGACTTGCCGCATACCGCCGAGGCATTGTTCCACATCAACGCCGATTCGGCCGCCGAAACGGCTTCCGCAACAGTGCTAGCACAAGCCAAGAATGCCCCGGGCCTGGTCATCGCTGCAATTCCCCAAGGCGTAACAATAGACATTGTCACAGGGAAAATGGACGTTCCCGTGCAGGGTTGGTCGGCAATTGCAGGCGGACCGAGACCTGAAGACGTTCCTGTCAGGCCCTTGCCGACGGCAATTTTCAAGAAGCCATGGACCCGTCAAGGCGAATTGATTACAGTCATCGTGCCCTACAAGCCGGGAACCCCACCAGCGCTCACGGTCGCAGAAAACGAATTTACCCTTGGCGAAAAGAAATTCAGCTACGAATTTGCCGATGACAGTTGCAAGGTTCATACGGACAACGCGCTCTATCTGATTGAAGCGACCTCGGTTGCGTCTCGTGACGGCTCGTTGTCCGCGTCCCTTGACGCCGCGACCACCGCCTCCCTCGTTGAGATTGGACCAGGCACGTGGCTTGCCGCTTCGGAAAAGCCGGCCAAGATGCGCCTTGCCCTTCCGGGTAAGCCACAAGTTCACATCCACAAGCTGGGGCGGGACATGAAACAAATCGGAGCGATCGAGCATACTGTTGACAACGGGGAGATTGCCTTTGCCACCGAAAGCGGATCCACATACGAAATCAAGACTCCAACAGGCAAAACCGCCTTCGAACTGTTGCAAGCCGCCACGGAACAAACGGCGATTCCAGTTCGACCCTTGCCGCAATTGCCTCCGGCGCCAAAAGGCACAGAGATCATCATCCAGGCAGAAACGCTTCATGCACAATCCGGAGGACATGTTGAAATTACCTCCGAAAAAATCGGTGCTGACGGTCAGGCTTTCCTTCATTGGGACAACCCAGGACACACCATCGAGTACAAGGTCGATATTCCGGCAGACGGCGCGTACTGGCTCAGCCTCAAATACTGCATTGGCGACGACAAGGTATCCACGCGCGCCATGCTGGTTGACGGGTTCGCGCCATACGATGATTTCACGAACATCCCGTTCGATCCAACGGGTGGCTGGTCCTCGACACGGGACGACTGGGTCTGGACCACGCTCAAGAAGCCAATCTTCCTTAAGAAAGGCGTCCATATCATCTCCTTTGTCAACCTCGCGAACTCCATGAACTTGGATGTAATCAA
>JAGVUR010000074.1 GCA_019136135.1 Verrucomicrobiota bacterium
CCGGCGGGGAGGGAAAAACGACAAAAAGCGAAAAGCCAAGCCTTCATGCAAACTGAAGGTTGTTTCTTGCGCCCCAATTCATGCCCAAAACTCAACTGCTTTTTTTAGGTTTATTAGTCTTTAAAAATAAGTTGTGGATATCTGCCCACGTCAAGTCCATCCATGGTTTCTATTTCCCGAGGTACTGACATGACAAAATTGCATGGTCTCATCGTCATCGCCGTCCTTTTTTCGCTTGTTCCATTGTGTTTCGCTGCACCTCTGCCGGCAGATGCCATCGTTTTCGAGGCCGAGGACATGCGTGTCGATGGCTCCGGCACTTGGCAGCCGTGCCCGCATTATCCGAGCTGGTACACTGGCAAGCCGTCCAAGTTGCATTTCTTGGCTGGTGCCCGGCAGGCAGGCTTGGGCAAGGCTGAGCAGACAGTGCGCCTGACGAAGGTGGGTACGTTCCGCCTGCACGTCCGCTATCTTGATGTCATGCGGTACGAGCATCGTTCTTTCCAAGTTGAGGTCAGCCAGAATGGTCGCGTTCTGGCCAGCAAGGAATTCGACAAGGAGTCGCTTCGGCAGAATCCGGAAGGGGAAAAACGCTGGGGCGGTGGCTTTGCGCGTTTTGTCTGGGATAGCCTGGAGTTCACCGCTGCGGCTGGCGATGTGAGCGTGACCCTCAGCAAGACTTCGGCAGGAATCAGCACGGGACACGTCCGCCAGCTTGATGTGTTCGTGCTGACAAGTGATCTGGCCTATGAACCCGAGGTGATGGACCTGTATCCCTTGTACGTCCAGGTGGTCATGCTTCCTGAACAACCTGGTCCCGTTGCCATGCACCTGTTTATGCGACGCTCCCATGCTCCCTACTATGCCCATGCCAATATCAATGCCAGGGGGCTCTTCATCGGGGCGACCAATGGTGCCGACAACATGGGCGATGCGCACCTTAAGCCTGGCCAGTCCTCGCCGTGGGTCAATTTGTCTCCGCTGATGACCTACAACGGAAACGACCAGATGGCCTTCACGGCGATTACCAGCTATCGAGGCAAGCCAGAGCCGGAAGCCGCCTTTGAATTGATCTTTTCCAGAACCCCGGACATGTCCGGACTGATTGGCCGCCAGATCCGGAAGGGATCAGGCAACGGCATGATCGTCGCATTTAACAATACGACCAGCAAGCTGGTGACGGAGGTGAGTGGCAGCCAACAGAATCTGGAGCGGGCTAAGAATGCGCTGGATGTCGCCGGTGTTCGACCACGTGTCTTCCCCATGGTTACTGGCATGGTTCTGTCCCCGGAGGTCTCCATGTCTTCCAGCGTGGATCGGGAACTGGAAGCGCTTGCGACCATAGGCATCAATGGCATCAGGCAGGTCTGTCCTCCCTTCGTCGAGCAGGGGTTCATCCGCAATTCCGCCAGCGGCTTCTATTTCCATCTTAACCGATCAGATTGCAATTTCGTCGTTGATCAGCAGAGATTGGCCGATCACATGGCAAAGCATCGGGCGGAAATTGACTTCAGCCATGTTTTCGCCTTCAATATGATGGATGAGCCGGGCTTCGACCTCGGACATCTCCTCTCTTGCGATGTCTGCCGGAAGGACTTTGCCAGTTTTTTGGCGGAGCAAAAGGTCACTGAATCTCTGGCGTTGACCGACGATCCACAGGCTGGTGCCGCCTTCTATTGGACTATGCGCTTTCGCATCCACCGGATGACCGAAAAGCTGCGCGCCGGCACGTTGGCGGCACGGGCGGCCGGCATTACGGTTCCGACCAAGGTCAATTTCGCCACTGAAATCGTCTTTGATGGCAATCTGGTCAGCCGCGGCGCCGATTGGTTCGATGTCTATAACTCCGGTGCGCTGACCTATGGCTGGCATGAAGACTGGGCCAGTTATAGCCGGACGTTCCAGATTGTTGGCTATCAGTCCGATGTGATGCGCGCCGCTTGCCGGCGCAGCGGCATTCCATTCGGCGTCTATAACATCCTCCAGATGCACCCCTGGGAGATCCAGGCCAAGGCCTACACCGAAATCGGCCACGGCAACCAGTCGATCCATTTCTTCAATTACGGTCCTGCCTATGCGATAACCAGCGACACCAACAGCGAACGCCCGGAGATCTATGGCGCCATCAAGCAAGTCGCTTTGCCGGTTGGGGCTGTGGAGGAACATCTGGTCGCCGCCAAAACCGCGCCTGCCGATGCCGCGCAGCTTCTCAGCGTAACCAATGACATTTGGAACACTAAGGACGACAATGTATTCGGGAAGGAGCGCATTTACCTCAATCTTCTCCTTAGGCATGTCAACGTCCGCCTGGATGTGCTGTCTGAAGACGACCTGGCTACGGAGTTGGCTCGCTATCGTACATTGTTCGTCTCCGATGCCGTTGTCAATCGTGCCGCCGCCATGGAAATCTTGGAGTGGGTCAGGAAAGGCGGGACGTTGTATTTGACGGCAGGCGCCTTGGAATATGATGAATGGCGCAAGCCGCTGGGTCTCGACCGCGACTTGGGGTTGGACCGCAAGCCGTTTGTCTTGACAGAAAAACCCGGACGACCGCAATTTGAGCTGCCAAGGCTGAGGGAATTGACTACCGTGGAAGGCGTTCCGGTGATAGCCGGCCAGCAAGAGCCATTCTTGAAACGCGTGACTGTCGGTGCTGGGACGGTCGTCAATATTGGTTTTTTCCCGGGCTTGAGTTATGTCAGCCGCGCAGGCAGCGAAGCCAAGCGACCGGACGATGCCATCTACAGCGAAGTTGAATTCCCGGCAGCCCATCGCGCCTTGGCTGCGACATGGGCTAGCGGTCGTCTTCGCACCGATCATCACCTTGTCGAAGCGAATTTGCTCACCGCTCCGACAGCTGATGTGATTGTGCTGGCGAATTGGAGCGGGGAGCCGATGACGACGAAGGTCGCGCTTGCCAACGCCCCGCGCTATGCCGAAATCAAGGCGGTCAACGCCGAAATCATCGACCAGACCCAAGCTAACGGCATGCTAGCAGTAACCCTGCGCATGGGTGCTGGCGCTTTTCTGGAATGCCGGCGATGATGCCAGAGGATAGACCGGGTCTGACGGGGCGGGCAAATTTGCCCTGCCGCAGAGCGGAACGGTTTTAGGTACGGGCACCCGGGGTGCTCGTACTCAAGCGGTGTCGCCGCTAAAGCGGCGAAACTTGGCGTTTCCCCAGTCGGACGCGGCTGAATTATTCCAGGATGTAGTGAATTGTGTTCGCGGTTGTTTCGAACGCCATTTGACCTGGGGTTCTTGTGACTTTCAAGGGCGGGAGTTTTTCGCCGGTATTGGTCATTGGATATACATTCAGGTTATTGTTTTCGGTCTTGATGGTGATTGTCGCATTGATCTTATCTACCAGAATTGGGCCTTTGCCTGTGTTGGCTCGCTTGTTTCTGAGGAAAGAGTATGCGAAATCGGTGTTTTCGGCTCTTCCTACGATTGTCAGGAAGAGTCTGTTCGAGGTTTGTATTGGGTCATCTGTGGGCGAAGCCACTGCGATTGTTGCGAATTGGTTGTTGGCCTTGACGGTTACATTGTCTGTGCTCACGGTGTCTTGCTTGTCGAAGAACGAGGAGACGACTTGTGCTGCCGGGGTATTGACGATGACAGTCGAGTTGTCGATGTCCTGAATGATTTGCTCGTTTTCGGAGATGTATTTCTTCGAGGTTTGTATTGGCTTTGAGTCTTTATCCAGTGCATCGGGTTCCTTTGAATCGAATTCGCATTGGAATCTATAGAGTCCTGCCAGGTTGTTTCTGCATGCTGGGATTGACCATGGACCTGGGGCTTTTGCTGTTTGCGCCTCGCTTGATGAAAGGCTGATCGTCTTGACGGTTTTGCCTGGGGTGACGAGTCCTTTCCGATAGATCAGTGCGGAGATTGGGAAGAGACCGAACCTTGCCGGGTCGTTGAAGGTTTCGAATGCTCCATTGATGTAGTCGATTGGCACTGAGGAGTGCCTGTAGGTATAGACGGTCAATCCGTTCCAGTCTTGGAAAGCAGCTGTTGCCGCCATCCATGCCGGGAGTTCAGCACGGTATTCGTATGGCCAGGGGGCGTCCCATTCGGAGACGAAGAATGGCAAGCCCTTGAGTTTCTGGAAGCCGAGCCCGTTGAAGATCGTGGAGGTCGAGCGCAACATGGAATTGGTGCCGAAAGTACCGTCATTTCTAGGATGGTTCCAGTACGTGTGGGAATCTGTGAAGTCGAGCTTTGACAAGGTTAGAAGGAGGGCGGAAGAACGAGTCCAGTTGGAGCCGGTCATCGGAACCTTGACACCGACCTGATTCCTGAGGAAATCACCCATTTCACGATGGTATTCGTCCGTCACATGGACGAAGAATGCCTGCATCGGATCGGTTCGGATCGTGAAGTCGATCTTTTCCTGCGGCAGCGTGATGTTGTTTTTCTTTGCCCAATCGCGATAGAGCGCTTCGAACCTGGTCCTGTAGGGTTCGAGTGTTACGGATTGTGTGAAGAGGTCGTTTTCGTTTGCGAATTCCATCATTGCGATGGCAGGGTCGTCCTTATAGGCAAGCTTGGTGTAGGGATTGACGTGATTCCAGAGATTGCTTGAGAATTCCTTTTGGAGTTCGATCAGTTTTCGGTCGAAGTAGCAGTATGGCTTTGCGCAGGTCGGGAGTTTGTCTGCGGCGTCAACTCCGTCTCCGACCTTGAATTTTCGATTGACGAGCTGATCCAGGTAGATGTAGATTCCTTCTTGCTTGAGGCAATAGATCAGGTAGTCGAACTTGTCCAGGTTGACGGGATCGAATTCCCTGGTGTTGTCCTTGTCCTTTGGGAAGAAGTGGTTTTCCGCCCAGCTGGCATCGGCATGGTGTGTTCTGACCATGTTGATTCCGTATGAAGCCAGTCTCTTTGCGATCAGCCTGGCTTGCTCGTGGGTCGGGAAATTGGCTCCTGCTGAGAAGCATGTTCCCCAGAATCGAATGGGTTCGCCATTGTCGGTGGTGACGAAATTCCCGTCCTTGCAGGCGATGAAGCCGAACTTTCCGGCTGGCTTATGGTTAAGGAAATCGACATTGAGCGGAGACTCAATATACCAATCAAGCGTGTAGGGGAACCAACCTGTGGTGTCTGTGACTGAATTGATTCCATTGAGGTTGGGGAAGATGATCAAATCGCCGCTGTCGTCCTTTGCGGTGAAGGTGAATGTCCTGTTGACGACGCTTGGTCCCTGGAAATCTCCGCTTTCGGCACGCATGAAGTTGAACCTGAGTTCGAAAGAGTTGCCTCCCCAACCGCGTCCGTCCTGGAGGAGTATATTCGTCGGCTGGTCCAGGTTGATATTGATTTCCGGGATATTCGCTGACGTTGGCTTTACATTGATTGACGTGATTTCTCCGTTGTAGGGGTGACTTGCTTTGAGTTCGGCGGGGATGATGAACGTCTTGTTTCCGTCTTTGGCGGCGAGTGTCAGCTTGGCATCGATGTAATGGGGGAGATTGAGGTTGTAGGAGAGTTGGTATCCATTCATCTTGACTTGCTTGGGGATTTCCAGGCGATAGTCGGTTTCCAGGATATTGTCCGTTGGCTTGAGTGTTTGCTCGATCAGCAGCGGTGTTTCATCGGTTCCTGGGATGACGATTGAACCGACGAATGAGCGGGTGTTTTCATCCTCGAGCGAGTTGAATGAACCTCCTTGCTGGTCTGCATAGGTCCAGCCGATGCCATGGACAGCGAGCTGCATGGAGGCGAAATTGGTCGAGCCCCGGTGCAAGGCACCTCGACCATTGTCATCAAAGCTGAGTACGAGTTTGTTGCTTGCGTTCATGTTGTCTTGCTTGATTTTTGCGGTCATGGCTTGGAGTTTTTGTGGGGTTATTGTTGAAACAGTGAGTTTGTTTGCGTAGTTGAGTCCCTTGTTGATTTTTCCGGGCGTCATTAGGAATCTGATTTCCATGCTTTCAACGTTGAATGCCCGGTTGTCCTGGATCAGGAGGCGCGCGTTTTTTCCTGAGTTGATTAGCAGGTAGTTGCCGTCGTCCTGCTTGATTGCGACTCCGGTTGCGTTTGATCCGTACACATTGGCGTCCGCCAATTTTTCTGGGAATGTTCCCTTGTGTCCATTTGGCACCATGACGAATTCCCTGTTGGCAATGTACTGCAGATCCAGATATGTATTGATAAAAGCGCCTTGTATCGTTGTCGATTTGCTTGGCGCAACCCTATAGTCAAGGGTTTGCTTGTCCGGGAAGGCTTTCTTGGTGATCGTGTAGTCCAAGTATGCGCCGTCTGAATCCGGGATGCCTAGGATGCCTTTGGCGAGGATGATACTTTCATCAGGCTGTCCTCCTGCTTGGATGGAAGCATGTTTCCATTGCTGGTCCCAAAGGACGAGATGAATAGCCGTAATCGCTTGCTGTCCCTTGACAGTTGCGACTCCATTCGGACTGAGGATAATGTTTTGCGCTTGGATGGCGCAGGCGAACAAAATAAACAGGGTGGCGAGGAGTTTTTGCATGATGTGAATCTCCTTAGTTGAAGCTTTCGAGCAAATGGGTTCTGTTTTCGGGAATGCCGTCGTAGTTGTTTTTGATCGACTTGGTGAAGAGCTGTCCGTCTTTGGTGCTGGCATGTATTAGCGAGTATGCGCCGTCTCGGTATTCGAATGTAGTTCCATCGTCTTCGTACAGGTAGCCTTCTGCGAAGCCTTTTTCGTCAGGATATTCTTCCCAAGCGACACAGTCCAGTGGTTTTTCATTGGAGAACAGCATGTCGGGAGCAGTCGGGATTAGCGAACCGCACTTTACAAACAAAGGACCGCCGACGGGGAATTTGCCTTTTGCCCAATCGGCGATGTTTTCCACGGCGATGGTTTGGCCGCCTGCATAGGTTTTCTTGGTCCAATAGTTGATCCATTGTCCTTCCGGGAGGTAGATTGAATTGGTGAAGGATGCTACGAGCAAGGCGTCTCCAAGCATGTATTGGTTGACGATGTTGTCGCAGTTCCTGTCATTTGGGAAGGCCAGCGGCATCGGTCTCATCATTGGGATTCCGGTATGGTTTGCCGTCCAAGCCGCCGTGTAGATGTATGGGAGCAGGCGATATCTGAGCTTTGCATAGAAGGTGAATGCCTCCAGGATATCCGGTCCTTGGAACCAGGGTTGCGTGTACATGTGCCATCCCAGGAGCTGCGACCATGGGAGCAGGAATCCCGAGTGGATGCCTTGGCGATCCCAGATTTGCATGTCGCAGGTTCCGTTTGAGTGTCCAGAGAGTGCGAGGTTGAGGAGTCCCGCCAGTGGTTTTGCTCCGCCTCCCGTATCTCCAGTCCATGTTGCAGAGTACTGCTGGATGCCTGCGTAGCCGCCTGCAGAGTAGATCATCGGGCGTCTTCCCGTGTGGTTGATGAATCCGTTCGCCATTTGCTTGTTGTAGAGCATTGGGTACAGATTGTGCATTTCCCAGTCCTCCATCCCATTGAACCACTTTCTGTCAGGATGGAAGTTGACCTGGTTCGAACCGTCGAGCTTGAAGGCGTCTGCGCCATGATCGACGAATTTTTCCAGGTGCTTGAACCAGGGTTCGCCAGGCTTTGTTATCGTATCCGATCGGATTGCGCCAGCGAAGTGCGGGTCTTGAATCAAGTCGTCAGCGGAACGCTCTGTTTTGGGTGCTTCGGGCTTTTCGGCTTCATTTGGGTCTTTCAGCAGTTGTTCCTCGTATTCCGAGAAGTCGTAATCGGTGCATAGCCAGAGGGACAGGCGGAATCCCATCTTGTGCAAGGTTCCTGCGAATGTCCCGTTTCCGTTTGGCTTCAGCCAGAATGGGACGTGGAATCGTTTTTCGCTCCACTTCTTGTCAACGGAGTAGTCGTAGTGCTTTTCCATCCAGTCCGGCTCAAGTCCGATGACGTCGCATGGGAGCTTTTGACGTCTGAATTCAAATGCTTCGTAAAGGACGTCCCTTGCCCTGACTTCTCGCTCGTCGCAGACGAACGTAAAGCCGTATGCCCATCTTGGGAGCAGCGCAGGTCTTCCTGAAAGCGCGGTGTATTCGCCCAGCAGCCCGGTCATCTTATCTGCAAGGAAGAGGTAGATGTCCGGTTGTCCGTACGCGCATTCTACGAGGATGGTATTGTCATGCTTTGAATCGACGTCAATGATGTGGTAGCATGTTGAATTGACGAGCGTGCCCCATCCGTTTGATGACATGAAGTATGGGATTGGGATGTAGGAAGCTACGTTTCTGAGGATCATTTCGGCACGGTGTCCCCGCTTTTGGAGGCGTTCGCGGTTTTCGTCTCCCAATCCATAGATTCGTTCGTCGTCATTCAGCCCGAAGACGATCTTGAATCCGCCTTTTTCACGGGTGCCGAATTCGCTGATCTTGACGATCTCCCGTCCATTTTTGCTGATGGTGATCTGAGCATCCGGCGTGATGTTGAAATCGTAGTTTTCAAGTGTAAAGGAGCCGGATTCGTGGCAGGTTGGATTGCCTTGGGGGGTTGGCTTCAGGATGCCATACCTAGTCAGCCCGCTTTCGCTCAGAGGTTCATTGGGTGACTCGAGCCTGACCCTGACGCATCTTGACGAGATGATGTCCAGCCTGAGTTTTGCTGGAACGTTCAAGGGGAACAAGTGGGTTGACATGGGCGTGGCATCCTGATTTTGAGTTTGAGTAGATTATACGAAGACCCTGAGCAGGTTGTCGTCGGAGAAGAGATTTCCCGCCGAGGCATAGTCGCAGACCTTCGATCCATCGTCTAGAGTATAAACTCTCTTGATTCCGGGTGCGTCTGCTGCTCTGGTTGCCTTGGTTGGCTTTCCATAGGGCTTGTTGAGGTCGCCCAGCCTGGAGTCTCGGACAAGAAGGATTGGGCCTCGTCTCAGCGCCGCCATTCCCGTGCCGGCCGGGTCGGGCATGACAACCAAGGACATGTCGAGTTCGAGTTCGACGACGTCGCCATCCTGCCAATTGCGGAAGATCTGGCAGTAGGTTCCTGGCTTGGCGAAGACGGCTTCTCCGTTGACCTTGACTGACTTGGTTGTCTTGCTCCAGGCGGGGATGCGGAGCAAAAGAGCGAATTCACGGCTTCTTGCCAGATTGACGGTGATCTTGACGGAACCCTCGTCGGGATACTCGCCGGCAACCTGGAGTGTCAGTCCGCTATCGACGTTGACCGTGGCTTCTTCGTAGAAGTTAAGCACGACGTTGTCCCCGTTTTTCATTGCGTATGACAAGGCTCCGGTCGCGAGCGCTTCCGGTCCTTGTGCCAGGCAGCAGTCTTCGCCGTAGCCCTTGATCTGGTCGCCGGCGGGGCGTTTTGGTGCTGGAGCCGAAAGCGGCGTTGGGTTCAGGTGCATCCACCATGAGCCGTCAGGCACCATTTCGCCCAATACTCCGTTGTAGGTTGAGCGTTCGATTTCATCTGCGACAGTCGCATCGCCGGTCATCCTGAGCAGGTTGAGGGCAAAGCGTATGAACGTGGTCGTCACGCAGGTCTCGCCGCGACCGCCCAAATCCGTGCCGGTCTGGTTCTTGACACCCTCGTTCCAGTACTCGCCGACGGCGTCGCGCAAGCCGCCAACACCCGTGACGAAAATTTCCTGTTCGACCACGTTCTTGAAGTACTTGACGATTGCCTCCAGATATCCTTCGCGGCCGGTTACGCGGTAAAGTTCCAGCATGCCTTCGACGCAGGAGGTCATTTCGTATGCCTTTCCATTGCCGATTTTGCAGGGATCGACGCCGTCAAGGACGCATTGGAATACGGGTGAACCGCCTTCCGCCACAATCCACTCCGCATAGTCCAGGAAACGCTTTTCGCCGGTAAGCCAATAGACTTTGATGACGGCGCCAAGGATCGAGCTGGGAGCCATGCCCGTGTGGTGTCCGCTTTCGATCATCTTCTTGCCATCGGGACCGACCTGAGTCATCAAGTGGTCGAGGCAATCCACAATCACCTTGACCACGTCAGCATCGTAGCCGACTGTGTTGCAGTATCTTGCCAATCCGAGGATGACGTACTTGCGTCCCCAGACGTCCCAGTCCGTGGTTTGTTTTTCACTTGGGTACGATGAGATGCATCCTTCCTCTGTCTGCGTGTCGCAGATGTCCTTGACTGTTTGCTTGATCAGTTGGAGGAGTTCCAGGTCTGGCTTTGCGCGCCATGAACGGATTGCCGAACGGACGATTTTGCCCCAGAATTCGCATCTCCAGCGACCATCGACTTCCTGTCTATCCGCAAATGGTTGGACCAGATGCTTGTAGTCAACGGTTTTGAGTCTCTTTTCGATGCTGAGGTCAAGTGCTTCTCCCAGTCGTCCTTTCATTTGAACTGCGCCTGCTGGAAGGAGTGTGAATGTGTCTGCGATTTTCTTCATGGTTGTTTCTTCTTGTTTTTTGGTTAGTATTTGGATGGTTGAAAAATTATTGTGGTCTCCGTCTCCATGGTGGTGGTTCTGGTGCGTCCCACCTGTCTCCTCGACTGGAGCGTTTTTTTGTTGTTTTTGCTGGCTGGCGTGGTTCCTGCTTGGTGAATTTTCTTGTTGGTTTGGGTTTTTGTTTTGGTTCTGGCCTGAGTTTTGCCTTGATTGCATTGATGGCGAGCCTGGCGGTTGCGAAGGCCGCGTGGAGATTGTAGCCTCCTGTTGGACCGTCGATGTCTGCCAATTCTCCAGCGAAGTAAAGACCTGGGATTTTGCGTGCCTCCATCGTTGTAGGATCGATCTCATCAAGCGACACTCCGCCAACCGTGACAATCGCTTCCTTCAATGGCCTGATCGAATCGACTTCCAGGCGAATTTGCTTGAGGAATTCGCTGGCGTTGAGCTTGCAGGACAACTCGGCAAATGACCTTGACAACAGAGGCGGAATGCCTTGCTTCTCCAAGGATGCGGCCAGGTTCGCCTTGCCCAACCTCGAAGACAAGGCGCTTGCGGATTGGGTCGGGAACAGGTCTAGCACAAAACTCGGAATCTGGAGGTTTTGCCTTGCGACGATGCGCGTGGCGTCGAAAATCGCGGTTCCCCTGAGGCAATTGCCTTCGACCAGGAGATTGCCCCTGGTCATGCCGACGCTACGCCCGTTTTCATCAAAGATTTCAACGGCGACATTGGGGACGTCTTCCTTTTCGCCTTGTTGCAGCCAGGGCGTCTTAATGTCGATTCCCGCCAATCCCGGTTTTGGGTCTTCGACCTTGAGTCCCAGCTTCTTGGCGATTCGCTGCCCATCGCCGACGGAGCCAGTTTTTGGGTATGAGAAGCCGCCTGTAGCCATGAGGACGTACTTGGCTGTCAGATTGATCTTGTTTGTTTTGACCAAGAATCCGCCGTTTTCCAATGGGGTAATCGCTTCGACGGGGCAATTGAAGACGATTGGTGCTTCCAGGTCCCGGATCTTGTCTGTAAAGCAATGGAGCACATCGTCTGCCTTTTCTGAGGCCGGATAGATTCTGTTTCTATTTGCGATGGTTTGCAGTCCCCATTTCGCCATCAGTTTTCTGAGGTCGTCCGATGTGAATTCATTGATCGCTGTTTTGAGGAATTGCTCCAGTGGTTCGCCGTAGTCCCGCAGCATGTCCTTGGGCTGGGCTTGGTACGAGATATTGCATCGGTTGTTTCCGCAGAGCAGGAGCTTGAGTCCAGGGCGATGCCGTCTTTCCAAGGTGATTGCCTTGATTGCGGCTTCGCCGGCGGTGGCTGTTGCCATCAAGCCTGCGGCTCCTGCTCCGACGATGATAAGTTCAGTGTTGGTCTCCATATCGTTGTGGTCAATTAAGGTTTTCAGTCTTCGAGTTCATAGACATGGACACCGTATGCTTCAAAGGTATCCTTGAGGAGATCGTTCTGGATTGGTACGGTTCTTCCATCCTCGAACCAGGTCTTGGCGAGCTTGCCGCCTGTCTTGATCGTGCATGTGACCTGTGATTTGGAGGAGTTTGCGGCGATGACGTACCGCTTCCCATCGTGGACCTTGAGCAGGACGCTGATCGAGGAATGGTAGCTATTGTCCGTCTTGTCACCTTGAAGGATTTCAGGCGGTGGAAGCTGGGGACCGGTTCTCTCGAGGAAAATCGGGCTGAGCTTGCTGAGTTCGGTGGCGACCGTGCATATGTTGTTCCAGCGTTCAGGCGAACTTGTGACGCCTCGGTTCTTGTTGAAGCCTCCGTAGGTGTACCAGGTGATTCCATGTGCGCCGTGGATGATTGAAAGGTAGCTCATCGCGCGCAATTCGTCGAAGGTTGGGAATCTCGTCCAGCCCCAACCATCGAAATACTGGATGATTGCCCAGATTGTCTTGACGGGGCTTCCATTGTCCTCAATGTCGGCATGGATGGTTTTCATGTCCGTAATGACTTTCGACACGCCTTTTTGATGTTCTGTCACTGGGTAGATTTCCGGCAGGAAGCCATCTGTTGCGTGTACGTACTGGATGTAGTTTGACCTTGGCCTTGCTCCTGTTCCGTCAGCCTGCACGGTGATGTGGTCCGGGTCGATGCGTTTGATTGCGTCGTGGAGTTTTTGCAGGTCGTCGTGCTTGACGTGTGCCGATGTATCGTCAGCCAAGTACCATGCGAAAGCCGCCGGGTGGTGACGTTCCCGTTCCACGTCTTCGAGGTAGGCGGCGATGTCTGTTGAGTTTGCGCCTTTGTGCGAGGCCACATAGACCTTGAATCCGTACTTGGCTGCCGTATCGAGGAATTCTGTGAAAGCCTTTCCTCGTCCTGAACTGTAGGTATGAGCCAGGTTGAATCCAGCTGCGGCAAGACCCTCAAATGCCTTGTCGATGCTGTTGCCGTTGAATTCACGGGGGCAAACTGCGTACATGCCGATGGGGAAGAATGGCTTTCCGTCAATGAGGACAAAGCCGTCATCTCGCAAGGATGCCACGTTTTTCTGGAGGCGTTTGCCGACGAGGAAGAAGGCATCTTCGTCGAGCTTGTTTCCGCTCCAGTCCTCGATGTAAATGCGGAGGGAATGCAGGTTGCTGCTCCTTGGCAAGGGCTTGGAAGGCGACGGTCCCGTAAGGGCTACGTTCTTGATTTCAAGGAAATCCCCCAGCTCGAAGTTGGGGGTGTCAAACCCGAAGACGACCTTGAGTGAAATCGCTTGCTCAGGCGCAACGCCCTTGACCGTTACGGATTTCCAGGAATCCTGCTTGTCCCCGCCGGGGAAGCGGACGCGTGTGCCGGTCTCGTTGCCATTGGCGTCAAACCAACGCAGAGACCCGCAGTAGGAGCTTTTTTCTTCACCCATGAACGATCCCAGATTCACGGTGTGGCGCAATTCGTAGGTCACTTCGTAGGTTTTTCCAGGTTCGACGGGGCGGTGTGCGGAAAGGATTGCGAACGCAGTATCCGATTGGGTATATTCGTCGCTTTTGGCGATGCGGATTCCATCACGGGATTCTTTCAACGCCGTAAAGGTCACGGAGTTTTGGTAGGGGCTTTGATTCCAGGTATCCAGGGCTGGATTCCATGTTTTTGTTGGATAGGTCGTTTCCGGTGTGTAGGTGCATGTATCGTCCTTGCGCACGATGTTTTCAGTGATGTCGTTGCCGTTAATCCACGCCTTGAACGTGCTCCAATTGGGTGCCTGGTTGTCGTTGATCTTGAATACGATAGACGTTGAATCGTTATCGATGAGTCCCGGGGTGATCATTGTCAGCTTGGGTTCTTCCTTGTCAACGCCAACCCAATTCCCCATTTTCTGATTACCCAATGTAAGCGACCTAAGCAATGGCGCCTGCTTGCCGTCGCTAACAAGCACGATTTTTGCTTTGCACCATGGGTTGTTCAACTTGGTTGCGATTGTTCCTTTTGGTTGTGTGTAGTACTGATTTGGAGCCGGTCCCGCGAAAGGCGTCCAAGGTCCCTCTTCGGATTCAGCAAAGGACAGGAGCATGTGCAGGGCGCAGTTGTTGGGCACAGTTGCATCCCATTCGTATGCCAAATTTTGGAGCTTGACAGGAGGAAGTTCCAAAAATGCGTTTTTGACCAAAGGATCATCATGTTTTCTTGTCAGGAAGGTGACTTGGTTGATGATCAGCTTGTTGACGGGATTGATGTTCGGCGAGTCCGCGCCAAGGTGAATCGATGCCAATACGGCACTTTCCGGTACGGTTCCAACGACTTCTGTTGTTACGGGATTACGCTTGCTGACTTTGAATCCGTAGTAGGTTGAAGGCAGTTCCTTGCCGTCCTTGTCAAACCATGCAATGCGGGTTTCATACATGCCCTTGTGTCCCTTGGGAACGGTCATCGACACATTGCCCTGGGCGACGACGACGAGCCTGAATGCCGCTTTAGGCGTTACTGCAAATGACTTGGAAATGAGTTCCCATGCGGTGTCGCTTCCCTGCGGTTGCTTGTTGAGAATCGCCAGGCCTGTAAGGTCGTTTTCGATGGTTCTTTCAAAGGTCAGCTTGTTCTCGAAATTGACAAAGGGAAGCCAAAGATCGGATTCCACCTTGAAGTTTTCGGAAAAGGAAGCAGTTTCCTGCGGCGCTGATGTTACCCCGCCATTTATAAAAGCGATGTTTTCCGTTTGTACTACAAAGTCGCCTATGGCGAGTAGGGAAGTTAGGGTCGCCGCCAATAGCCAATGTCTCATTGCCTGCTCCTTGGAATAGTGGATTTCTGTATGGAAATAATTTTATGTGAATATACAAATTTCAACCTTTAACTGGATTTTTCAAGTTAATTCAGTTCGGGTTGCAGATAAGGAGCCGTCAAACCTGAAAAAACAGTTGATACCTTGACGCCAATGATGTTCATGGCGTTGTTGGGGGAACCACGAATGGACACGAAAAAACACCAATGATTTTTGGTATGGAGCATCCCTAGGCAGACAAGTCGGACAGATTGTCTGTGTTTGAAACAACAACGAAGAGAACGATGTCAAATGTGTCGTACTACCTTGAAAAACAGTGGAAAGCGTTTATATCATTGCATGTCTCCACGCCTTCCTTTTCCATGCTACGACTTTAATTAAGATAATCATGAAGCTTTCATCTTTTTTACGCTTCGCCGCTTTTGGCATCAAAACGATTCTTTTTAAAAAGAAAGCTCCTATTCTTGGGACTGTAATCGTAACAGACAAATGCAACTTGCATTGCCTGCATTGCGCGGTCAATAATATTACTGGAACAGTTCATCCCTACGAGCATATTCGTCGAGAGATGCAGCAGTTATATGATATGGGAGTACGCATTTTATTTTTCTGCGGTGGCGAAACTTTTCTTTGGAATGATGGCGAACGCACATTGCGAGATTTAGTCATTGAAGCAAAAGGCATGGGATTCCTCATTGTCAACGTCGTTACGAACGGCACTTTTCCCATAGACCTTCCTGAAGCAGATTTGATTCTATTAAGTTTGGACGGAGACAGACAGCGGCATAACGCCATTCGTGGCGATACCTATGACGCCATAATGGATAACATTTGCAATGCCACTTCAGACAATATCTGCTTCTATATGGCAATCAATCAAATCAACAAGGACTGTGTGCGGGATGTGTGTTTGATCGCTCGTGATGCCAAAAATGTTCGAGCTGTATCTTTCAATTTTCATACGCCTTATCCAGGTACGAAAGAATTGTCTTTGACTCGAGATGAAAAAGCAAAGTGCTGTGAAGCAATAACTCAAATGATGAAGGAGGGCGCACCAGTATTCAACCTGAAAAGTGCGTTCCCATATCTTATTGAGAACAATTTCCCCACGCCTTGCCATCAATGTGTCGTGATTGAAAATGGAAAGTTGTCCATCTGCGGGCGCTGCATTGATGTGTCCGGTCTTTGCGACCAATGCGGGTATTTCTTTGTTGCTGAATACACGCTTTTGTTTAGAGGTAATCTAAAAGTTATCTTTGAGATGCTTCGCACATATTTGAAATACATTTAGGGGCAGTATGAGCTTTATCACAAGTTTGACAAGAATGTGGCTTACCAGATCGGTGCAGCCATTTACTTTCAAAAATGAATATGACCAAACACTTCCCTTTGCTGAATGTGAAAACCTTGGACTATATGTTCACATCCCATTTTGTAAAAGCATATGTAATTTTTGCCCCTATTGCAAAGTTCTGTATTCCAAGGAACTCTGTGAGAAATACATAGATGCTCTAGTTCAAGAAATTCACCTTGTAGGCAGTCAACATGCAGGAAAGAAAAAGGTGACCAGCCTATATTTTGGGGGCGGAACACCAGCGCTTGCAACAAATCGTACCAAGGAGATTATAGATGCCCTCAAGGAGCACTTTATCATCAGCGAAGGGATTGGTTTGGAGCTTCATCCAGATAATGTGACCGTGGATGTTTTACAAACACTTAAAGATGCTGGAGTAACAAAAATTAGCATTGGCGTCCAATCATTCCGCAATAAATTTCAAAGCATTCTCGGGAGGAAGAAGATTGACATTTCTGCAATGAGGTCAGCTTTGGAGGCTGTTCCTTTTGAAACAGTATCTATGGATTTTATCTTTGCGCTCCCCGGGCAGACCTATGATGATTTGAAATCAGATATTGATGAGGCATTTGCGTCTGGTGCCAATCATGTAGCCATATATCCATTCATTGACTTTACTTTCACGGAAAGTCCTGTTGCCGCAATGCCCAAAAAAGAAAAACGAGAATTGCTGGATGCCATCACTCAATACTGTTTGAACAAAGGGTATTCACGCAGTTCGATTTGGACTTTCTCAAGCGTGCCGGATGCGAACTACTCGTCCATGACCAGAGATAACTTTCTCGGATTCGGTTGCTCAGCAACAAGCCTATTCAAAGAACAATTCAAAATCAATACTTTTGACGTAGAATCTTATTTTGAAAGGATCAGCATTGGGAAACTCGCCACATCGTTGACGATTCGTTTTACTAAAAGGCAGAGAATGATTTACTGGTTATTCTGGACAGCCTATAGCACAAAAGTAGAAGCAAGTGATTTTGAAAGATTTTTTGGCGTGCCGCTGAAAAAGATGTATGGATTTGAGCTTTGGCTTGCAAAACGATTAGGCTTCATCAAAGAAGACGAGGGTACTTACGAAATGACGCTAAAAGGTGCTTTTTATTATCACTACTACGAGCACTTTTACACATTGTCCTATATCGACAAAATGTGGGGTATCATGCGAAAAGAAGCGTTCCCCGAACGTATTGAACTATAAGCCTAAAAAAAGCAGTTGAAATCAGATTTTGTTTCTAATTGGCTGATTTTCAACTGGTTATAAAGTTCATTCCGTTCACCATGCTGGTGAATTGACATGAGTCAGTCTTCTGTAGCGCCTTTACAAGGCGCCCGGCATGGGGGCATCCTGTCCCCGGGCTGAAGCCCGGGGTTAAGCATGGTCGGGCGCCTACGGCGCAAAGTCTTTGGCACGGACTGCCCGTTCGCAATCCACGCGTGCGGGACACGGACGATAGTTCGAACGAATCCGAAGGGTTTTCATAATGCATTGCGCTGTAAGCGCTTAACGATGCTTAACCCCAGGCTTTAGCCTGAGGGAGAGAAAACCGCCCGGAGACCGTGCCTTGTAAAGGCACTACAATCATAAGGCGTCAACTGTTTTTTTAGGATAAAAGATCGGATGCGCTCTCAAGTTGGAATTGACCGGAACAACTCCTTAGTTGAAGGACAGTTCGAAGAAAACTGTAGGACCGTTTTCCAGGGTGGCGGTGTCGATTGAGATGATTGTCTTGTCGCCTTGTGCCTGGATTGGGAGTTTTTGGCGTCTCGCTCCGTCAAATCCCAGATCGAAAAGGATCGCATTGTCCAATTTTCGATTGATTTCCAGGTCGAGTTTTCCGCATTTCAGAAGGACGGGAGGCCCTCCATTGGTGAGCTTTTTAGCTCCATCGTGCGAGAGTTTCATCGAGGTATTGGCGACCTGGGTCGAATAGACAAGAACCATTTTGGCGGAGTTTGCCAATGGCTTGCCGTCGATTGCGATAAGCGCGACACATGCCGGCACTGAAGTCCCAAGAATCTTCATCGTGCCCAGGTTCTCGATTTTGTCTGGGGTCAGGCAAGCGACTTCGCTTCTTGGGGTGACGATCCTGAGGAATTTTTCCCTTGCCTTCATCGTGATCTGCTCTGTGTCGCTTTGGTAGATCTTCTGTTCTGCGTTGGAAAGGTTTGTTTTGGCGAGGACTCCATTTGCCTTGAGTCGGAGGATCCAATCGTTGAGTGCGGCTTGTCCTTGTGGATTGTCGACGATATTGACGAACCAGTCTTGCGCATCGATTCCTGCCACTCCTTCCGGGATGGTCTTCATCGTCGGCTCCGCTTCGATTTGGGTTTCCTGGGCACGTTTTCTGTTTGGGAAAGCGACTGCGAATCCCGTAATGAATCCGAGTTTTCCCTGTTCAGACGCGACGGCTGCTTGCGCAAGCCTGCTTTTTTGGAGAGTTTCCTCCGGGACGAGCAGGTCGATTCGATTCTTGCTTCTTTGGACATCCCCTCTTTGGAAAAGGTGAGCCGAGATGAATTCGTTTGCTCTTACGACGGGGTTGTTAGCGCAGGAGAAGCTTCCCACATTATATACTTTGGAGGAGTTGAAGAGGGTTACGTTGGAATGGATTTGCAGTGCATCGAATCCTTGGAATGCGGCATATGCGCCAAAGAGCGGGCCGGCTTCGTACTGGTATGGATTCCAGAAGCAATGGTTGAACTCGCTGACCACGAAGGGGCGTCCCGCAAAACGCGTCGTCAGCATCGCACGCCAATAGTTCGCCTCTGTTTCAATCGAGCTCAATTGTCCGACGGTGCAGCCCGGTTCTCCCCAGCCGCCTGCAGGATGCTGGTAATACGTGTTTTGCGTGATTGCTTGGACTGTGGTCCATCGGGCGGCGGCGTCGCAGAAATTCTTTGAGACGTTGAAGTTGGTCGTCAATCCTTTGTATCCTGTTGACCTGACGATGTTTTCGCACCATTGTGCGGAACGTTCGGTCAAAAAGATCCTGAACAGGACGAATTCGTCAGCCAGATTGCTTTTCCTGTCATTGGTTGCCGGCAGTGCGACGTTGTCCAATGTTGTTCCCTTGAGTTCGTCGGCGAGGGCTTTAGGCGGCTTGTCGGCGTATTTTTGTTTCAGCCATGCCCTGAATTGCCTTGTGAGTTCGTCTTTCACGTTTGGGAATGCATTGAGTACGCCGTTCATGCGTTCCAGGCCCAGTTCCTGTTCATTGTAGAATTCGACGAAAGCGATTGCCGGGTCGTCTTTCCATTTGAGTTTCGTGTGGGGATTGAGGTGGTTGAGGAGTGTTTCAGCGGCGTATTTGAAGTGTTGCCTGATCCATGCTCCTCCCAAATAGAGTTGCATTTTGTGCTTGTCCCGTTCTTCGAAGAGGACTTCTTTCGGCGTTTCTGCATCGTAAAGTCCGAAGGAGAGCAAGGTGATATGGGTATAGATTCCCTGTTGCTTGAGTTCGTTGATCAGGAAGTCCCATCGGTCGAGTTGCTTTGGATTGATGTCCATGTCCTTGTTGCTTCCGAGGCATAGCGTCGCGTCGAGCACACCGTGGGTCCTGAAGAGCCTGTATCCTTGATTTCGCAGCATTTGTGCGAATTTGCGTGCTTCGTTCCTGAATGTTCCATCGTCCTTATGCTGGAACAAGCCGCCTGGGATTCCGTTGCATCCCAGGAAGCGCTGTTGGATCCCGGGCAGACCCTTGAATTCCAGGTTGCCTTGCTTTCCTGTGACGACAGGACCGTTTTTTCCCGCCGGTGCGTCAACCATTGCCGCAAGATCCAGTGGTGATCCAGGAATGATTTCCGTATGTCCTTCCAGTTGCGCGGGTTTCCAATTTTGATCTTCTCGGAAGACCAACGGGGGTGCGGGCGCTCCCACCGCCAGCATCCATCCCTTGGAGCCTGCCAGGACACGTATGGCAATGAGATTCGGTCCCGCCTTGACGGGGATGATCGCCTGGTGATCGTTTGGACTGAAGGCCTGTGATTTGTTGCCGCTTGACAGGGTATCCAGGACTTTCGTCCCGTTTGCGAAGACCTCCATCCACCAGTCGGCGCTAAAGCCGAGTCTGATGAAGCCTTCTTCCTTGCTTTCGAACCTGTTGTAGGCGATTGCCTGGGACTTGAGCGCGAAGCCGTTTGGGTTCAAAGCCCTGAAGTCCAATCGGCCATCCTTGTCCAATTCGACGGATTGCGGTTTGACGGGATTGTTGGGGGCATTTTGCGCAACCAGCGTAGCGGGAATATTATCGTAGTTGGCAGGTTGCTGGACTTGGCAGAAAACCGTCCATTGGCGTGATAGCGCGGAAACTGGGAATTCAAGTATTTCCTCCAGGACCACATCGGTGAGTTCCACGGTTCCCTTGAGCTTGCTCAGGTTAAAGGTCAAGTGGGAAGTAAGATTGCTGGGATTGTCAATTTCAAAGAAGGTTGAGATGGTGTTTACGCCTGGCTTCACATCGATGTTTTCCGCAAGTCCGACGGGTGCGTATGGTGGAGCCGAGAGTTGGTAGAGGTGCCTGGTCACGCCTGGCTTGTCGCAGCGAAGGGTATATCGCAAGTTGTACCGATGCCCGTCAAGGAGCTTGACGCTTCGGAAAAGCAGGAGGCCAGCGTTGCCAAGTTGCGCCTTGTCTGGCAAGGTCAATTTCAAGGCGTTGTTTTCGACCCTGTGCGAGATGCCTAGTGCTTCCAGTTTCTGGATGCTTGTCATCCCCCAATGCTCCATCCCCTGGCTAAAGTTTCCATTTTTGAGCAGGTTGTCGGCGACTATCGTCACTGACAGCATCATTGAGAGGCAAGCGATCAGTTTCATAAAAGAATCCTCTATCGTTTTTGGAGCCAATTCATAATTTTTTCAAGAGCGCCATTTCTAGCGGTTCGTCCTTCAAACCCCAACAGGATGATGATGTATTCTCCTGAAGAACTCTTCGCGTGTGTTGCGACGCATGACCCGGCTCGTCTGGTGTATCCTGTCTTGACCCCGTCAATGCCGTATTTGCCCAGGAGTGGGGTATGTCCATTAAAGGTTGTTGGCTGGGCTACGCCGGTGGTGAGCGGGACTGTTGGCTGTTTGATCCATTCTCGTGCTTGCTTATGCTTGAGCAATGCCTGGGTCAGGATTCGCATGTCTCTTGCGGTGCCCCGGTTGTCCAGTTCTTCGGAGCCGCCCGGCAGTCCGTGTGCATTGCGGAAGGTTGTGTTGTTCATTCCCAGCGCCCTTGCCTTGGCATTCATCTTCTTGACGAAGGCATCGATCGATCCGCCTCCGAAGAATTCCCCCGCGCAGGTAGCGCAATCGTTGCAACTGATGACGATCATCACGCTAAGGAGTTCTTCCAGCTTGATTGTCTTGCCTGCCAGCAAGCACGCCTTGGTTGGCGATTCTGCGGCGGCACGTTCGCTGATGGGAACCATTGTATCCAAGGTGATCGATCGATCGGCGGCCATTTCCTCCAGGGCAACCAGCAAGGTCATCATTTTGGTCAGGGAGGCGATGGGGACGAGCGTGTCGGGATTCTGGCTCCAGATTTCTCGTCCTCTTGCCACGTCGTAGATCAGCACGCATGCGTTAGATCTGATGCCATCGACGGGTGCACCAGAGGTGGAGGATGGTGTCGTTGCCTTTTGGGGACTTGCCGGCGCTTGGAATTCGTCGATGTAGGCGCTATGGGCATAGGCTGGAATGCCCCAGTTTGAAAAGGCGCGGACTTTTCGCCAGGAACCTGTCTTCCCCAGGATGGTCAGCTTGGCGCCTTTCGGCAATCGTCCGATCGTTTGGGAGCTTCCGTCCGCTTCCATCTTGAAGTTGCTGTTCACATTGAGTACCCGTCCTCTCAGGTGCGATGCATGGACGTATCCGACCATGCCCGACCTCGGCCAGATTTTGTACCATTCTCCGGTCTTGCCGAGGATGTTGACCTCGTCTCCGCTGGACAGGCTTCCGACCCGGGGGTGGTTGGTACCGGCGCCGGAGCGGATGTTCAAGCTGGAAACTGAAACACGGCCAAGCTTGTCGGCCGAATAAGCGGAAACAATGCAGGATGCAAGTGCGATTAGTACAAAACGGAACATAGGAAATTACCTTTACATGTTAGGGTTTGCTTAATCGTTGATGATTTTGTAGTAGAATTCCGCGTCTGGCGGTCTGATGTTGGTCAAGTCGCCCCTATAGTGCCTGAGTGCGGTTGGGATGTAGGGGTGCTTTAGGAGTTCTTCCTCATTGAGTTCGATTCCAATTCCTGGCCTGTCTGGTATGACCATCTTGCCGTTATGGACGACGAGGTCCTCGTCGCAGATCAGTTTTCTGTAGGGGACGTCGGTCATCATCATTTCCAGCATTACGAAGTTAGGCACGCATGCCGCGAGTTGGAGTGTTGCTGCATTTGCGACCGGACCCGACGGGTTGTGCGGGCAGAATCCGATGTGCCTTGTTTCGGCTTCGGCTCCCAGGAATCTCATTTCGAGTATTCCTCCTGCATGCGAGATGTCAGGCTGGATGTAGTCCGTGCAATTGAGTTCCAGGAATTGCCTGTATTCGTATCTGTTGTAGAGCCTTTCGCCTGCGGCGAGGGAGACCCGCACCCTGTTCTTGACTTCCCTCATTCCTTCCTTGTCATCGGGTGGGATCGGTTCCTCGAACCAGAAGATATCAAATTGCTCCAGGGCCCGCCCAATCTTGACTGCGGTCGGGATGTCGAAGCGCCCATGCCCTTCGATCAGCAGGTTGATGTCATCTCCTGCTGCTTCAGCGACTTTTTCGATGCAATCGAGCGCTTGCCTGAGTTCGCTTTTTGAGATTTGCTGCCATGCTTTGCCGAAGGGGTCCCATTTGCATCCGGGGAACCTGAGTTCCTTTAGGATTTTCGCCTTTTCCGCGAACTCATCTGGAGTTTTTGCAGGTGCGAACCATCCGTTGACGTAGATTTGGATTTCGTCCCGGACTTTTCCACCGAGCAGCTGGTAGACCGGCACTCCCAGTTCCTTGCCCTTGATGTCCCACAAGGCGATTTCGACGCCTGCGAGGGCTGACATCAGCACGGGGCCGCCACGCCAATAGGCATCCCTGTAGCAATCGTGCCTGAATGCCTCGATGTTTCTCGGATCCTTTCCGATCAGGTAGCCTTCCAGGTCATGGATCGCGGCCTGGACGGTTTTTTCCTTGTATTCCAGTGTTGCCTCACCCCATCCGTGGATGCCTTGGTCTGTTTCGACCTTGACGAAGACGAAGTTGGTCCTGAACGCATTGCAGAGGAATGTTTTGACAGCGGTGATTTTCATGGTGATCTGAATAGGTGTTATGGCCCGTAGTACATGCCGCCATTGATGTTGATGGTTTCGCCGGTCACATATCCGTTTTTGACCACGAATAGAACTGCGTCCGCGATTTCCTCCGAAGTTGCCGGCCTGCCCAGCGGGATTTTTGCCTCTTCATTTTTCGCCTGTTCCAGAGTCAGTCGTCTTGTGAGGTTTTCTGTCATGACCATGCCGGGGCAGACTGTGTTTGCGGTCAATCCGAAGGACGCTCCATTGTGCGCGAAGGCGCGTGTCAGTCCGTGCATGGCGAGTTTCGAGACGTTGTATGCGATCATGGTCATCTCGGCGGGCGTGAATGACCTGACGGAGGCGATGTTGACGATTCTCGTGTCCTTGAGTTTCAGTTGCTTTGCCTGATCGAAGAATGCCAGCGAGCAAAGGTAGGCGCCCTTGACATTGACGTCCATCACCTGTGAAAACCAGTCTCCGTCAGAGGTTTCGGGCTTTCTGAAGTATGGATCGAGGCGTGCGTTGTTGACCAGGATGTGGAGGGGCTTCAGTGAATCGAAAAGCTGCTTCACCTTGCTTTCGTCAGAGATATCGCAGATTTTCACGGAGGCCTTTCCTCCGTTTTGGATGATTTCGTCAACCACTGCTTGTGCGTTTTTGGGATTGTGCGCGCAGTTGACGATGACCTCGGCTCCCTGCTTGGCCAATTGGATGGCAATTACCCGTCCGATTCCCTGGGATCCTCCCGTGACAATGGCTCGTTTTCCTGACAGTGGCATAGTTTCTGTTTCCTGGTTTTGAAGGTTAAATCTCAAGAGATTTTTTCCCACTTCCTGGACTTGATCGCTGTGTAGATCGTTTCCTGGATTTCCTGTGCGCGGCGTCCGTCCTGGGCAGTGCACTCGAGGGTCTTTCCGGCTTTGATGCTCTTGACAAAGCTCTCGATTTGGGATGCGAACCTGGAATTCGGAAGCGGGAAGTGGAAATTGGTTTCCGTGGGACCGTCACACTTGATCAACGAGACAATCGGGATGCCCGACATCGTCCAGGGATTGCGAAGGTCGGCCCTGATCGTCCCCTGGGTTCCGTTGATCTCGACATTTTCGTTGGAGCCTGGTTGGCGATGGTTGCGCCAGCCGTTCCTCAGGCAGCCGATCGCTCCCGACTTGAAGTTGAAGAGCGTCAGGGATGAGTCGTCAATCGTCTTGTCTGGCGCGTCAGGCGAGGCGGTCGCGGTGGCGGAGACGGAATCGACTTCGCCCATCAGGTAGCGCATCATGTCAATCCAGTGGACTGAGGAATCCGCGATGATGCCACCTCCCGAAATGCTTTTTACGGTTCGCCAGTTGTTGTAGACCCATGGGTCGTTCCAGTACTGGGTGATGGTGATGGTATGAGGCGTTCCGATTTCGCCTGCCTCCAGGAGTTCCTTGATTTTCCGCCATGCCTGGCTATGCCTGGATTGCAGTGCCAGCTGGAGCACTAGTCCTGTTTCCTGTTCTGCCTTGATCATCGCATCTGCTTCCTGCAATGTCATGGCAATTGGCTTTTCGCAGAGGACGTGTTTTCCCGCCTTGAGGCATGCGATCGTTGTTTCGGCGTGGGTGACCGTGGGCGTCGTATTGACGATGGCGTCAATGCTTGGATCGGCGATCATGTTCAGGTAGTTGACGTAGGTCTTGTCCACATGGTACGCCTTTGAAGCCTGTTCGAGCTTTGTTGGGTTGATGTCGCAAAGGGCGACGAGTTCGACCTTGTCACTGTTGGCGCAGATCCCGTTGAAGTGGGATCTGAAGATAACCGAGCAACCAAGTGCTCCCAGACGAATCTTGCTCATGGTGACATTCCTTTTGTTGAAGTGTTTAATACTTGAGTCCGTCCATTCTCTTGACTGGATATTTCATATAGAGTTCGCGGATGAAGCGTTCGTTCTTGATTTTTTCTTCCTTTTGGGTCAGCAGGTCCTTGATGTGCTTTTTCAGGTCGTTGTCCAGTTCCGGGATGCCGCCCCCGTCAATTTCGGCAACATGAATGAAATAGATGTTTCTGCCGAGGTCGATCGGCTTGTTCCAGGTTTGTCCCGGCTCCATTTTCTTGATGACTTCCATCAATTGCTCATTGACTTCCGAGAGCCACCCCTGGTCTCCTCCGTGTTCTGCGTTCGGCGATTCCGAGTATTGCTTCGCCAGCTCCTGGAATGGAGTTCCCTTTTTGAGCTTGTCGAGGATTTCGTCACATGTCTCGTCCATTTTCCCTGCGAATTTCCCTTGTTTTCTGAGCAGGATCGTGTAGAGGTGGAATCGTCTTGGCTTGATGAACTGCGTTGCGTTGGCCTTGTAGTATTCCTTGATGGCTTCATCAGGTATGCTGATGCCCTTGGAAACCTTTTCTCGCCTGAGCAATTCGATGGCGATGTCTTTTCTGAGGCGTTCCTTCAATTCGGTCATGGTCATTTTTTCGCGGAGGTTGAGGCGGGTTTCAAATTCGTGCAGGTTGCCTCCTGTGGTACCCAGGATCAGGTCGTCCAGGCGCTCCTGGATGAGGAATTGCGGGATCGTCGCCTTGAGCGCCTTGAATTCCAGGTAGATGAGTTCGCGTTCGATCAGCGTATCCAAGACTTGACGCCTCAGGGCGATCGTCTTGTCAATGAGTTCCTGTCCCTTGTATTGCAGCTTTAGCTGCTCCTCGCGCGGTTCGGCGTGTTGCTTGACCTCGAAGGAAGTGATTACCTCGTCGTCAACCTGCGCCAATACGGCATCCGAGTAGTAGATTGCCTGTGCGAAGAGCGTTGTGACCGTTGCGATGCAGGCGGCAGCGAAAAACTTGAAGGAATATGTCGATGGTATTTTCATTGTTCTAGGCGGTTTTTATTTTCGAGTATGTATTTGACGATTTCGATGTCTTGTGGAAAGGTGATCTTATAGTTTGGCGATGTATTTGGGACGATTTTCGGGGGGTGCCCATCAAGTTCGAGTCGCTGCGCCTCGTCCGTGATGTTTTCCAGGTTGACAGACTTGAAGGCGTTTACGAGCCAGTCGTATCGTGCGACTTGCGGTGTTTCCGCTGCCCAGAGCGTAGTTCTGTCAAGGGTATTGATTGCAAAATGCTCGTTGTCAGCTTGTTTGACTGTATCTGTTATTGGGTGTGCCGCAATTGCGGCTCCGTGTATTCGTGCTTGTTCAAGGCATTGCTCAAGAAGCTTCCTGGTCGCCAATGGCCTTGCGGCATCGTGGATCGCGACCAGTCCCGTATGTTCAGGCAGGGATTCGAGTGCGTTTCGGATCGAATCGGAACGGGTCGCCCCTCCGTAAACGAGACGGATGTGGCTCCATCCGTATTGGCGAAGCACGTCGAGAAAATTCCGTTCTTGTTCCTGGTTGACGACAAGCCGGATTGACTCGGCCTTGAACTCGCTCGCCAGATTTTCGAGGCAATGGATCACAGCAGGCTTGTCGTCCAGGAGTTCCAGGACTTTGTTTTTGCCACCGAACCTGGTCGAGGTTCCAGCGGCGGCTATGATCAGGGCGTCATGCATAGGCGTCGGTCACTCGAACCAGATGGTTGACTTTTGCGGTTGTCTTAGAACAGTATCTTTCCCTTGGGTTCCAGGGGCGGCCCAAGGATAGTCAAGATTGTAGTGGAGTCCCCTGGATTCACGCCTTGCCGTCGCGCTGTCAATGATCATTTCCGCGACTGAAGCCAGATTTCGGAGTTCCACCAGGTCAGGCGTGATGATGAAGTTCCAGTAGTACTTCTCGATTTCCTTGCGGATCATCTTGATTCGGTTCTTGGCTCGCTCAAGCCGCTTGTTGGTTCGTACGATTCCGACATAGTCCCACATGAACCGCCTGATCTCGTCCCAGTTGTGCGAGATGACCACCTGCTCATCGGAGTTGACCGCGTCGCCGTGGGACCAGTCGGGAATCGAATCGGGGGAAATCCCAGGTGCGTTTTGCACGACGGTTCGACTGTGGACGACGGCGTTGTATCCGACGACCATCGCCTCCAGGAGGCTGTTGGACGCCAGGCGGTTGGCGCCATGCAATCCAGTGCATCCGACCTCGCCGATGGCGTACAATCCCTTGACGGATGTTACGCCATTGGTGTCCGTCCTGACGCCGCCGCAGCAATAGTGCGCGGCAGGGATCACGGGAATCAGGTCCTTGGCCATGTTGATGCCGAATTTATAGCATTGGGCGAAGATGTTGGGGAACCGCTTCTTGAGGAATTCCTCGGAGTGGTGGCGGATGTCCAGGAATGCGCATTCCTCGCCGGAGCGCTTGAGTTCGTCGTCGATGGCCCGTGCGACGATGTCGCGTGGCGCGAGGCTCTTCAACGGATGGATGTCCTGCATGAATTCCACGTATTCGCCTCTGCGCTTGACTTTCAGCACGGCTCCTTCGCCTCGAACGGCTTCGCTTATCAGGAACGACTTTGCCTGGGGGTGGAAGAGGATCGTCGGGTGGAACTGGTAGAATTCCATGTTTGAGATTTCCGCCGACGCCCTGTATGCCATTGCGATACCGTCGCCGCAGGCCACGTCTGGATTGCATGTGCAGAGGTAGACTTTTCCGGCTCCGCCTGTCGCCAGGAATGTGAATCTCGAGAGGAAAGTCATGATTTCGTGGGTCCTGGTATCCATCACATAGGCTCCGAGGCATCTATTTTCGCCTTGCCACTCGATGTGTCTCGTCGAGATGAGGTCGACAGCCATGTGGTGTTCCAGGATTGTGATGTTCTTGTTTTCTCGGCAGCGTTTGATGAGCACATCCGAGACTTGGTTTCCCGTGATGTCTCCTGCGTGCAAGACTCGTCTTGCCGAGTGTCCACCTTCCCGTCCCAAGTCCAGTTGGTCTGCCAGGTCGGGCGAGACGCTCGGGCGGATTTCGCCGACCTTTGTGAATTTCAGTCCCATGTTTTCGAGTTCACGGATCCTTGCGGGGCCTCCTGTGACGATGTCCCTGACAGCGTCCGGATGGCAAAGTCCTGCCCCTGCGGCGATCGTGTCCGCAATGTGCGCATCAAAGGTATCGTCCTTGTCCACGACGCATGCGATTCCGCCCTGTGCGTATTTTGTGTTGCATTCGTCAGCGGTTTTCTTGGTAATGACGATGACTTTTCCGTGCTTGGCTGCTTCCAGTGCTGCTGTCAATCCCGCAAGTCCCGAGCCGATGATCAGGTACGTGCACTGGATTCGTTTTGGCGCTCCTTCTTGCATAGTTGTCAATTCCTGTCTTCTGTCCCGCGAAGTTGATTCAATTTTCAGTCGATCAGCGGATTGATTTTTTGCTTGGTTTTTTTCGCGGTTGCGTAGTTGTCGTTTTCATTGTACTTGATGTAGTCCTGGACGTCCTCGATCATTCCCCTGCTTCCGTAATACTCCTCGATTTCCTTGGTGAGTTCGTATGGTTTCGACCTGTCGATCGTCCACTGTGGTTCTGAGCGGAATGGATTGTTGAATAGGTTTTTGATCTTCCGTCTTTCTTCAAGGTGGATCATGCACGCCCTCATGCAGCCGCAAGCGCCTTCGATCGCCCGTCCGTATCCGTACATTCTTGGGTATTCGACTTCGAATGGGTTGAGTTCGCCTTCGGAACCGCCTTGGATTCCCTTTTCGCAGGCGAGCGGGTTCAGCTTGCTCCATTCCAGTTCGTGTCCTGCCACCGTGACCTTGACGCTCTCGGTCATGGAAAGTGCGTTTCCGTGGCAGTTCTTGACGCATAGCTTGCATCGGTCGCAAATTTTGCCTTCGTAGATTGGATCGGGTTCAAGTTCGGCATCGGTGAGCATGATCGCAAGGCGTTGCCTGGGACCGAACTGCGGGGTCAGGAGCAGCTTGCTCCAGCCGATTTCACCGAGTCCCGCAATGAATGCCGCAAGCCTGAAGTGGACAAGGATGTCAGGGTAGGGCTTGCCCGGGCGGGCAGGGCGGCTCCAGCCCCTGCGGAAATTCCCTGTGACGGGATTGATCGCCTCGCCTCCATTGGCGTTGAGCATCGGAATGGTCTCGTGCCCTTCATCCTCCAAAATCCTGGTCAGGTTCCAGAGCACCATCGGGCCATAGACCTGGTTGAGGGCAGCATAGCCCATCGAGGAATAGTTGCTGAACAAGGTGCCTTCCTCGATGCCGCGAAGAGTCCCGCGGGCAATGCGGAATCCCAGGACGATCAGCGACTTGGCGTTGGGGAAGATGTACCTGGCATCATTCTGCGGGGGCGCCCCCTCGAAACGTGACATCGGGGCGATGCCGCACAGGTCGGCGCCAAGACGATAGGCGTGGGCTTTGACTTCTTTGGCAGTGATCATGGTGGAAACTCCAAAAGGTTGATCGATGGAATATTGGATTGCAATACAAAATTTATAATATAGTCGGTCGTTTGAGAAATAATAAGGCCAAAGACAATTTTGCATTAACCTAAAAAAAGCAGTTGAAGCTGGGTTTTATTCCTAATTGGCTTATTATCAAATGGTTAGAAAGTTTATTTATTTCACCGTGCTGGTGAATTGAAATGCGTCGGTCTTCTGTAGCGCCTTTACAAGGCGCCCGGCATGGGGGCATCCTATCCCCGGGCTGAAGCCCGGGGTTAAGCATGGTCAGGCGCCTACGG
>JAGVUR010000085.1 GCA_019136135.1 Verrucomicrobiota bacterium
GTGCTCGTGCTCAGGCGTTGTCGCCGCTAAAGCGGCGAAACTGGGGCGTTTCTAGTCGGGACGGGTCGGGTAAATTTGCGCTGCTTCGGAGCAAGACGGGTTCAGGTACGGGCATCCGGGGTGCTCGTACTCAAGCGTTGTCGTCGCTAAAGCGGCGAAAAAAGCCCCGACCAATCGGGTTGTTGTGACGGCTGGTCGGGGCAATTGTGTAGGGTTTTGTTTTTTCGTCAGTAGATGTTTACTTTGTATCGGTTGACGAATTCCTTTTTGAAATCGAAGACATTTTTGAAGTCTTCGATTGAATCTGCCTTTGATTGCTTTAGGATCTCGAGCTTGACAAGATTGAAGACGATGTTTCCGAAGTCGATGGTATCGTGAATATTCCAGGCTTCGAGGACATCGTAGGCGAGGGGACCGAATCGTCGCCTTGCGAATGTGCCGAGGTAGTTTGAGAGGAATTCGCCCTTGATGTTGATTGGTCTCATTGGGGGAAGATCGACAGGCGGGTAGACTTTGTCAAATGTTTCCTCGTCCCAATCGGGTTCCTCGGGTGTGATATCGACACCGAATATCGCTGCCAGCGGGTTGATTTTATTGAAAGGTGAGTCTGGGTTGAGGAGTTCCTGGTAGAGCCTTTTGATCGCTTCCATGACGAAGACATAGGCTTTGACCGGGTATCTTGTATCCTTGGTCAGGCAGAATTCCCTGACATCATCGAATTGTTCTCGTGTTAGTGTCATTTGTTTAGTTTATCGAAAGCCTTTTGTGCGATTTCCGCCATTTGATCCTTTGATTCGTACTTCAGTGGCTCGGAGGAGATAATCACCTTGTCTTCAGTGAATCTTGGGAGGACGTGCATATGGCAATGCCAGACGGTCTGTCCCGCCACGGTGCCGTTGTTGAGGAAGAGGTTGAATCCTTCGGCGCCGAGGACTCGCATCATCGTCGTGCCGATTTTTGGCGCGATTGCGATCATCCTGTTTGCGTAGATTTCGTCAAGCGTCGTGATGCTTGTCTGATGGTCTTTCGGGATGATCAAGGTATGGCCGTAGTTGAAGGGGGCGATGTCGAGGAACGCGAGCACCAGGTCGTCCTCGTAGACCTTGGAGGAGGGAATTTCGCCTTTGATGATCTTGCAAAAGACGCAATCGTTGATGAGTGGCATGGTCGTTCTCCTTTTTTGGTTTTCGTGCTGCTATTGGTATTTCGTCTATTTGACGAGTCTGGGATTTGGAAATGCGACTGATTCCTTGTATTGGTCAACGGCATCCGCGATAGCCCTTGCGATGATGGATTGCCTCACCTGGGAGGTGAGGATCTTGCGGTCGTCGGGGTTGGTCAGGAATCCCATTTCGACGAGTATCGAGGGGGCGTTCGTGTCTGCGATGACCGTATATCGTTTCCGTCTTGCTCCTCTGTCCGTTATTTTGAGCGTTGAGACGAGTCGTTTTTGAATATAGTAGGCGAGGTAAGCATTTTCGAGGTCGTAGGCATTTGCGGTACAAGCTTTTTTTGAGACTGTCTTGCTGTCTGATGGCGGCATGTTGACCGGGGTTGCGCAATAGACTTCGATTCCACTGGCTGAGGCAGCGTCGGCCGCGTTGCAATGCAGTGAGATGAAGAGGTCTGGTTTTGTCTTGTTTACGGCATCGACACGTTGCTTGAGCGTAAGTGTCATATCGGAGTTTCGCATCATATAGACAATGTAACCTCGATCCTTGAGGTATACAGCGAGTTTTTGAGCGACTCCGAGATTGACGGTTTTTTCGCTTTGCCCACCACTTTGGCAGCCAGGGTCTTTTCCGCCGTGTCCTGCATCGATGATGATTTTACGAACATTTCGCCTCGGGAGGGTTGCAGGCCTTAGGATTGGGTCGAGCGTCTTTGAGAAATCGACTCTTCCGACCAGGAAATGTCCATTGAATATGCGGACAGCGTATCCCAGGTGCTGATTGACGGCGTTAATGTTGGCGACACGCTTGTCCTTGGTGAAGACAAGGCGTGAATATCGTGAGGACAAAATGGCGTCTTTGCCGGATATCCCGTACGTGAAACCGTAAAATTTAGCTATATCTTCCAAATAGAGGTACTGGATCTTGTCCAGTGTCACCATTCGGATCGTTAGTCTAGCTCGTTGTGCTTGGAGTGGTTGTTGCGCAAGTAGGATGCACAATGCAATCAAGGCGACACCCATCCGGGTCATCACTTTTTGTTGTATTGCGTAGATTGATTGTGCCATGGTCTCCTTACCGTGAGTTGATTTTATCAGTGCAGCATGTCCTTTGTCACAGTGATGGTTGTTCCCTTTTGCGAACCATCGAGAATCATGATGTTTTCCATAATCGATCTCAAGCCACGGGCGCCGGTTCCTCGTTTGACCGCCTGGTCTGCGACGGCTTCCAGCGCTTCCTGTTCGAACTCCAGGTCCACGCCTTCCATCTTGAAGAGCGCCTTGTATTGCTTGACGACGGAGTTTTTGGGTTCGGTCAAGATAGTCACCAAATCTTCCCGTGTCAACTCATTCAGGCTGGCGATGACAGGAAGTCGACCGATGAATTCAGGGATCATCCCGAATTTGATCAGGTCTTCCGGCTCCACATGCCTGAGCGTTTCGCCGATGCCTTCTTCCATCGAAATCTGGTTTTCATCCACCTTTTTGCCAAAGCCCAGGATCTTCTGGCCGATCCTTTTCTTGACGATCTTGTCAAGTCCGACGAATGCCCCGGCGCAAATAAAGAGAATGTGGGACGTATCGACGTGGAGGTACTCCATTTGAGGATGCTTGCGCCCGCCCTTGGGAGGCACGTTGGATACGGTGCCTTCCAGGATTTTGAGCAGGGCTTGCTGGACGCCTTCGCCGGAGACGTCACGGGTGATGGAAACATTGTCCGACCGCTTGGCGATCTTGTCGATCTCATCGATGTAGATGATGCCGACCTGTGCCTTTTCGAGGTTGTAGTCGGCTGCCTGTACGAGTCTGAGGAGGATGTTTTCGACGTCGTCCCCCACGTATCCGGCTTCCGTGAGTGTCGTTGCATCTGCGATTGCGAAGGGGACGTCAAGTTTTCTGGCCAGCGATCTGGCGAGGAGCGTTTTTCCGCTTCCGGTCGGCCCCAGGAGCAGGACGTTGCTCTTGTCGAGCTCGACGGAGTCTTCCTGGTCCTTGTCTTTGTTCTTAAGTTTTCCCGCCAGGTTTGCGAGTCGCTTGTAGTGGTTGTAGACTGCGACCGAGAGGACTTTTTTAACGTTTTCCTGTCCGATGACATACTGGTCAAGGTACTGCTTCATCTCCTTTGGCGGGACGAGCTTGGGCGCCTTGATGTTTTTGAGGTTGAGTTTGCCTTCCTGGGGGACCTTGTCGTCTTCGTGGATGATGTCATTGCAGATCGTAACGCAATCGTGGCAGATGCAAGTAATGCCATCGGGCGACGTGATCAGAGGGACTTCCCGGCTTGATCGCCCGCAGAAATTGCAGAAGTTCTTTGGTTTAGCCATGTTTTCGAAAGAGTTGTTAAGCCTTGGGGACGTTCAAGATAATTCCAGCTTCTTATTTTTTGAGCGCGTCCTTAGGCGGGAGGATTTGGTCAACGATTCCGTACTTTTTGGCTTCTTCCGCAGACATGAAGAAGTCTCGTTCGGAATCTTGCTTGATTTGCTCGGCGGATTTTCCGATATGCTTTGCAAGGATGTCGTAGAGGACAGTCTTGTATCGGAGCAGTTCATTGACTTGGATTTCGACGTCTGCGGCCGTGCCGTCGAATCCACCGGAAGGTTGATGGATCATGATGCGTGCATTTGGGAGGGCGAATCGCTTTCCGGCCGCTCCTGTGCTAAGGAGCACGGCACCCATCGAGGCGGCTTGTCCGATGCAGTATGTCCTGACGTCGCAGGAGAGCATTTGGATCGTGTCGTAGATCGCGAGTCCTGCGGAGACCGATCCGCCGGGGCTGTTGATGTAGAGGTCAACGTCCTTTTTGGCGTCTTCGCTTTGGAGAAAGAGGAGTTGCGCTACGATTGAGTTGGCGACGCCATCGTCGATAGCCGTTCCGAGGAAGATGATCCTATCCTTCAGGAGCCTGGAATAGATGTCGTAGGAACGTTCGCCATGTGCGGTTTGTTCGACGACATAGGGGATGTAGTAGCCGTTGTTCTTAGGTATTGCCATTGGATCTCCTCCATTTCGTTTTGTTGTCTAATCATTTATGGCAACAAACCCGCAGCGCCAGGTTTTTCGTAATGAATCCGGGCTTATCTGCGGGATTGCCAAGGAATTGCGAATGTTTTTTGTCAATTATTCCGCAGTTGTTATATTTGCCTTGCTGATGATGAAATCCAGCGTGGAGTTCGTCACTGTTGTTGCGCAGATATTGTCAAGCACGCCATTTTTCTCCATGGCCTTCATGGCATTTTCCGGCGTTTTGTTTTCTCGTTGCGCGATATATCCGATTGTCTTCATCACTTCTTGGTAGTCAATGCCGATGTTTTCCTTGTTGGCGATTTTGGAAATGATCATTTCGGCCCTGAGGTCATGTCGTGCTTGCGCTTCGGCTCTTTGGTCGAGTTCGTCACTCATTTCCTTGATCTCGTCCTCGGACTTGCCTTCTTGCTTGGCTTGTTGTTCGAGCCTGGCCTTTGTTCTTTCCTTTGCGTTGGCAACAATCGATGGGGGGATCGGGAAGTCCGCCGCACCTGCGAGGATATTTCTGATTTGCTCGTAGAGATTGTACTTGGCTTCCGATTCGAGTGCCGCGACTTGGTTGGCTCGGAAGGCATCCTTGAGCGCATCCAGTGATTCGAGGCCGAATTTCTTTGCGAATTCGTCATTGAGTTCGGGGAGCGTCGCCCCGTGGACTTCGTTGATCTTGAAGTGGTACTTGATCGTTTTTCCCTTGAGCGCCTGATTGTAGTGTGTTTCGGGGAACGTGATTTCCGCGTCTTTTTCGTCACCGGCCTTGAGTCCTGCCAAGATGGTGGTGATTCCGGGGAACAATTCAGGCTCCTTAAGCATCACCCAAGAATTGTCGCCCTTCAGGAGGTAGTTTGGCTTGTCTTCTTCCTCAAATCCTTCCGGGAGCGTGGCTTGGTAGTCAGCCTTGAGCATGTCGCCCTTTTCGGCGGGCTTGTCGACCACATTGTATTCGGTATGGTTTTCGCGCATCGTTTGGAGGAAGCGTTCGACTTCCTCGTCGTCAACCTTGACGCTTTGCTTGGTGAGGTTCAGCCCTTCGTATTGGGGGAGTTCGAATTTGGGATAGACTTCGAAGGTAATGGCGAATTTGAAGGGTTCGCCCTGCTTGAGGATGGGCTTGAAATCTTCCTGAAGTTGTGGTTGCGCTCCGAATGGAGCGACATCTTGCTCCTTAAGAGCTTGCCTGAAGGCGGTCTGGATGAGGTTTTCGATCGTTTCGCCTTCGATTTCCTTCCCGAAGCGAGATTCCAGCATTTGGCGGGGCACCTTGCCGGAACGGAAACCCGGAAGCTTTATCTTTTTATTCAGGGCGACAACCGTAGCGTCGTACGCGCGTCTTACCGAATCCGCTGCGACTTCGATGTCAAACATCAATTTGCATGGTTCGACTTCAGTGTTCGTGACGACGATGTTTAAGTTGAGCTTGTCCACGTCTACTCCTTGAGAAGCAAATTCTTTCTTGTGCCTGAAGGCACGATGGTGTTCTTGTAAGATGTCGAAATTTCAGTTGCGACTACAAATGCAGCAAAGCAAGTACTATATTACATAATGCCCATAAATCCATTGATTTGGGCTGTTTTTTTGCGAGCTTGTTGTTTTAGGAAGTTGAATTGATGTCAGGTTTGTTCAGCATTGTCGCCAGCGAGTCGGAATGGCTTGATTGGCGTTGGCAGCTAGGTCAGAGTGCTGCCTCGTATCGTGTTGTGATTGAGAGTCTTGGCTGGTCTGGCTTGGGAGCGGTCCACGCCAAGTATCCTATCCGCGTCACTCCCTATTATATGTCCTTGGCGCGTTCCAAGGAAGCCTCTGATCCGATCTTGCGCCAATGCGTCCCCAATGTCGCCGAATTGCGCGAGGATGACTTTGGTTCTGCGGATCCCTTTGCCGAAGAGGGGTACAGTCCGGTGCCGCGTCTCGTTCATCGCTATGAGGATCGGGCGTTGTTTTTGACGACTAGCGACTGCGCGACACATTGCCGGCACTGCATGAGGAAGCGGAACTGGTCCTGCTTGGGCGGGCGGCCAAGCGATGAGGTGCTCGAACAAGCAAGGGACTATGTGGCCCGACACAAGGAAATCCGTGAAATCCTGATTTCCGGGGGCGATCCATTGACGATGGACGACGCCGAGTTGGCGCGTGTGCTGGACGCCTTTGCTTCGTTGCCCAATGTGGAGATTTTGCGCCTTGGGAGTCGTGCTCCGGTTGTGATGCCGCAGCGCTTGACGGAGGAATTGGCCCGTGTCCTGGGCGATTGCCGGAAGCCAGTCTGGCTGGCGACCCATTTCAACCATCCGTGGGAATTGACGGATTTGGCGAGCGAGGGGATTCTGCGGTTGTTGAAGCAGGGGGTTCCGACGGTTAACCAAAGCGTGTTGCTGGCAGGCGTCAACGACGATGCCGAGACGTTAAAGCAACTGTTCACGGGCTTGCTGGCGATCCGTGTCAAGCCGTACTACCTGTTCCATGGCGATCCGATCGAGGGGACGACGCATTTCAGGACCGGGATTGAGAAGGGGCTTGAATTGATGGCGTCCTTGCGCGGGCGTGTCAGCGGACTCGCGATGCCGGCTTTTTCATTTGACTTGCCTGAGGGCGGCGGGAAGATACGGCTCGAACCTGGAATGGAAATCCAACGTGATGCCGATGGGGTTCCGGTGTTTCAAAGCTGCGATGGACGGAGCATTCGATACCCCGTCCGTCGCGATTAGCCGGTCTTAATATAGGCTGGAATTTATCTCGCAACCGAAAGCTACCAAGCACCAGGCGCGTATCATTCGCATGGGATTCTTTTCGGGCAGGCGTTCTCTTGCCAATGCTGAGCGCACAATTATATTTGTGGTCTAGAGGCTCAAAAAACAAAAAAGAAATGTTTGTAGCGTACAAGCAGCAAGGAGAAAAAGTCATGCGTTTACGTACAGCCACCGCCATCATCGCCCTTAGCTCATTGGCCGCGTTTGCCCAGGACAATCCATGGCGTCTTGTCTGGGCTGACGAATTTGACCAAGGCAGCGCCCCCAACAGCGCCGCATGGAACTACGAGGAGGGCTTCGTCCGCAATCGCGAACTGCAGTACTATACGAAGGAACGGCCGGAAAATGTCCGTATCGAAAAAGGTCTGCTCATCCTAGAGGGGCGCAAGGAGCGTTTCCCGAACGCCAGGCACCAGGCCGGCGCGAGCGACTGGCAACGCGCACCGGAATTTGCGGAATACACATCCGGCAGCATCAACACCGCCGGCAAGGTCGCCTGGCAGTACGGCCGCATCGAAGTACGCGCCAAGATCCCCGCCGGCAAGGGCACTTGGCCGGCGATCTGGATGATGGGCGACAGAAAGGACAATCCAAAGTGGCGTGGTTGGCCTTTCTGCGGCGAGATTGACATCATGGAACATGTCGGCAAGGCTCCCACCAACATCCATGGAACCTGCCACTGGGGCGTTGACGGCACGGAACACAAGCACCGATCCAAAGGAGCCTACACCCTCAATCACGATCCCAAAAGCACCTATGGCGAATTCCACATCTACGCCATCGAGTGGGATAAGGACAAAATTGACTTCTTCTACGATGACCTCAAGTACTTTACCTTCGATATCGCACAGACCGACATGCCCGACGGAAGCAACCCGTTCCGCCAAAAACATTACTTGCTGCTCAACCTCGCCCTCGGCGGAGCCTGGGGTGGCGAAATGGACGATAGCGTCCTGCCCGCGCGCTATGAAATCGATTACGTGCGCGTCTATGAACGCAAGTAAACACCCGGGGTGTGAATTGTGAATTGTGAATTGTGAATTGTGAATTGTGAATTGTGAATTGTGAATTGTGAATTGTGAATTGTGAATTGTGAATTGTGAATTGTGAATGACCCGAAAAAATCAGTGATGCCATGAGACAAGTCAATCGGCTAAACTAGGTACGGCATCTGGAGTGCTCGTACTCAGACGATATCACCCGTCAATCGGCTGAAATTGGCGCGTTCCCAGTCGGACGGGGTCGGACGGGGTCGGACGGGGTCGGACGGGGTCGGACGGGGTCGGACGGGGTCGGACGGGGTCGAACAAATGTAGCCCGTGAGACTGGGCATGGGAACTCCAGGACGCTGATGATTCCCTCGCAAAACCAGCGGTTTGCTTCACTCCAAACCAACGCGGGATTTCGTTTTGCCCAGTTTTGTATTCATGGGGCATGTCACATGGCATTTGAGTACGGAAGTGTGAAAAAATGGGATGGAAATTTGTCGTGAATTGAAAAAATTTTCAACCCTTTGATAATCAAGCAATTAGAAACAAAATCCGATTTCAACTGCTTTTTTTAGGTTTACAAGGTTCTTAACCAGAAAACAAAGCGCTTCCTTATGACTGTCATGAACACTATGCATAAAACCGTCATTATTCCCATAGAAAATCTAAAACAATACTTCTTTAAATTCATGTAATCACTCCTCAATTAGTCCTAAAGCGAAAAAATGAAGTATCTTGGTTTAAGGATGGAATTTGGTTCGGCGTTTCCCTTTTTCGCCATGAAATTTCAATCTAGCAGAATCAGTATGAGTTTGTCAAATGTATTGTTTAGTTTCATTGGCAATTCTCAGGATTTCATAAGCAATGGAGTTGTCATCAAACTGAATTCCAGACAAAAATCACGTATCCGATTCATCTTCTGCCACCTGAATCTCAGACATTTTACTCACGGACGATCATTTGGACAAGACGGGAAGAAATACATCGTATTTTGAAAGATATTTAACTTGAACATCGGAAAGCGTTGTCTCATGGTCAACACATCTTATGAATTTCCTTTTAATGAGATTGTTCAATAAAAGTCTGTCTTCCTCTGTCATTTCCTTTTCTGTTAGTATTCCAATTGTCAAAATCGGCTTAAAGTAATCACCAGAAGCATAAAGAATCTTATTATCTTTTTCTTCAAGGAATTTATTAATCTCAATGTTTTCTTTAACAATGTTCACGGCAAAGCTGATTTGCATATGTTCAACAGGTTTTTTCATGAGGTTATAGCAAAATATCCATCCACATATACTCCCTGTTACAAAGCAAATACCCCCTGTTACAAAGCAAAAAAAACGACGCATAAATCCCGAGCCCAAAACAAACTTGTTTTTTAATAATTGTATTGTTTCTTGTTTCATTTTTTATTTTCCTCTGCTTTGAAAAAATAGGGCAAAACAGTCATTCGTGTCCTGGATGAATATTTGCACCCAAAGGCGATATATCAATCGCAACATGGCAATAGTTTACGAGTCGTGAACGTGGAGTATCAAATAGGTCTTTTTCGTGATTGCAATATCCTGGGATCCAAATAAATAACATGTCTTGGTTTCTTACTAGAATGTCTTTTACTGTTAAATCTTCATTGGTGGTACCCCAGATTTCATAGGTTGTTTTATGGTTGAAAATACCAATTTTAACATCTCTAAAACTGGTATTAATAATCTCTTGGAATGATAATATATTATTTAAGGAATTATACCGAAGAATACCAGAAATTAATTTCGAAATATTATTAATATCTGATATTTCTTGAGTTAAGTACACATTCGTAAATTTCACCCATTCTTCAAAAGTTGTTTGAAAAGCTAGGTAGATCAATGGAAAGAAAATTTTGCAATTTGTCATTGGAACAATTGACTTTCTACGATTAAATGGCATCATATTAATCTTGCCTTCACTGAAGAGTGAGCAAAAAGAGGTTCTTGCATAATTTTCCAACGAGGAATGGTTACTATAAATAAGGAAAATTTCCTTGCGAATTCTATTCAATAATTGTTCAACGGCATATGTATTATTTGTGTCTAGCCATTTGTTTTCGCATAATAATTTAATCTCTTTAAGCAAAATAAACATAGATCTTCGCAAGGAAACTAAATCATCTCCTTCTGTGATGATTTTGGATATTGTTTCTGTTAATTTTATAAATTGAAATTTTGTATCAATTTCTTGCCCGAGTATATAATAAAGGGTGAAAAAAGCATAATCATTTTTAGCTTCTACAAAATAATGGTCAACAACAGGATAAAAAATAGGTTGATCTAAGGAAGATCCTAGCCGTGACATTAATGGGTAAGAAGGCTGATCTATTCTGTCTTTTTGTGATACTTCCAGTGTCCGTTGAAAATCACTCAATAAATTTCTTATGGATTCCAAGTATTGTTGATGTGCTTTCTCCGTCTCAAATGTCACCTTTTGGAATTCAAGTTGAAACATTTTATTTGATAAATCAGGACTTGGGAAAGGAGCAGAATTTGTATTTAATTTATTAATGGTATCAGATGTGTAAATTTCATCTTTTGAGTAGAAAAATTGAGAGTTCATGCAATATTGAAAGATGATGCAGAGAACTATAAGGAAAGAAATTGCTCCCAGGTGAAAATTTCTGGCATTTACAAATAACGTCCTATCTTTGCAGATTTGATTCGATAAAAACCTCACAGTAGAAGCAAGGTGATAAATATATAAAATTATAGCAAATAAGAAGAGCGCGTATATTGGATAATTCCCGATATTGAACAAGGCGAGGAAGCATGTTAAAAATCCATCTGCGGAAGATATATTTAATTCGTCAAATATTGTATATGGACAAAAATACAAAAACATTTCTGTGTTTCTCGCTGAACTTATGATTAGGCTGCTTGATATTGCACTTGAAATTTCAGAAAGAAGAATAGAAACGCCCAATAGCGTAATATCATTCAACGTTTTTCCCGAATGCATAAATCTTGCCCACGAAAAAGGAAGACAAACAAAATATGAGCTGAAAATTATCAGATTTTTAAGTGTTGAAATAATAGGTATATCTATTAACAGAGAATCTGTTTTATCAGCCATGTGAACATTAAAGAGACCCCCCAATAACAAGAGTGTTATTGGTAGTATCAAATGGATAATAAAATATAAAATCACGATAAATGCTATGAATATAATATATTTGCGTAGTATTTTTTCCCTGTTTGATGAAAATAACGAATAAGCTGATTTCAGAACAATTGTCCCATTAATAATAATATAGATGTAGAATATAACTACAACTGCCTGAACATGTTGTACTGTTTTTTGAAATTCTTTTACCGAAAGCTCCGTCCATGTATATTGTGGCAGCAATAGAATTATTATGCAAATGATATTTGTCACGAGATAATAGAATCCATAACCCAAAAAATCACGAATCAAAAGATTTTTCGATTTTTTTAGTATTTGATCTAGCATTTTAACCCTACATCAAAAATGGTTAGTTTCTATTTAAACTTAATTTTTTAACGGCTCCTTAGTCCCCGGATGATTATTTGCACCAGATAACATCCCCTGAATTATCCAAAAATAAAAATACGACACTATTGTCATTTGCATAATGCCGCAAGCAATCATAGGCATTCGTACTGAAAATATCTTTTGGAATAAAAAGCATTAATTCAGGATTATATATTTTAATCTTGGTTAGGAATTCTGGAGACAGTTTTCCTACATACTGTGTAATTGGAATAATATCTGATTTATTAATTCTGTACAATAGTTGTCCCTTTTTGTTGAATGTATTTAACTGTTCAATGACCAATAGCTTTTTATTACATTCATCCAAAAAGCTATTTGATATTTTTTGGTATGGAACTGGTGTAAAAAAAAGCTTCCATATGCCATTTTCTTGCTCTTTAATAATTAATGTAGAAATGTAATCAATAAATTCTCTACAGCTACTTTCCGTTTTGGATGGCTCAACATAGTGAAGATTACCATGTTCATAATAATAATAAAAACCAAACCGCATCCATGAATTACTCAGTATTTCCATTTTTTTATTACTGAATAAAGAGCAAATCTCATTTTGCCATTTTTTAGAAATACAAGCTTTATATACTTCGATACTATAATCATTGAAAAAAGGGTACACTGGTATTGGCAATGCTATCATTTCTCCTTCTCTATTTATGAAAATAAAAGTTACTTGGAATTGTTTTGCTTTATTGATTGTCTTATTAAGTTTTTCTTCAATGTTATTGAAATTTGATATAAAAAACGGAGAGTCAAGAATCAATTCTTTAGAAGCAGTATTACTAGCATAAATAGGCAAGACTATGTATCCTGCTTCAATATTTCTTATATACCCCGAGAGTTGTTCTTTGATATTTATTGGAAGAAAATAACCAACTCTCGAAACAGTACTGAAATTTCCGTGGCAAGAAGACAAAAATATAACAAATATAAACAATATTAGATTCTTTATCAAAAATTTAATCTTTTTATTAAACAAAAAGTTATTATACATTCCCAACCAAGATAACTATAACACGAATACTCTAGACAGCGTTTTCGTTACACCTTTTTGGGAGTAGGATATTATTTGTGTCAAAAGCCTTATACGATTTTGATAAGCTATTGCAATCATTTTTTCCCCTGTACAATGTAACATTCTCCATCTTCTCAGCAAAAAGTTTCGTGGTTCACCATTTAAAAACGAAAAATAACAATACCCTGAATCCGTGAAGTAAAAAATGCATCGTCGCTTTTACGGATTCAGGAACCCTGTTTTTGAAAAAACGACGATTTTTTCAACCGGCCGCATTGGCGGCCAGCTCATGTTGCTTTGAACTTGCTTCTATGGACTCATTTTTGCCTCTTTCCGGTGTTTTTTGCGCGAAGAACACATGGCATGGGCGCAAGCATCCCTTTCGTGCCGCCTCGCG
>JAGVUR010000002.1 GCA_019136135.1 Verrucomicrobiota bacterium
GAAATAAAGCCTGTATCCGCCATGTTGCCCCTGTTGGCAAACAGGCTATATTTCTTGTTACATCTGAATCACTTATTTGCATCGACCGTCAATGGACATACTTCGTACAACTGGCATTTCAAAGTCATTCGGGGAAGTACAAGCTCTCAAGGACGTGGACCTTTCCCTGGAAGCCGGCGAAATACATGCATTGATGGGCGAAAACGGAGCGGGGAAAAGCACGCTCGTCAAAATCATCACGGGAGTCTATCAGCCGACGAATGGCTCAGTTTGGTTTGATGGCGCCGATAGACGATTGAACTCGCCGCAGGAAGCAGAACAAATCGGCATCAGCACAGTCTATCAGGAAGTCAATCTGCTCCCGGACCTCTCCGTCACGGAAAACATCTGCCTCGGACGAGAACCAAGAAAATTCGGGTTCATCGACTGGAAGGCAGCAAAAGAACGGGCACGAAAGGCGCTCGCAAAACTCGAGGTCGATATCGACGTGTCAGCCAACCTGGCCTCGTATTCCATCGCCATTCAGCAGCTCGTCGCCATCGCAAGAGCCCTGGACGTGGAATGCAAACTGCTGATCCTCGACGAACCAACGTCAAGCCTGGACGAAAACGAAACGCAACAGCTTTTCCAAATCATGCGACACCTCCGCGACCAAGGACTCGCCATCATTTTCATCACCCATTTCCTCGATCAGGTCTATGAGGTTTGCGACAGAATCACCATCCTCAGGGACGGCAACAAAGTCGGAACATTCCGTGCTTGCGACCTGCCCAGGGTCGAAATGGTTTCCAAGATGATCGGCAAAAGCAAGGAGGAAATCGACTCGATGGGCCATCGGGATCCTTCAAGTTCCGAACAGGCTTTGGATCCAGTGATCCTGAAGGCTGAGAACCTAGAGTCTCGCGGAGTAGTCGGTCCCCTGAACTTTGAATTGCACGCCGGCTCCCAGGTCGGCCTGGCGGGCTTGCTGGGATCGGGGCGGACTGAAACCGCCAACCTTCTCTTCGGAATCGCATCCCATGACGCAGGACACCTGGAAGTCAATGGAAAAATCGCCAACAAGTCAACCTGGAACCCCAGGAAAGCGGTCAAGGCGCGATTGGCCTTGATAGCTGAAGACAGAAAACTCACAGGAGTCATACCGGACCTGACCGTCAGGGAAAACATCATCCTCGCATTGCAGGCCTCAAAAGGAGCATTGAACCAAATCCCAAGACGACAACAAGACCAAATCGCAGAAGAATACATCAGACGACTCGACATCAAAACGCCTTCGCCGGAACAACTCCTCAAAAACCTCAGCGGAGGAAACCAGCAAAAAGTACTGATCGCAAGATGGCTCGCCACAAAACCAGAACTGATTATCCTCGATGAACCGACGCGGGGGATCGACATCGGAGCAAAAGCCGAGATCGAAGCGCTGACGGACGACTTGTGCAAGGCAGGAATGTCAGTCGTATTCATCAGCTCGGAACTGGAGGAGATTGTCCGGGATTGCCAGCGAGTCGTGGTCTTGCGGGACAGGCGCCAAGTTGGCGAACTCGTCGGAACGGACGTGACCATGAAAAACATCTTGAAAATGATTGCGGGGTAAACAGGATGAACAACTCGCAATCCCTTAATTTCATCATCGGAATCACAGCGTTGCTCGTATGCTTGGCATCGACCTTCATCAGCGGACGCTCGCAAAAATTCAGGCATTTGCGCTGGCCGCTTGTCGCGCTCTCGCTTCTTTTCCTCTACAACTTGATCTTCAAACCAACATTCTTCGCCTTGGAAATCACCGACGACGGCTACTTGTACGGAAGCCTGATTGACATTTTGAACCATTCGAGCAAGATCGCCTTGTTGGCGACGGGGATGACCTTGGTAATCGCCACCGGCGGCGTCGATATCTCCGTCGGTTCGATCATGGCGATTTCCGGCGCAGTTGCCGCCACAGTGATTGTCTCGCCCTATTCGAGCCTGATCCTGGCTGTCGTCCTGGCGCTGCTTGTTTCGACTTTGGCCGGCTTGTGGAACGGGATATTGGTCGCGGCATGCGGCATCCAGCCGATGGTCGCCACCCTTGTCCTGATGGTTGCCGGCAGGGGCATTGCCCAACTGATCACGGACGGCACCATCATCACCTTCCACCACCCCGCCTTCAACGCGATTGGCAACTGGCATCTCCTGGGATTGCCAGTTCCAGCCTGGCTGGCGGCGACGATATTCCTCATCGCCTTGGCACTGACGAGGACAACCTCGCTGGGACTCTTCATCGAAACCGTCGGAAACAACAGGACCGCAGCCAGGTACGCAGGCATCGCAGCCAGGAAAATCGTCTGGATTACCTACGTCTTTAGCGGATTCTGCGCGGGGATCGCCGGGCTTGTCGTCTGCTCCAACATCAAGTGCGCCGACGCCAACCACGCCGGGCTCTACCTGGAACTGGACGCGATCCTGGCGACCGTCATCGGAGGAACCAGCATGACCGGAGGCAGATTCTACCTCTCCGGTTCGATCCTGGGCGCGATTCTCATCCAGGCGCTATCGACGGTCATGTACGCCAACGACGTCAATCCCGCCGTCATCGCGGTGCCCAAGGCAATTTTGGTCATCGCGGTCTGCCTGCTGCAATCCGACCGGTTCCGCTCCCGCATCATGGCATTGCCGGTTTTCCGCAAGTTCGGAGGTGAGCCATGCTGAAACGCCTTCGTTTTCCCATCCGCTACGTTCCCTTTGCCGCAACGGTTGCGGTCTTCATCGTCGCCTACGCCATTGGCGCCATAAGTTTCAAGAATTTCTTCACGTTGCGTGTATTCGTCAATTTGTTTCATGACAATGCGTACCTTGGGATTGCGGCGGTTGGAACCGGCATCGTGATTTTATCAGGCGGCATCGACCTTCCGTCGGCGCCGTCATTGCGTTCACGGGGATGCTTGTGGCGAAATTGACGGCATGCGGCATCAACACGGGCTTGGCGATCCTAATCGCCCTGGCGGTTGGAATTCTCTTTGGCATCTTGCAGGGCACGCTGATTGCGTCCTTTGACCTGCCTCCCTTCCTGGTGACCTTGGGTGGCATGTTCTTGGCTCGAGGCGGCAGTTTTATCATCAACGAGGAAGCCTTGAGCATCCTAAAGAATCCCGTGCTAGACTTTATCGAGGACAATCTCCAGCTTTCCCTTGGAAACGGCGTCTATCTGGAATGCATTGAAGTCGTTTACCTGATTGTCCTGCTTTGTGGGATTGTCTTCACCCAATGGACACCGCTGGGGCGGAGAATCTACGCAATCGGCGTCAACGAGCAATCCGCCTTGCTGATGGGTGTCCCCGTGGCACGGACGAAAATCATGGCCTACGGCATTGCGGGATTCTGCTCCGCCCTTGCAGGAATCGTGTTTACCGTGTACCTTAAGTCAGGCAATCCGCTCAACTGCATCGGCCTGGAAATGGACGCCATCGCCGCCGTTGTCATCGGCGGCATCCTGCTGACGGGCGGTGTCGGATACCTGCTCGGTTCACTCTTTGGCGTCCTGACCCTGGGACTCATCCAGGTACTGATCATGTTCCAAGGCAACATCAACTCATGGTGGACAAGAATCATCATCGGGATTCTCGTCCTACTGTTCATCTTCATGCAAAACCTGATTACAAAACTATCTGACAAGAAACAATAAGCCAACTCCCAACCCAACCCACAATCCAAGGAATCAACATGAAAAAGTATCTCCCCCTCCTCATCCTCCCGCTCCTTCTCCTCGTTTCATGCAAGAAAGCCGCCGAAGGTGAAAGCTCCAAGACCATCACCGTGGGATTCAGCCAAATTGGCGCAGAATCAGATTGGAGGAAGGCAAGCACGCTTTCCATCAAGGAAGAAGCAAAAAAACGCGGCATCGAACTGAAATTCTCCGACGCGCAGCAAAAGCAGGAAAACCAACTCAAGGCAATCAGGGCATTCATCGCCCAGGGCGTCGATGTCATCGCCCTCGCGCCAGTCGTCACCACGGGTTGGGACGATGTCCTCAAGGAAGCAAGGGCGGCGAACATCCCTGTCATCCTCATCGACCGCAGGGTTGACGTCTCCGAGGACGGCCTCTATGCGTGCTACATCGGCGCCGATTGCACGGAAGAAGGCAGGAAGGCCGGGCGTTGGCTTATAGAAAACGTCGGCAAGCAAGCAGGCATTGCCGAGCTGGTCGGCACCGTCGGCTCCGGTCCTGCCGTCGAGCGCAAGAAAGGCTTCGAGGAAGCGATCAAGGGCGAGCCTGGGCTGAAGATCATCAAGTCCCAAAGCGGAGATTTCACCCGTTCGCAAGGCAAGGAAGTGATGGAGCAATTCCTGAAATCGCCAGAAAGGGACCAAATCAACGTATTGTACGCGCACAATGACGACATGGCGCTAGGCGCAATCCAAGCGATCGAGGAAGCAGGAAAGAAGCCGGGAAAGGACATCGTGATCATCTCCTGCGACGGAGTCAAGGAAATCTTCAGGCAAATCCTGGCGGGAAAGGCGAACTGCACCGTCGAATGCAACCCGATGGTCGGCCCCTACCTCTTCGACGTCGTCGAAACCTACATGCGTGGCGAGACGATCCCGCCACGAGTCATCCCGCACGAAGACGTCTTTGACGCCAAGAACATCACCCAGGAAGTGATTGACGGACGCAGCTACTGATACGGGCAGCCAACTTACGAGGTTCACGACAATGAAAAAACTTCAGCTTTCATGCGCAATACTCATCCTCGCCTTGGGAGCCGTTGCCGAATACAAAATCCAAGACAATCCGCTGATGACAACCTGGGGCGAGAAAATCACCCCGGAAAATGCATGGAGGGAATACCCAAGGCCGCAATTGACTCGAAGCAACTGGCAAAACCTCAACGGCCTATGGCAGTATGCCGTCAATCCAAGGGAAGAAGGACAACCGGAAAAGTGGGAAGGAGAAATCCTAGTCCCCTTCGCGATTGAAACTCCACTCTCGGGAGTCAAAAGACTACTCGAACCCAATGAACAACTCTGGTACCGACGTTCCTTCGATGCGGCGCTAAAGCCCGATGAGCGACTTATAATCCACTTCGGCGGCGTCGATTTCAGAACCCAGGTCTTCGTCAACGGCGTCGAGGCGACCGATGTCCCCCACGAAAGCGGCAACCTCCCCTTCTCCATTGACATCACCGACCTGGTGAAACCAGGCGCCAACGAACTGATCCTCTCGGTTTGGGATCCCACGGGCACGTACCACCAGTCCCTTGGCAAGCAATCCCTGAAGCCGGCAGGCTGCTTCTACACAAGGTCGTCAGGCATCTGGCAAACCGTCTGGACGGAAGTTGTCCCCGCCACCTACGTAGCCCGCTACCAGGTCGTGACGGACATCGACCGCGAAACCGTTGCGGTCACGGTCTTTCCCGCCGGCGAACTGATGGGCGCCTCCTGCAGCGTCGCCGTGGTCAAGGGCGGCACAACCCTTGCCAAAGGCAACATCGCCGCTTGGAACAAGCCTTTGATCCTCCCTGTCAAAAATCCCAAGCTTTGGTCGCCCGAATCCCCGGAACTCTACGACCTGGAAATCGCGCTCACGGGGCAAAACGGAGCTGTCGATAATGTCAAGGGTTATTTCGGAATGCGGAAAATCCATTGGCAGCATGACGAAAAGGGCGTTCCAAGGCTCTATCTCAACAACCAAAAAACATTTATGTACGGGACACTTGACCAGGGATGGTGGCCGGATGGTTTCCTGACGCCGCCTTCGGACGAGGCGATGGCATTTGACATCCAGTTCCTCAAGGACGCTGGCTTCAACATGATGCGAAAACACATCAAGATCGAACCGCTTAGATACTACTACCTCTGTGATAAAATGGGCATCCTGCTCTGGCAAGACATGCCGTCAGGTCCGGGGAACGCCGAAAACAGATACCAACTTTACAGGGAAGAACTGAAGAGAATGGTCGACCTCCTCCAGACCTGCCCCTCGATTGTGCTTTGGGTCCCCTACAACGAAGGCTGGGGACAACCGAAGGCCGCCAAGACAAACCAGGTCTTCGCATGGCTCAAACGCTACGACCCTACGCGACTGCTGGACGGTCCCTCGGGATGGCACGACTACGGCGTCGGCGATTGCAAGGACAAGCACCACTACTCGGAACCGCAAATGTTCCCCGTGATGAAGGACAGGGTATCCGTCCTCGGCGAATTCGGCGGCATCGGATTCATGGTGAAAGACCACCTCTGGGCAGAAAAATCCTGGGGATACGTCACCGATCCCAACCCGGATGCCTTCTTCGAACGATACAAGAACCAAATGGATACCCTGGCGGATTTCGCGACGCAAGGACTAGCGGCCGCAGTATATACGCAGACAACAGACGTGGAAATCGAAACCAATGGGCTGCTTACCTACGACAGGAAAGTCGCAAAAAAGCCTGCGGCGGACTTCAAAAAGGCTTCCCTGCACGTCTATGAAGCAGCGAAAAATACACAGCTCCAAATCAAAACCGCAATCCTGGAATCAGGACAAAACGAAGGGAGAAACTGGAAATACACGACAGACAAGCCGGCGGACAACTGGTTTAACGTGGATTTCGATGACAAGGCATGGGAAACTGGCCTGTCCGGATTCGGAAACAAGGCAATCCAAAAGGACCATAAAGCATCAAGGGTCAGAACTCCATGGGAAACCAACAGCATCTGGATCCGTACGGAATTCCAGTTCGACGGCAATCCCGAGGATATCACGAGGCTCGCCCTGGAAATCTTCTATGACGAAAATGCGCAAGTCTTCCTCAATGGCATCAAAATCGCGTCGTTCACTGGCTACAACAGCAACTATGACACCAGATTGCTGTCAGCCGATGCCATAAAGGCACTCAAAAAAGGGAAAAACACACTCGCCGCTTCGGCAATCAATACCGTGGGAGGCGCATACCTGGATCTGGGCATCGTCGGAATCACATATAAATGATTTTCGATGGCTCCGGAGTTGATTTTTCTCGTTTTTATACCGAGAAACCACTTGACAAAGTGGCTAGGCTCGGTAAAGTAATTACTTCGTCATAATTTCAAAATTATTTTGTTCTTTAACACAGTACATTAGTTTATTTTTTAACCCAGTCATCAATAACCTCAAAAAGAAAGGAAGCCCCATGAACCTGAAGAAACTCGTATTGACCGCCGTTGCCTCTGCTTTTTGCTTCACCGCAATTTATGCCCAGGACAATGCCGAAGCAGCGAAGCCCGCAGATGCCCAGGCAGCTGAAGCCAAGCCCGCAGAAGACAAGCTCCTCCCCCTGATCACGATGGAGCAAGCCTTTGCGAAGGCTCTCCAGACCAGGAACATCTTGGCCCAATACATCAACAACGAAGTTGAAAAGTACCAGAAGGCAGAAGAAAAGGACAAGGCCGGCATTGAAGAAAACATCAAGAAGGCACGTGCCAGGCTGACTGAACTCACCACCTACATGGACGTCATCTTCGGTCTCGGCGGACACCGCACGTACGAATTCAACAAAGTCACCTCCGAAATCTACCTGAGGGTCGGAACAGTCTCAGAAGTCTTCACCCGCGCAATCGCCACCCGCGACGCCTTGGCAAAGCAAATCGCAACCGTCAAGGAAGCGATTGACAAGGAACAGGATGCCGAGAAGAAGAAGGTTCTCGAAGCCAACCAGACCGCTCTCGTCCAGCGCTACGCGCTCATCGTCAACGCCCTCTTCAACATCTACCAGGTGCACCCCGTCCGCAACTATCACTTCGATGCCGCGACCCGCACCCTCTTCCTCAAGACCAATGACGCAGAAGTCACCAAGCTGCAGGAACAAATCAAGAAGGCCGCCGAGGAAAGGAAGGCCGCTGAAGAGAAGAAAGCTGAATAAGCCAAGTCATGAAAGAACTGCTTAAGAAATCTGAATGACCAACAGCCCCGTCGGCCAGGCACTAGGCAGGACGGGGCTTTTTTTCGCCCTGAGAATTCTCATTCCAACCCTAGGAGAACACGATGCAATACCTCAAGACCCAATTGGCTGTCCAATCCTATTGCCTGAGACACTTCAAGCCGAAAGGCATCAAGGCAGTGGCGAAAAAACTCCTCGAAACCGGCATGACTTACATCGGAATCGGCACCCCGGAAAGCAAGGACGAGTTCAAAAGCACCATTGAGCAATTCGGCGAATTCGGAGTCACGATCGCAGATAATTTCGCACCTGGGATCGACGGCAACGAAACCAAGCTCAGGGACGCATGCGAATTCTCCAAGATGCTCGGGCACAAGGCGATGACCGTCAACTTCATTCTCAACAAGAATATCGTACAGTCATTCGAGTTGGCGCAAAAACTTGCCGAGGAGTACGACCTGAACCTCGCGATCCACAACCACGGCGGATACCATTGGCTCGGTTCCCAGACGATGCTCGACTTCGTATTCGCGAATACATCCGAACGTTTCGGACTCTGCCTGGATACCGCCTGGGCGCAGGATGCAAAGCTCAATCCAGTCTCGGCAGTCAAGCGCTGGCCAAAAAGGATCTTCTCCCTGCACTTGAAGGATTTCGAGTACCATCCCGACGGCGGGCACCACGACGTCGTCATCGGAAAGGGATTCGTTGACCTTCCTGCGCTGATTGCGGAACTCAAGGCCATCAACTTCAAGGGTTACATGGCCATCGAATACGAAGGCGAACCGGAAAACCCAATCCCGGCACTGATTGCAGGAAAAGAAGAAGTGCTCAAGCTGATCTGAGGACGGAAAACCATTGCGTACACATGCTGAATGCTGAATGACCCGTCCGACCCAGTCAGACCCAGTCAGACCCAGCCAGACCCAGCCAGACCCAGCCAGACCCAGCCAGACCCAGCCAGACCCAGCCAGACCCAGCCAGACCCAGCCAGACCCAGCCAGACCCAGCCAGACCCAGCCAGACCCAGTCAGACCCAGTCAGACCCAGTCAGACCCAGTCAGACCCAGTCAGACCCAGTCAGACTAGGGATGCACCATTTGCAGCCGCTTAACTTCCGCCGTCGCTTGAGTACGAGCACCCCGGGTGTCCGTACCTAAACTGTTGTCATGGCGCCAACTGCTTTTTTAGGTTAATAGCCAGGCTTTTACAGGTGCAATCCGCCAGTCACGGGGATGTCTGCACCGGTGATGTAGCTTCCGGCGGGTGATGCCAGCAACAGCGCCGTTCCTGCGATGTCTTCCGCGACTCCAATACGATGGGCGGGAATGGCATCCAGGATGCGGAGGCGCGTGTCTTCATCCGAAAGTGTCTCCGCATTTCGGTCGGTGGCAATGCAGCCTGGCGAGATGTTGTTGACGGTCACCCCGTCTCCAGCGCATGTTCGCGCCAGGGTCATCGCCACCGTGCAAAGCGCGGTTTTCGTCGCCGAATACATGATCAACCTTGGGGAAGGACGATATTGGTTCACGCTTCCAATCGTGATCACTCGCCCGAAGCCTCGGCGACGCATCTCGGGTATCATCTTCCTCATCATCACGCAACACGACTTTACGTTGGTGATGAATTCACGGTCGAATTCCTCGTCGTCAAAATCCTCGATCGTCATGTATTTTTGCAGGGAAGCATTCAGGACCAAGATGTCAGGAGTATCGACTTGTTCCAGCAGGCGTCGTGTCGAGTCCATGTCAGACAGATCGGCCGTCACCGACTCGCAGGATATCCCCATTCCCCGCGCTTCTTCCAAGGTCGCCGTCAATGCCTTGGATGGGCGGCTGCCGTGGAAGACAACCTTTGCGCCAGCCTGCCCCAAGGTCAAGGCAATCGCCCGGCCAATCCCCCGGGAAGATCCCGTCACCAACGCGACACGACCACTCAAATCAAACATTCCCTGAATGCTTTCCATCTGTGTACACTACCCTCTTAGAAATACCCGCCCTTGTCAATGATTTCCGAAATGGTATCGCCTTGGCGAACCCAGGAGAAAATATCAATTTCGTTACGTTCGATTCCTTCGGCTCTAAGCAGCACGTCATAGGCGATTTCCCTAGGCACGCAGACGACGCCGTCGATATCGCCGAAGATGATATCGCCAGGTCTCACGGTCACGTTTCCGATTTTGATCGGCACTTGGTAATGCGTGATCATGCAACGTCCCAGGCTTCCGTTGCTGGTACGGTACTTGTAGAACACGGGGAAGTCCTGCTCCAGGATTTGCTTCGTATCGCGGATGCCGCCTGCGATGACGGCTCCTCGAATTTGCTTGCTTTTCGCGGTCGCGGTCATCACGCCGCCCCACAGCGACGCCTCGGTATCCTCCGACGTATCCCAGACAACGATGCCATCGGGCGTCATATCATCCAGCATTTGGGCACGGAAAGTCATTTCGCCTTCGATCATCACATTGGGCGCGCTCTTGACGGTAAAGGCTTCTCCGCAAACCACCATTTCATCTCTCAGGGGCATGATCGAGCTAGGCAGGTTTTGATTCAGCAGGGTCAATTCCCTCATGACGTCGTTGATGCACCCAGTGTAGAGCTTTTCATAGCGTTCGCACAATTCCTTCAGGGGAATCGGGAATTCGTTGGTCGGGATATGCTGTCGCTTTTCGATCAGCTTCTCCAATTTCATCAGGCCTGCTTCCTTGGCCATTTCCCTCATATCTTTCAATGACGGCATAGTAGCTACTCCTTGTCAATTATGACGCTTGTTCTTCAACCTTAGTATTACGACCATTCTCTGTCATTGGACCATTCCTTGTCCCACTGCGCCGTCGATCCCCATGCCTCCGGGAAATCCGGATGCAGTTTTTCGGCGATCAGTTCTTCGTTCAGTTCTTCGATTCCCAATCCCGGGCTGGTTGGCACCGGGATGAATCCATCTTTAATCTGAATGGACGGGACAACCAAGTCCTTCCACCACGGAACATCAACCGAATGAACCTCAAGGGACATGAAATTCCGAGTCGCGGCGGCTACATGGACAGCGGCCAGGCAGGCAATCGGACTTCCTGCCATGTGCAGCGACATCTGGACGCCGTGATCCTCGGCCAAGTCGCCGATCTTCTTCGTCTCCATGATGCCGCCAGCAGACAGCACGTCTGGATGGACTACAGCCAAGGCTCCCGACTTGAACAGCGGCATAAACGACTCCTTCAGGTACATGTCCTCGCCCGTGCCCAGGGGCACCGTGGTCGATTGCGCCAAGCGCACCCACTGGTCCGTCATCTGCCAAGGAATCGCATCCTCCATCCATGCCAAATTGAACTTCTCGAGACGGCGTGCCAGCTTGATGCAATCCTCAACCGGGATATGTCCCAAATGGTCGATGGCGATCGGAATCTCGTATCCTGTCGCCGCACGGCAATCGGCCATGTATTGCTCCAGGTAGTCGAGTCCCTTTTCCGTCAGGTGAATTCCCGTGAACGGATGTGCCGTATTGAATAGGTCGTATGCGACGCCACGCATCGCCCGCGGGTCGATCGAGCCATGAGGCGTCGAAAACACAGTCTTTTTGTACTCTTGCATGGTTTTCAGGAATCCCGCAGGCGCGGACAACGTGCCTGGGACATTCATCAGGAGTTCAATCCCCAAATCCATCTTCAGGAATGTGTAGCCCTGGCGCATCCGCTCGACCAGCGCCCGTCCCATTTCCCGCCCATTGCCCTGGTTGTCCGTGTCGCAATAAACACGGATCTTGTCACGGAACTTACCGCCAAGCATCTGCCAGACAGGCACTCCCCAAGCCTTGCCGGCCAAATCCCAGCATGCCACCTCCAACGCACAAACACCGCCGGCTTGACGGGAAGGACCGCCAAATTGCTTGATTCGACGGAATATCTTCTCGACATTGCATGGATTCTCGCCCAGTATCCTGGATTTCAGCATCGCGGCATAGGTCCTGCTGGACGCATCACGCACCTCGCCATACCCAATCAAACCCTGGTTCGTATAGACTTTTACCAACGTGCAACGTTTCGGCGCACCGTCGATGTCCGCAAACCTGACGTCCGTAACCTGCAAATTTTTTGGATCAATCGCCATACTCTTCCTTTACCTCCTATGTCGTGGCTCAGATGAAAAACCATTTCAGGCGTCCCGTCGCGATTCATGCCGGGACGCCTAGATTCTCTAAAGTCACTCTTTTTTCTTCAAATCATTCAATCTTGCAAGGGTTGCCTCGACCAGTTCCTGTCCGCCCTTTGGTGAAACCCAGTTGCAATAGCGGGACGAACTGTATCCGCCGCCTTCGACGGCACGCTCCGTCGCCAAATACCCAGAGCCTGTTTCGTATTGGTTGTCGCACAACTGCACCGTAAACGTCTGCTCGTAGGGGCTTCGCGCCTGAATGCGATGCATGTAGTCCTGGTACAACTCAAAGGGACTGGTGACAAAGGCAATGTCGCCAACCGCAACCACATGCAATTCCATCGCATAGCGTTCGCCATTGCGGACGCGTCCGCAACGAGCCAGGAATGCCTTGCTTCGATTGCGACGAGCCGCCAAAATCGAATCTTCGCGGAAGCGTTCCCAGGGCGTGCCGTCCTTGCGGAATTCCATCTTCTGCAACTCGGCCTGGACTGTGATCTCATTCTTGTACTCTTCTTCTGTGAAAGGACGAAGTTCCAGGTCAATCTTCTCGACGCTGTTGACGATCTTGACCTCGTAGCGAATGTCCTTCTTTGCCCAGGACAAGACCTCGTCAAAGGCACCGCACAGGCGTTCCGCGATGTCCATCCGCTCCGTGATGGTCGAAAACTCCCCGTACTTGAGCTTGAATCTACGTTCCTGCGCCGCCCTGTAGTGGAGAATCCGCGGCGACAGGTCGCCAGCCGGCGCGCATTGTGCAAGCACGTTGATCGGACCATGCTTTTCGGCAAGCCGCTGCCTGACCTGATGCCAGAAATCCGCCGTCAACGAATCGAATCCCTCGGAATTCTGCGACGGGCAAGCCAGGTTGACCACGGCGCCCGTCAAGGTTCCTTCCGCATCGAAGGTATACATCAGGTTGACGAAATGATCAGCGCCTGCCTCGTAGTGGCTGAACTGATCGTCATTCGTGTATCCATACATCGCAGCATGTCCATTGACGGCCATGCCCGTGGCTCCGCCTCGTCCTGGGCGCTTGGACAAATCGTCGAAATACCACACTTTCCTGCTGTGTGAAGCCACTGCATATCCGTATCCCCAGGCGACACCGCCTTCGGAACGCGTCTCCCAGGCTTCCTTGACGGCCTGGGAACAAGCTTCGAGGAACAGCTCGCGTGCTTGCGAGGAAGGCATGTACTTGACCTCGGGATCCACGGGGAAGTCGCGCAGCGGCTTCGCCATCCCTTCCCCGTTGAAGTCCGTGGTACAATGTGTATGCGTGCAATTCATCACCAACTTGGCAACGTCAACCTCAGGAACCAAGACACGAACACGCTCACGCACTTCCGTCACTATCGTTCCATGGAAGCCAGTCGCATCGCAGGACAGCCACACCATCTGGTCGTCGCCGCTATCTAGGACCAACGCCGTAACCGTAACCGGATCCGTTATCCCCTTGGACAAGCGAATATGGAACTGACCGTGGATGCAGGTGGGCTCGGTCGTCGAAAAATCCTTGCAAGACCAACCAATCTTTAGTTTTCCTGACATTTCAACACTCCGGATTCATTACTTGTAAAGTTTCATCAAGTCATCGAAAGACGACACCATATCGGTAATGGACACCCCTTTTCTCAAAGGCAAGACCTCGTTTTGGATCACCTGAAGTCTCGGTGCCTTTGCGAGCAAGCTCATTTCGCGCTCCCAGTTGATCGTCCCCTGGAATGGGAGGATGTGGTCATCCACCACGCCGAGATTGTCGTGAAGATGGCAGTTGACCACGTGCGGCAGGATCTTCTCCAACAGATTATCATCCCATTGCACCGGTTTCTTGAAATATGCCCATTGCTTGCTTGCCGCCCCTTCGACTCCGGGATCGCGCGCCATCAGGTTGGCATGCCCCGCATCATAGCAAATGCCCAGCCAGGGCGAGTTGAAAAACTCGATATGATCAAGCAGCGCCGCCGAGTCATTCAACGGACTCCAAATGTTTTCGATGCAGATCACGACGCCGCACCGTTCGGCAACTGGCAGCAACGCCTCCAATCCGCGACGCACGTTCAAGTGCAGCTCTTCCACGCTTCGCTCGCCGTATGTCGCATTTCCATTGCCCACATGGATGGTCAAGGTCTTCACCTCCATCAGGGCGCACGCTTCCAACGCCAGCGAATGCCTGCTGATCATCATCGGGCGGTATTCCTCAAAGGGCAGGCACAAGTCGTCATAGGCTCCGAACAAGGCGTGACCATCATTAAAGCTCATTCCCGCATCGGCGATTTCCTGCTTGAGCGCCACGGCGTGGGCATTTTTCTGCATGACGAGCCCCAACAGCTGCCCGGTCAGCACGAGATGTTTTGCCCCGACTTGGCCAAACTCGCGAAACAATCCTTTCCGAGCCTTTTCGCTATATTCAGCCCACTCGAACACATGAGTCACAGGTACCATAAAATTCATACGCTCCTTTTTTTAAGACTAAATTTCAAAAACAAAAACATAAAACTATACTTGCGTTTTCGTATTTGTCACACGCTTCCAAGCAATTGCAGGAAGTTTTTCATGCTTCGCCAACAAAAAAAGCCCTTTCCTCAAGCAAAAGCACAAAACAAGCATTATGGTACTGTATTCACAGAATATCCGCCATGAGTTTTGAATCAACCAAAGGATTCCCAATGATGAAACGCATTGCACTACCTCTCTTCCTGATCTTCGCCCTCGTAAATGCACAGCAAATCGATTGGAAAAACGCCGAGGAAATCCGAGAAGGCGTCAGGCTGGTCAGGCTTGACAGAAAAGTCAAGCTCGACAAGCCAAGATCGGAAGATCAACTCAAGCAAGACCAAGCGAGAGCAGACAAGAATGCGGGTGGACCTGGAATACTCACGGTCGATCCCGACTTCAGGCCGATGAAAATCGTCGTCATGAGAGTTGACCTCAAACTCAAGGGACTGACCTTCACGGGCACAGGCCGGGACAAGGACTGGGGAGAGAAAATGCCCGATTACCCGAAGGATAACCAGCACAGCATCATTCGTACCTTGAGGATGCGTACGGCAGACTTCATGAAGGATGCGAGAAAACCTGTCGCAGAAGGTGGCCGTGGACTCGACATGATCGTCGCATGCAACTCCGCGCCCTGGGCGCCTTGGGAAAAGCCTTTCACCCACAAGTACGGGAATCCCCATGGACTTGAAATCTCCGACGGCATCATCGTCAACGACAAGGGGCATAATAGCCCGATGTTCGTCGTCTACAAGTCAGGTGAGATTGACATCGTGCCCGGACCGCTCCCCAAGGATCAATACGACAAGCTCTGGCTCGCAACCACAGGATTCGGAAGCATCATGATCAAGGGCGAAAGGGCGCCGGGGATCGCACAAGGATACGAACGGCCGCTGATGCCAAGAATGACCTACGGCTTGGACGCTGAACGCAACTACCTCTACCTGGTCACCGTTGACGGGCGGCAGCCAGGATGGTCGGAAGGCGCAATCGGCGAAGACCTCTACAACATCTTCAAGGACGCGGGCGCCTATGACGTCATCGACATGGACGGCGGCGGCTCGGCAACCCTCTGCTACTGGGATGCCGAAAAGCAGCAGCCCGTAATCGTCAACCGCCACAACTACAAGGCCAACTACTTCAGGCCATGCGGCATGAACATGGGAATCTATCTTAAGAAATAGCCACGGTCAGCCAGGAGACATCCACGATGAAAACATCCCTTTTGACAATGTTGCTTGCATCCGGTGTCATCGCCGCCGATACCATCGGCGTCAGGCCCTACGAAATGGATTGGGCAAACAGAACCAAGGACGACCGGGACCCCATCATTGATTTCGAGGACAATACGCCGTGGACCGTTGAAGCCGCCAATTCGAAGGCCACCTTCGTCCGCACCCGGGAACAACAGCTTTTCGGCAAGTACGTCTATAAGCTGACCTACCGCAGGATCGGCGACAAAACCCCGTCGATCACACTCAGGCCTCCGAAGCCCGTCCCGGTTCCGGTTCCCTTTGACATCGTCGGATGCTGGATCTACGGAAACAATTGGGCGTGGGTTACCGACCCCAGCACGCCAAGGGTCCAGGTCAACCTGCTCTTCAAAACCGCGGACAACAAGGAACACGAATACAATCTCACCACGGTACGCTGGAAAGAATGGTTCCTCGCCCTCAAACGATACCCGGACCAAGACCTGAAAATCCTTAGCCAGCCAGAAACCCACTTCACTGGATTCAAAATCACAAACGGAACCAATGCCGAAGACAGGGCAATCTTCTTCGACAGCCTCACAATCTACGAGGAAAACCAACAGCCGCTGACCTTCAAGCCACGCCCGAAACGCGGGATCGACATGTTCCCGGGACAATCGCCAGGAGCCAACAACGGACCGGGCAGACTCCCCTTCCCAAACCGGGAAGACACGATCCTGCCTGACTCGAAAGCACCAGGCGCAACCAACACAGCCACACAAAACAACTCAACGTTCACTTTGCAATACACGGGAAGCGACGGAACGCTGACCATCAGCTACAAACCGGAAACAGGACGATGGGACGATGTCACGGCGACCTGGAACCAACACACGTTCAAGCCACTCCTCAACGGCGGACCGACGCTCTTCACCGCAAAAGAAAATCGTTTCGGAACGAAACCCGAAAAGGCTACCCACGTCAAGACGGAACTCGTCAACCAAACCATCGAATCAACCTGGAACCTGGAACTTAACGGAAAATCAACCCAGGCCAAGTACATATTCACGCTCAAGGGCAAGACGCTGATTGTCGATACGATCGCAAAAGGCGGTACGATCGCGGCAGTAGCCATCGGGAAAGCAAACGGACTCGTCAATCCGAAAGTCCAAAAGGTTCCGTACTACGACTATGCAGGTGGCGGACGCCCCGCAGTGATCGCCTCAGGCACGCCCCAAGACCCGTTGTTCTACTCGGCGCATATCGACTGGTACCGCTCAAACGCAAGCAGCGTCTGGAGCGAGCCATTCGCAGTCGGCACCGAAGCTGCGGCAAACTGGGGAACGATCTACATACCGAAAACCGATGGGCAGCTCAACGACTGCTTCGATCGCTTCTTTGTCACTATCGGACCGAAGTTCGAAGAGCACCTGCCCAATATCCCAAACCCGAAATCGCCCTACAAGCACGTGGCGGGAAAACGAGTCTGGAAAGTTCACTTCGCCGGCGACCTGGAAAAGGACAAGCAATACTGGAAGCGCATCTGGAGACATGGACTGAGAAACATCATCATCAACGGACATGAAGTCGGTTGGAGGGACGGAGGAGAATCCTTCACGTTCAGAACGAAGGCGGCACCCAAGAAGGGCGGCGACAAGGGCATGTACGACTACACAAGGTACATGCAAGACAAACTCGGCTTCGTCTATGGACCCTACAACAACTTCACCGACTTCGCGCCAGTCAACGAATACTGGAGGACGGACATCGTCTCAAGAAACCCGGAAAGCGATTTCATGCACGCCTGGGCACGATGCTACGCCCCCAAACCCCAGTACGCAGTCGAATACTGCGCGGAATTGGCGCCAATCATCCAGAAAAAATTCAACTTCGGTACCGCCTACTGCGATGTCCATACCTCGGTAACTCCTTGGAGCCGAACCGACTTCGACGCTCGAGTCCCAGGCGCCGGCACCTTTGCGGCGACATTCTACGCCTTCGGCGAAATCATGCTCCACCAGAAAAACGCATGGAAAGGACCGGTCTATTCCGAAGGACCGCACCATTGCTACTACTCCGGCCTCACGGACGGAAACTATGCACAAGACAGATCCTACTACCTCCCGACAGACCCGTGGCTCGTCGATTTCGACCTGCGGAAAATGCATCCGCTCGAATGCAATTTCGGAATGGGCGACGACGGCATGTTCTACAAGAACAGAATCGGCTACGGAGATACGCCTGAGCAAAACAACCACTACATCGACCGCTTCATCGCCGCAACCGCCGCATACGGTCACCCAAGCTACCTCGTAACTCGCAACATGCGCTCGATCATGAGGTCGTACTTCATGCTCCAGCAGCTCCAATCCTACTACACGCAGGTCGATGTCAAGACGATCCAATACGCCAATGAAAACGGGGAACTTTTGGACACGACCCAGGCGATCATGACAGGTGCGCTCAAGCTCTCGCACCTCGTCATCACCTACGAGGACGGAACAACCGTCATCGCAAACGGTTCGACCGATATAGACTTCAACATCACCCATGACGGGTACACGCTCCAACTTCCGCCCGCAGGTTACGCAGGCTGGTCCGGAGACAAAAAGGTCTTCGTCAAATCGGCAATCAACAACAACAACCATGCGGACTACGTCGATTCACCGGAATACATCTTCGTTGACGGGCGTGACTACCTTTTCCAGCGCTTCCCCAAGGCGGCATCCGCCGGACTGGCGGTCTGCCGATTCGCGCCGGACAGGAAGACCGCCGAATTCATCCCCCTCGAGGGAACCGAATGCGCCTTCGCTGTCAACGCAACAAAGGCAATCGCCCTCGCGGAAGACCTGACAGAACTCGGACCCGCACAAATCAGGCAGGCGCGAGGACTGACCTACATCCTGCCTGTCAAGAACGCCTTCAGCTACAAATTGTTGATCGACAACAGCCCGATCCCAGTCAAGTTGACCTCAGAGGCCGAATTCGTCTCGCCGAACGAAACCGTGACCGTCAAAGGACAACAAACACATACGGCAACCATCCCGGCAGACGCCAAGAACGGACAGAGGATCTGGATGCAATTCGAAGGGCAATGGATCGACTTCACAGTCAGAAACCTTGCAGAAGTCAAAACGGAATTCGATGAAAACAAACTCGTGTTCACACTCGCCAGCAATAAAAACTACCCCATCGACCTGACACTCGAATTCCAAGGCAACACAAAATCCCTTCAGCTCCAACCAAAACAACCGAGCAAGGTCGAATTCAACTTCCTCCCGGACAACAAACCCTCAACGCAAGAGCTGACCCTGAAAATCAACATGGGAAAAATCCTGCAAAACCATACATTCAAGTTCACAACGCTGGAACGGCCAGTCGTCGTCAAACCGCCGCTGACAGAAGATTTCCAAGTCGCCACTCAACTTGATGGACAGGCTAAACCGCAAGGCGGACTCCAAGGCAGCGCAAACGCGATGCTCGTCTCCGACTTCTCCGCCGGCGGCGTCAAGAAATCGGCGCTCTTCATGCATCCGCCATGGAGAGGAGGAACTGGAAAAACCTTCACGCTCCATGAAGTCAACCTCCCGGACAACCTCGATTGCGTATTCAAATCATCAGTCGGAAAACGAGATTCAACCGATATCGGCGACGGTATCTTCCTTGAAGTACGCGTAATCGACAAGGACAAGAAAGAGCACGTCGTAGCCAAAAAGCACATCATCAAACACGAATGGAGCGACTTCCAGGCCGACCTGACGCCCTGGAAGGGGCAGCAGATCACCCTCAAGCTCGTCAGCGATTGCGGTCCCAATAGAAACACTATCGGCGACCATGCAGGCTGGGCTGAAACAAGAATCGAAAGCAAGCAAAACGTCTTGCAGGGCAAAATCGACAACTAGGTGAACCGATGCTAAGAGAATACCTTCCCAATCTGATCCCGCTCACCTTCCGCTTCTTCTTTCTGCTGACCCCATTTTTCGTCCTGGGCACATTTTTGACCGTGACGGAAGGCAGCGAGGAATCCAGCAAAAAGAAGCTGGCCGTGAAAATCGCCGTTGGCGCATCGGTCGTTTGCCTGCTAATGTTCATCTGCGGCAGCTGGGTGATGGGCCTTTTCGGAATCAGCATCGACGCCTTCCGTGCCGGTTCCGGCATCCTGCTTCTCCTGATGGCGATCGGGCTTGTCCACGGTCCTGCCGACGCCACCAAGCACGCCTACAAGAACGAGGCCGATCTCCTCCAGTCGGCCGTCGTTCCCCTAGCCGTCCCGGTCACTGCGGGACCCGCCACCCTGGGTACGCTGATCGTGCTGGGACTGGAACAAACAGCCTTTCTCGAAAAACTCGTCACCTGCGTCGCCATACTTCTGGCTGTCTGGATGGTCGGCTTGATGCTGCTCTACTCAGGCAAGCTCCTCAAGCTCCTGGGACGGGCGAATGTCGCCATCCTGGGAAAAATCACAGGCCTGATCCTTTCGGCCATTGCGGTCCAGATGATTGTCGTCGGAGTCAGGGCGATCTGGACTGCCCAATAAGCAACATCAGAGGCAACTCATGAAAGCAAAGTATTCAGCCTACACACAAACCAAGGAACTCCAAAACTCAGGCAAGGAGGGACCTTCCTCCCCTCCGCCAAGCAATACTTCGTTCCAAAAACAACTTTACATCACCTTGCCGATCGTCTTCATCGTCGCGCTGTCGATGGCGGCAGGCTTCGGGAAAGTCCCTCCGATCATTCCGCCTGCATACCTGATCATCAGCCTGCTGACTTTTATCGAATATGCAATTGACAAGAAGAAGGCGGAAACAGGAAAGCGCCGCATCCCAGAGATGTCCCTTCACCTCTGGGAATTGCTCGGAGGATGGCCGGGAGCCATGCTCGCCCAAGCCCTGATCAAGCACAAAAACGCGAAATTCTCCTATCAGGTCGTCTTCTGGCTTGCACTCCTGCTCAATCTGGCAGCCCTGTTCGCCATCCTCTACTTCTTGGCTCAATCATCCAAATGAATCGATTGAGATGACCTAGAGGTCACGGGCAACCATCGATTCGGCGAAGGCGACTAACTTGCTACGTGCCGAGTCTGACGGAATTTCCAGCTTCTCCAGAATTCCCAATGCCAGGCTTACGCAGGATTCCATGGTCTCCTGCGTAGCCTCAACGCCACGCGACAGAAGCTGCCGCGCAAGTTCAAGATCAGCTTCGCCAGCATCGCGCAAGCCGTAGATTTGCAGGAACCGCTCGCGCTCCTTGGCATCGCAGCTCGCCAACGCCTTGTAAGCCAACAAAGTACGCTTGCCTTCGCGAATATCCGAGCCGACTGGTTTGCCGATACGTTGCTCGTCGCCGAAGATGCCAAGCAAATCGTCCTTCAACTGGAAGGCAAGTCCGCACAAGGCCGCGAATTCGCCAAGGTCACGGGCAATGTCACAACCCTCCAACGGCTCGCCACAACCTAGCGCAGCGCCGGCAGAAGCGCAATATCGCAGCAAGGCCGAGGTCTTGCCCAGCATCATCCCGGAAATCTTCGGCTCGTCAATCTTCTCAAACGCAAGGTGGCTCATCTCAACATCCAATTGCTCGCCATTCAACAAGTCAACCGTCAAAGATCCAGTCATTTCACGGACAAGCGACAGCACCACGGCATCGGGAAAGCCTTGCAATTCGAAGAGCTTCTCGGTCGCCCTAGCCTGAAGCACATCGCCCGCAAGGATTGCGGCGCTCTGGCCATAGTCATCGGCAATATCACCTTCCAACCCCAAGTCTTTCGTACCCAGTAACGCTCCAAGGCGATGCCCCGTCGCCCTGCCACGCCGAAAATCGTCATGGTCGATCACATCGTCGTGAATCAGCGTCCAATTGTGGTACATCTCGACTGCGATTGCCGCTGGCAAGGCGGATTCCGCATCGCCGCCAACCGCCTCGCAACACGCCAAGAGCAAGCAAGGGCGCAGGCGCTTCCCGCCAGCTCCTATGTATTGCTTGACAATTGAATACAAGTGCGGGGAGACAACTCGAGATTGTGCAGACAATTCGTCAGACATCCCACGTTCCACCAAATCCAAGTACCGTTTCAAGTAGTCCATTTTGTTGACCTTTTTTCAAGTGTCTAAATTAATGTTTTCCCATTTTCTTCAATTGCTCGCCGTCGATTCGCAGCGGCACCCATTCGTCCAACTGACTTGCTCCCAAGGATTCATAGAATTCGAGGCTTGGCTTGTTCCACTTGAGGCACCACCATTCCAGCCGCCCCCAGTCATTTTCAACGGCGATTTCCGCCAGTCTCGTCAGCAATCGGCGCCCCAGCCCGCATCCCCTGTATTCTGGTTTCACATACAGGTCTTCGAGATGGATTCCAGGCTTGGCCAACCAAGTTGAAAAGTTGTTAAACCAAAGCGCGAAGCCGGCGCGGATGCCGTCGATCTCGCCGATCAACACATGCGCATACCGGTCCTCGAATATGTTTTTCCGAAGCATGTCTTCAGTTGACAGATCCATTTCCTCGGCCTTCTCATAGACTGCCAGCCCGTGGATGCAGGACTTGATGAACCCAACGTCGTCAAGTCTCGCTTCCCGTATCACGATTGCGCCATTGTCGTCCATTGTCGATCCTTTCCAGCATTATGGTTTGGGTTCCAGGCAATGGACCACGCCAGCCATATCACAGACAAGCAAGTATCCCCTAACTGCGGAAACTGGAGAAAGAACCGGCGCTCCGAAATCAAGTTTTTGAACCAATTCCCCAGTCTCGGGCTTGAAAACATACAGGAATCCATCGTTGGCTCCAAATACGCCCAAATCCCCGACACGGATCGGACCAGATTGAATCGCCCTGCCAGACGTGGTATACGGTGTAGTAACCACCAGCGCCGCATCGACAGGCAGGTTCCATGCCTGCTCTCCGGACTCCAAGTCATAGCACAGCAGCCCTTCGTTGGCCGTTCCGTAAATCACCTTGTTGCCGAAGAGCATCGGAGCGCCGCCAATCTGCTTGTTGCCCCGCGACTTGATGTACTTGACCACATCACCGGTCTGTGGGTTTAGGATGAAGACGCCATCGGTCCCGACCAACAAAGCCTGACCAGGCTTGTAGGGGATTGCGCCAATTCCACGAAAACGATACAGCCGAGGCTCGTCCTTCACATCCGTTTTCTTCCACAATCGTTTTCCAGTCTCCAAGTCGTATCCATTGAAGGTACGCCATTGTCTCGACCAGAAGATCACCCCGTCCACCACGGATTGCGCGGTGGAGGTTTGCGGGCAGTTCGCCTCCGCCTGGGGATTTTCCCAAAGAGTCTTTCCCGTCAACGCGTCCAGGCATAGGAGTTTGTTAACTGAGTTCGTTACATAGCGTTTCCCATCCAAGATGTTCGCATGGGTCATAGGCATTGAGTCGATTGCGCCCAGATCCAACCGTTTCCAACGTTCCTTCCCCGTGGATGCATCCAAGCCGTACACAATTCCATGGTAGTCCGTTGCGATGACCACATCGTCGCAAACATCCAGGCTCTGCCGTATTCCGTTTACAGTTCCATAGCGCCACTTGACCTTGCCAGTACCCAGATCAAGAGCCGTCACGCCGCAAGACTTGAACTCGCCGTCTTCCATCGTCCCCACATAGACGACGCCGTCTGAAATGACAGGCGCTACCAATGACATCTCGGAACCAACGTGCCGAGACCAAACTTCCTCCAACGTGAACTCGGCTTTCCCAATATCGCCAACACCATTCCGGCTCGCATTCCCGTAAGGAGAAATCCAACGACCGGAAGCCTCGACCGCCTTCCTGGCAACAGAAGGCGAAAACCTGCGCTCAAGCGTACGTGTCTCGCCATCGTCAAACGTCACCGTCACGGTAACGCCAACAGCATCAGGCGCAAAATCGCATCTCCAAGTCCAACTGCCAATGCGAGACAACGCGCGACGAGTGCCGCCAGGAACAAATAACGCCTCAACGGACTTGACGGGACTGCCGCTATCATAGGCATTGACGAGCAACTCGTCGCGGATGCCATCCGCAATGGACGATGGAGACACAAGTTTCGCAAGGTGGTCAATGTAGGCATATCGACGCTCAACATTCGCCAACTTGCCTTTCTCAAACGTATGCACGGGGAAGTTCGCCGGCGAGAAATCAATCCCACCTTTGCTCGGCGGTGCGGCGCAAACAGCCACGGCTCCATTCTTAAAAGACATCACAGAATTTTCGTGCCAATGCCCATAGAGGATCGCTTCCAGTCCATTTGCCGCAAGATCGACAGGTGTCGGTGTATCGGCTCCGAACACGAGCTGGCTATCGTCTCGCCTTCTCATCAGATGCTTTGCGATGACCAGTGTCTTCTTCGGATCCTTGAGTGCCAGGTCGTTTTTAAGCCATGCCGCCATTTCATTTATTGTATATCTTGGTTTCTTGTCACCGTATGGGGCTGGCAAGATGACGAAATGGACGTGCTTTGTATCGACTGAGTACCAGGGTGGTCCGAAGAGCGCCTCGAAGGTTTCTTCTCCATACTCGTCGCCCCTGAGCAGATCATGGTTTCCGATACAGTAGAAGGTCGGGATTCCGATGGTATCGGACGTTACCTTTTCAGCATGGAATTTGAGTCCATTCGCATAGCAGATATCTCCCACATGGAGCACGATTCCCGCGCCGACAGCCTTTCCATATTCGGATACGTCCGTCAGCCATGTGAGCGATCCCCCGGCCTGCTCGGTATCCGCCAATTGAATCACCTTGAGCGTATCGCCGCCAGTCAATGCCCATGGCAACAGTTCGAAATCGTATGAGAGCACATCCTGCTTGACATGCTTGTAATGCGGGCCTTTTGTCCTCGTGCCGGCTGGCGGAGTCACTTGGATGAACCGGATCCGCTCATGGCCAGGCAGGACAAATGCGCCGTCGGCATCAGTCTTGACGCAGTTCAAGCCGTCAGACACAACCACGCCTGCTCGACCGGAACCTCCTTCGCGAACAACGCCGCGGTACTCGGCGGCACCAACGAGCATGAAACTCAACATTACAAATGGCAAGATGGTCCTCATCGCATTCTCCTGCTCGTCTTAAAACGCCTGGATCTTCGGCAACCAGTTGTCGCGATACCGCTTGAAATCCAGCGGCGTCCGTCCCGTGATGTAGTGGCTGCCTCCCTTCGTTCCGTCATCGCATTCCCATTGAATCAGCAGCAGCCGCTGGTCGCAATTGGGCAGGTTGAAACGGCCAAGATGCTGGTTTTCATTGGGACCGAGGCGGAAATCGCGCTCAAACAGAACTTCACCGGTATCGCCATCCGAAACCTTCATCTTCCCTGCAAACGACTTGAGCGAATCGTTGGCCATCACGACGGAATGCCCCCAGTCTTTCCATTCGCCGACAATGCCCAGCAACTGGACCTGGGCGCGCTTCAAATACCCATAAGCCAGCTTCTTGTCAAAGTAGTAGTCAACAATCGCATCCGAGAACTGCGGCCAGCAATCCATGACGTTCCACCACAAAATCCCAGCCTTCTTCCACTTGTGGATACGGACGTTTTCCACAAAGAACTTCTTCGCCTCGGCCTGCACGATCTGGCTGGCGATGGTGAAATCCTCCAGGTTGTCAGGCTCGAAGTTGAACTCCTCCTTGACCTGCCTGAACATCAAGCCGATGCGATACGGATAACCATGGGCGGCATGGTACTCCCAGGACGAATTGTCGCGCCAGGGCCACAACTTGTCCGCCGGGATGAACTTCTTGATCGATTCCACCGAATTGGCGCCGTGATAGCCCGTTTCGCTGATGAAGACCGCATTGTTGTCGGCATAGAACGGCGACTTGAAGTAGTCTCGCGGTCCCCAGATATGCTGTTCCGGCGTCGCGTTTGAGGGGCGGTTCTTGGCTTCCGATTCCGGCGAATAGTACGGCGAACTGGGCAGGTACGGACGATTGGGATCAAGGCGATGGAGGATTTGCGGAATCACCTCGCGGGTCAGCCGATTGACGCTTGGCTTCATGATCGCCCCACCCCAGCCGCACATGGCATCGACCTCGTTGTCTCCCGCCCACATCGCGATGCTGGGATGCTGGCGCAATTCCTTGACGACCCATTCGACCTCCTTGGCGAAGCGCGCGCGGAAATCGTCCGTCAACGGCGCGATCGCGCAAGCGATCATGAAGTCCTGCCAGACCATGATTCCGTGGTCGTCGCAGTAGTCGTAGAACGCCTTTGGTTCATAGACACCACCGCCCCAGACCCGCAGCATGTTGCAATTCAAGTCCGAGAAAAGCTCCAAAATTGGGATAATCCGATCCTTGTCCCGGCTATGGAGCGCGTCGGCGGGAACCCAATTGGATCCCTTCACCATAATCGGCACCCCGTTCACCACGAACCTGGCATTGAAGGACTCGGGGTTTTCGTCATATTCGAATTTCATCGACCGCAAGCCAATGCGCGTCGACGTCTCGAAGAGCGGCTTTTCGTCTGCAAATACCCTGACTGTGGCATCATACATGTTGGGTTCGCCGTAGCCGGCTGGCCACCACAGCTTGGGATTGTGAATGTCAAAATAGATGACGCCGCTTGTAAAGTATTGGTTCCAGCGATTCTTGAACACCGAATCGCCGCACTTCATTTCAATTTCAATCTGGAACATGTTCCAGCTACGAAGGGCGGTGGCGAACGAATAGGAAAAGTAAACCCTGGCATATCCAGGCCGCGTGTCTTTCATCACGTCGAAATAGCATGACAGCATCCTGTTCGCCGGACGTTCAACGATGCGGACGTCACGCCAAATCCCACCGAGGCAGCAGCGCGGGCAGATGTCCCAGCCAAACTCATGGGCGGGCTTACGCAGGGGAAGGCTTTCCATGTTCCGCCCCTGGGCGCGGTCGTGATGATCGAGTTCGTAGGCCGCCGCAGACAGGATTGGCGACTTGATCAGCACGGTCAGCTTGTTCTTGGAGCCGCGCTTCAGCTTGTTGTCAACCTTGATCGTATGCCTGATGAAGGCATTGTCCGTATCGCAAAGTTTTTCTCCGTTCAGGAACACTTCCGCAACGCAGTCGATCCCGTCGAATTCCAGGTCTGCATCAAGCGGGAAATTCGCCGGCACGTCAAACTGGCGCGTATATTCCCAATCGTAGAACTCGTATGGCCTGAGGAATTTTTCGTTTTCGTCGTAGAACGGCTCCTCAATGATCTTGTTTGCCATCAAGTCCAATTCCACATTCCCTGGGACTTGCGCGGGCATAGGTCCCAACGCCTTCTCGCCAAATCCACGAACGCTCCAAACGCCATTCAAGTCAATGCTTTGCTTCACGTCGAGACCTCTTCCTTGTGCTTGTTGCTCCATTTTCCAAAATAAAGGCTAACCGATAAAACACATTTTCGCACAAGATAAAATAATATCCTGAACTGATCACTTTGTCAAATGGACAGACAAAAAACTATGGCTGATTCTTGTACTCAAACCAACTTCGAGACCCATTTCTTTCATCTGAACCAAGAGAAAGGAAACCTCGGAACTGACCGAGATTTTTTCACACTTTCGTACTCAAAAACCATGTGACATGCCCCCTGATTTCGACATTGGGGATTGTGGGACTAGGACACATGAGACTTTTGGGACGAATGAGCCCCATGGGACTGGGACTATGGGACATTGCCGTTGGGTTTTGTGGGCGTTGGGCTTCTGGGACTGGGACGGGGCATTCATAATTCAGCATTCATAATTCAGCATTCATAATTCAGCATTCATAATTCAGCATTCATAATTCAGACAAGCCGCTTGTTTTCCATTTTTCATACGCTAAATTTGCTTGCTGATTTCGACATTCATCCACCCCGTAAAGAGACCGGCCATGAAACGCATCTTCATTTCCATCTTTTCACTCGCAATTGCCCTGAATGCGGCAAACCCGTTGGATTTCCGCGAATACACCCAGACTTTCACCTTGGAATATCCAACTGAAGCCGATGCCAAGCAGGCATCCGTGTCCGTCAAGCCACTTCCTCAATCCTACAAGATCGCCGTTTCATCAAGATGGGACGACACCTCGGCAAACCATTTGAAGACCCATGCCATTATGGCTCGCCATAAGGTCAAGGGTACCTTCTACTGCAACGATGCCTTCTCCATACTCAATAAATTCCCCAACTACTTCAAGACACTGATGCCTGATGGATCCTCCATCGGGCTTCATACCGTCAGCCATCCTCGATTGCCCTACGTCAACTCCTTCGAGCATTTCAGGGAATTCATGCTCAATCGGATTCAACTTGAGACCGTCACCCAATCGCCAATTAACTCCCAGGCGCTTCCATTCTGTCATTGGCAATCGAATAACCCAATTATCCCGTTGAGCATAGGACATGCCATGATGGCCGCCGGCGTCATCTCGGCACCCGATGTATTCTACCCAAGCAATGAGCATCGGATCGGATATCCCAAGAACGCCCTTGCCCAATCCAAGTTCTTCACCCCGGGTGACCGACTCCCGGACATCGAGAAAATGGAGCAACTCCTCAAGTCCGTTTCCACCAACGAGAAGAACCTTGCCATTCAGCCTTCATTCTCAATGGCGCTGCACTCCTGGCATACCCCGGAAGGGCTGGAAAAACTTGATGTCTGCTACAAAATGCTTGCTGACAATCCGGACTGGTGGTACTGCAACCAAAACGAGTACGGCGCATACAGGTACGAAGCGCTCAATGCGACAGTCCAGCAGACCCAAGCACAAAACAAACTCACCGTTACCGTCACCCGCTACCTCCCCGCCGAACTTGGCGCAAATGTCCCGCTATGGTTCCAAATCAACGGCCCCAAGCCGACCAAGGCAACAAATGCAACGATCACGCAACACGGAATCGAACTGAAGCATACCGGAAAACTTCCTGAAGTCTTCGATGCGGCAGACGAGAACGGAGACGCCAAAATAATCCCATTCGTCAAACTCAAGCTCACCAGAAAAAACAATGTCTGGACCGCATCGCTCAATAACCAGGACATGCTGCCTCTGGAAAACCTCCAATTCACCTTCAGATTCCCCTATGCATGCGAAAAACACGCGATCAGAAAAGACGCCCAAGCACTGGGTCCGCAGGCATCAGTCGCCGTATCGGTAACGCAACAAATCAAGCAAGATACCTTCTTCAAATACGGAAACCCATACTACGCCGTGCAACTCGACTTCACAAGAGGAACGAAAAACTACAGGATATACGCAGACCTCGCCGAACAACAACAAGAAGAACTCCCGCTGACAATGGCACAAGCGGCAAAACTCCTGCTCGATTCCGACAGGCTCGACCTCAAGGTCCTCGCGCAGCCAACAATGCCAATCAGCATCGACACAGTCCCGTTCCATGTTTCGAAAAACATCGAACCGGCTACCTTGGTCTGCAATGCGAAGGACGATAAGCTTAACAAGGAAAACGCAAAACTCGTCGCAATCGTCGATTTCATCGCAGAAAGCGACAAGCCGGCAGAGTTCACGACCTCGCTCCCCGCAGTAATCTTCAATGGACAAACCATCAAGGCAACAAATGGGAAACTGACGCTAAAACCGAACACGGGACGCAATAGAATCCTATTTAAGACCCAAGCCGGAAAAGCCGCGCAGTTCTTCCTGCCTGACGACTCATTCGCATTCGCGAAATAAGCCCATAAACAACCCAAGGCAACGTCGCAACCGCATGCACATACTGCAAATCGCCGCTGACAGCAGCGCAAAACAGCAAGAGAACCCTGAGACCACAGGGACTCGTCCCATTCTCAATCCCGAAAGACAAGGCGCAAAGCACCTTCAAAACCTGGCTCGAAAGCCGATGGTTCCTACCTAACAAAGCAAAAAAAATCAACCTCAGCGAAAGCCTCAAGGGAGTCTATAGGCCAACCTGGACATTCGATTTCTTGGCGCAGTCCTTCTACGTAGGAGAACGAGGAGACCACTACTACGTCACGGTCAAAACAAAAAACGGCGTGAGAACTGAACGGAAAACACGATGGAGAGGAGCTTCCGGTTCAGTGAAACTCCATTTCGACGATATACTCGTGTACGCAAGCAACAGGCTCGACAGGAAACTACAGGAAAGCCTCGGAGGATTCATGCCTAAACAGGCGGTCGACTACAACAACGACGCAATAATGGGATTTGATGAGGAAAGCTATGATGTCAAACTGACGGATGCCTTCGAAGAAGCCAAAACCTATGCGGATGGCCGTATCAGAAGCGAGATCCGAAGCGACATCGGCGGGGACGAGCAACGAATCTTCACCGTCAATACCGCGTACTCCGACCTCTCCTACAAGCTCCTCCTGATTCCATTTTGGTCAAGCACCTACATCTTCAAGGGTAAATCCTACACCTACATCGTCAACGGGCAAACGGGAAACGCCCACGGAACGCGCCCATATAGCGCCGTGAAAATCACCGCTGCGATCATCCTGGCCATCATTGCAGCCCTGTTTTTGTATGCACTTGTAGAAGGGTTCTAAAATCAATATCACCATACGAAACAACAAGGAGAAAGAACAATGGGTTTGTTTAGCTTTATCAAAAGCGAATTGATTGACATCGTCGAATGGCCCGAGGAAAAACCAGGCGTACTGGTCCATCGTTTCAGCAGGCACGACAACGAAATCAAGCGCGGAGCCAAGCTGATCGTCAGGCCTGGCCAGACTGCCATCTTCGTCAACGAAGGCAAAATCGCAGATCGCTTCGAGCCTGGTACCTACACATTGGAAACCGCCAATCTTCCGATCCTGACCACCCTGCTCTCCCTCCCCTACGGCTTCAACTCCTGGCACAAGGCGGAAGTCTATTTCATCAAGAGGACGGAGCAACTGGATAGGCGTTGGGGAACACAGCAGCCGATTATGATGCGAGACCTGGATTTCGGCATCCTTAGGATCAGAGCATTCGGAAACTACTCCTACAGGATCGGAACCACCGATCAAATGCTGGAGCGCCTCGTCGGCGCCAGGAGCGAATTCAAGACCGAAGACATTGAGAGCCAGCTATGCACCAGGGTTGTATCCGAGCTGTCGGATTCACTTGGCGAACTCAAGATACCTGCATTGGACCTTGCTGCAAACTACAATGAAATCGGGGAACGGGTCAAGCTCAACCTGGCCTCATACATGGCCTCCATGGGTGTCGAACTCATGTCGCTGACCATCGCCAATATTTCCCTGCCCGATGAAGTCAACGCCGCCATTGACAAGCGCGGCGCTGTCGGCGCACTGGGTGGCGTGATGAACCAGTACTCGCAAATGCAGGCTGCGGACGCACTGAAGGCGGCTGCCGAAAACCAGGGCGGCGCAGGCACGGTGATGGGCATGATGATGGGCGGACAGCTCGGCGCATTCGGATCGCAACAGGCATTCCAACAGCAGCAGCAAGCGGCGCCACCGCCGCCGCCACCCGTCGCACCGATGTACTACATCGCCGTCAACGGGCAGCAGCAAGGTCCCTACCAAGTCGCACAACTCCAGGCGATGATTGCATCGGGTGCATTCACCCAGGCGACCCTGGTCTGGACAACGGGCATGGCCGCCTGGCAAGCCGCCAATACAGTCCCCGCGCTTGCGGCGTTATTCGCCCCGCCCCCGCCCCCGCCGCCTCCGGCTCCCTGAGGGTCACTTTAGTTTAGCTACGTTGAAGCCTTCTCTCGCGCAACCAGGTCAGGATAATGCAGACCAGGCCTAGGACGAAGCATCCGCCCAGCAACGTAAAGGCGAGTTTCGGATACCCTTTGTCAAATATGGTTCCCAGCGTCAAGGGGCTGAGCACGCATCCCAGCGCACCACATCCCACTGCGATGCCTGCCGCAGTTCCGCTGTATTTCATATTCCGGATCGTGATCATGCTGACGATCAGCGGCCATGTGCCGGACAGCGCCAAGCCAAGCAGCGCCAGCAACACCAATCCGCTGCCCCAGCCAGTGACAAGATTCTGGCAAAACGCCGCTATTGCGGAAAGCAGGAACAGCGTCCCGATCACTGGCTCGTAAGTCTGATTCTGTGGAAGGAACGAGCAGCCGATACGTCCTATGACTACAGCGCCCCAGAATACCGCAATCGAAAGCGTTGCAGCCTGATCGCCTGCGCCAAGTTGCTTCAGGTATGTCGGTGCAAAGGCGTACACCGCCGTTTCTCCGAAGACGTAGAGGAAAATCGCCAGGGTCGGCAACCAGATATTGGGTATCAGTTCCAAAACCCTTTCCCAAGCCGTACTAGTATCCGCACTCGTCTCGCTTTCCTTCACGGGGAAACGCGAGTAGGCAAACCCCACGGCGACCAGCACGGCAAGCGCGCCCATCGAACCGTAAAACCAGCGCCAGCCAACTCCTCGCTTCGAGAGAAAGCCAACCGCAAAACCAACGCCAATCGCACCAAGACAGTAAAAGATCTGCGATAGATTCATGAACAGCTTGCTACGAGTGGGATGCAAGTCGTTCAAAACCGCGCACCCGACTGATTCAAGCATGCCGCCGCCCATTCCGACGATGATCGCGCCAATGTACAAAACCCACAACGTGGGCGCGGTGATCCAAATCAAGCAACCAAGCGCGACCAGTAGGCTGCAAACAAGCAAGCAAGCACGCTTCCCAAAACGGTCGGAAGCAGAGCCGCCAAGAAAACACATCGCCACAAAGCCAGTGAACTGAATCGAAAACGTCCACTTCACAAACTTGGCTTCGCTCATCCCGAAATCCGGTCCTATCTTGTAGGCCAAGGCAGACAGCATATTCGCCGTCATGGCAAACAACGTGATGCAAAACAAACTGGTGAAGGTGGATAGAAATTTGCGTTCCGTACTCATTTCGATGGTTTCTCGTTGGATCATTTCTTATTTAATACTCTTGGATGACATCAATTCTTCCCCGCTTCAGCGGTATCCCAGCATGATCTCGAAATCAGGTCCCGATTCAAACAGGGCCGAAAGCAATTGCCGCAAGCGCTTGTCAAACCCACGGCGCTCGCGCAAACTCATTCCCTGGCCGTAAGACTCGATGAAATCGGCGTATTTCGTCACCACCGCATGGCAGGGGCACTTGTCGAAATCGGGATTCTGTTCCAGGATGGTCTTGCGCTGTTGCGCCAGGATTTGGATCGCATTGTCTGCCAGCTCGGGCAGCTTGCCGAACAGGAGCAATTCGCTGTGCCATTCGTCGCATTCCGCCTTGACAAATGCATTGAGGTCAAGGGCGACTTGGGCACGCGGAAACAAGGGGGCGATAGGATACGCAACCAGCGCCCTATTGGACAACAGCTTGTTATCCGCGCCCTCCACGCTTGGCACCTTGTCCACGGCGCCGGAAATCGTTTCCTTAAAGGGCGGCGGCTGCCGATGGAGCAAATGGATCCCCAACTCGCGAATGAATTCGTCGCTGGCAAACTGCAACCCTAGGCCGTTCAAGGCCTCCGAGCAACGAGCCGCCAAACTATGGACTTGACCGGGAGCCAACGGCAGGCGGTTGCCAAGGACATCACTCAATCTACGGTTATCCCAAGGACGTAGCGCAGCTTGAAGACCCGATATCGCATCCATCCCACGCAACTCCATGAATGTCTTGGAGACATCGGCATAGCCGGACGCGGCAAGTACGCTGGACACCAAACGATCAATCTCGCCCTCCGTCAGAGATGGCTCGCCTCCGCGAAGACGCTCCTCGACAGTCAACGTGAACTGGTTCACAAGCCACATGTCGCAAACCCCGTTCCGGGAAAACGCGTCATGCAAATCCTCGCACAAGCCATCGAAATCATAGCTCGTACGCTGACCGGATTCATCAAGGGCAAAAAGTCGTTCTGACGGAATGAGGATCATTCACTCTTGCCTCCATCAGGACTGTTCTGCGAGGGTAGCTTGTGGATTTCGTCAATGAACGCCTCCGCATCCTTGAAATGCCGATAGACGGACGCGAAGCGTACGTACGCCACCTCATCAACAGCCTTCAGCTCATCCATCATCAGTTCGCCGATGGCCTTGGACTGGATTTCCCCGTTGTCGTCCTGAAGTTCGGACACCTTGAATGTCACGTTGGCGACCATGCGGTCGATCACTTCCTGGGAAATATTCCGTTTCCAGCACGCTTGCTTCAAGCCGAACAGCAATTTTTCCGGCTTGTAGTCCTCTCGCCTGCCATCCTTCTTGATCACCACCGTCTCGGCGGGAATGATCGTTTCGTACGTCGTAAATCGAAAGTTGCACGCAAGGCACAGACGGCGGCGGCGCACCGTGTCCGCTTCACGGGACATTCGAGTCTCAATCACCTTGTCTTCGTCTTTTCCACATTTTGGACAACGCATTTCAATTATCCTCTTCGATTTCGCGTGCAATACAACTACGCCGACTTACGGCAATCCCGGGTGACTCGTTCGATTCCAACGGCTCGTCCCGTGGCGGCATCAAGCTCGACGACCGTTCCATGTAAGCGAATCCCGGCATCGTTCACCTCAAACCTCGCAGGCATCCCCGTCACAAAACGTTGCAGGACCGGCTCGATCTCGCGACCAAGAACCGATTCACGGGCGCCAACCATCCCCACGTCACACTGGAACGCCGTTCCGCCCTTGAACACCTGCTCGTCCGCCGTCGCAACATGGGTATGGGTTCCCAAGACAGCCGTGGCACGACCGCTCAGATACCGTCCCATCGCAATCTTCTCGCTGGTCGCCTCCGCATGGAAGTCAACCACGACAACAGGTGTCACCGGCAGAAGCTCGCCCAAAATCCGGTCGGCAGCCGCAAACGGACAATCCGAAGGCTGAGCCATGAAGACGCGGCCAACCAACGAGACGACGCCAACCTTCACTCCGTTCGATGCCTCGAAAACGCCATGCCCGCGACCTGGCTGGGACGGCGAATAATTCGCAGGCCGAAGCACGTTCCCGATTGAATCGATCTCGTCGGGAAACTCCTTCCGATCCCAAATATGGTCGCCTGATGTAAAAACGTCAACGCCGCTGTCCTCCAACTCCTGTAGGCACGACTTGGTAAATCCACCGCCGCCAGCCATGTTCTCGCCGTTGGCAATGCAAAACTCGCATCGGTACTCCTGCAACAAACTGCGAACCAATTGGCGAACTGCCTGGCGACCGCCCTTCCCAACTATGTCACCAATAAACAATATCCGCATCTTCTCTTCCTGAACCTTCTCAATTCCTTCTGATATTTGCCTGAATAAAAAGTGAAAACTCAGTAAGTAATATACACTCAAAATGACTAAAATGCTATCATTGGGGCAAATTTGAAGTATAGTAATTGATTTATCAGTTCCACATGCTTTCTCACGAAACCACGCCGTTCAACGGCGGTACCAACCTTCTTGGAGATTCCCCCAATGGCAAGGAAAATTCCCCCCGGCTCGCCCAAGCGCGTCTTCAGGCAAGCCCCCCAGCACATCTGGGACAGCAACCAACAGCAGAAATCCAAGTCGGAGATGACGCTGACCGAATTGAAGGAACTCTTTCCGAAGCAGACCTGGAAGCCAAGCACCCTGTTGATGCCCATACCGGCAGTGATGCTCTCCTGCGGAGGAGGAAAGTCGGATTTCGCCCCCAACATCATCACCGTCGCATGGGCGGGAATCGCCTGCTCCGAGCCAGCAATGCTCACCGTATCGATCAGGAAGGAGCGACATTCCTACGACATCATTTCCGCGACCAAGGAATTCGTCGTCAACATACCCTCCGCTTCACAGGCGAAAATCACCGACTGGTGCGGAATGAAATCGGGACGGGACGTGGACAAGTTCGCGGAAACCAGGCTCACGCCACTGCCGGCAACCCAGGTCAAGTGCCCGCTGATCGCCGATTGCCCCATCAACATTGAATGCAAGGTCGCAAGAGTCGTCCCGCTGGGGTCGCACGACCTGTTCATCGCGAAAATCCTCGCCGTCAACATATCGCCGGAACTGCTGGACAAGCGGGGAAAACTCAACGTCGAACAAGCGGACCTCCTGGCTTACGCGCATTCCGAATACAGAACCCTGGGGAAAAAGATCGGAACATTCGGATTTTCAGTCAGAAAACGAAAGTAACGCCATCAATTCCACCCGGGGCATTGGAAAATTCTCATTTTGCATTTAAGTTTCTATTTTCGCGGGATTTCAATGTCCCGCTTTGTGTCAAGGACCCAAATTTCAGGAGAAGAAGACTATGGCATTAAGAGTAGGTGTTGTTGGTTGTCGGGGCATTGGCACAACACACGCCACTGCACACAAGAACGACAAGTTGGCGGAGCTGGTTGCGGTATGCGACCTTGTCAAGTCGCGCGCTGACGAATTGGCCGCCAAGTTTCAAGTCAAGGCGTACTATTCGCTTGGCGACATGCTCGCCAACGAAGACCTGGACATCGTCGACGTCTGCACCGGCGGCCCCGAAAACGGCGGTTGGCACGGAGAACCCACCTTCCAGGCGCTCGAGGCAGGAAAGCACGTCCTCTGCGAAAAGCCAATCTCCAACGACGTGGAAGAAGCACGCGAAATGGTCAAGCTCGCAGCAAAGAAAGACCTCTACCTGGGCGTCAACCTCAACCACTATTTCACCCAGCCTGCCGACGAAGCGATGCAACTGATCAAGGACGGAAAGATCGGCGAAATCATCTACTGCCATCTCCGCACCGGCTTCCCCGGTTCCGAATGGGCATACGCACGCACAGGCGGACCCAACATGGAAGGCTATCCCTACTTCCACGTCAAGGCGTTCCTCGCACACCCGTTCTCAATCATGCGCTACTTCTGCGGAAACGTCTGCCAGCTGCAGTCCTTCTTCAGCAAGCCTTCCTACAGAATCGCCACCGCAGACCCGATGGTCTCCGTCAACTCAATCCACATGAAGTTCGAAAACGGAGCAGTCGGATACATGTTCTCGTCACGCGGCGACACGACCAACTACTACGGCGGCTGGTGGTCGGTGGAAGTCGGCGGCACCAAGGGTACATTCGCCATTGAAAACTGCGTCGAAAAGCTCATCTACCAGCCTGCCCAAGGCAATCCCGACGTCGTTTCGCCAGTAGGACTCGGACTGGCTCCCGAACCGGTCATCACAGACTATGGCGTCAAGGACTTCGGCTCGACCTTCCCGAGACGCATCCACTGCTTCCTCGAAGACGTCACCAACAACGTGCCGAAGCACAAGCTCAGGGCTTCCGGACGCGACGCACTCGCAACGCTCGAATACACCTTCGCGGCAATCCAATCCTATGAAAACGGCGGAATCATGGTCCGTCCGCAACCCCTCCCGTTCATCAAGCCGGATCCCAACAACCTCACACTCCCCAAGGCCCCGGCCGCTCCTGCGGCCAACCAACCATCTACAGACGTCTCCGTCAAGTAAATCAACACAGGGAAAACAACATGAAAATCGGAGTCAATTCAGTTTTGTTCGGGGCTTTCGACACCGAAACCGCATTCAAATGGGTCAAGACCTGCGGATACGACGCCATCGAAATCTCAGCAATCCACGGAATGAGCGAACACCTCGTACTCCAGGACAAAAGCTGGAAAAAGTACACCAACGCCATCAAGAAGCTGATCAAGCAATACGAGCTCCCGGTACAGGCCATTGAACAACCTTCCCAAGATCCAAAAATCATGGAAAAGGCATACAAGGCAGCCGTTGACATCGGATGCCCGATCGTCAACTGCGGACCTGGCGGAAAGAAGGATGACGAAGCATCGTTCCAGCAAACCGTTGACAGCCTCAAAAGACTCGCGGACATGGCAGCCAAGTACGGAGTCACGCTCTGCTGCAAGGCACACGTCGGAGCAGCAGTCTGGAATACCCCGACAACCCTCAAGCTCCTCGAAGCAATCGACCATCCGAACTTCGGGCTTGACATGGATCCCTCGCACATCTACCGCGCAGGCGAAAACCCAGTCGACGCAATCGCGGCAGTCATCTCGCGAATCAAGCACGTGCATATCCGCGACTGCAAGGGACGCCAGCAGAATCCAGGCCTCCCGCACAACCAGGCCAATGGCAGGGGCGACATCGACCTCCTCGGATACATCAGAGTCCTGCGCAAGTACGACTACCAGGGACCGATCGACCTTGAAGTGATCGGAACCAAGGCCAACAACTACGACCTCCCCTCCTGCGTCGCAATCGCAGCGGAAACCAAGGGACACCTGACCGCAAGCCTCCAAGCAGTTGGAGCGCGCTAACAACATACTCCACGAACCCGCCACGACGTAAATTCCCTCATGCAAACGCATAAGTATCCATTGCTCAAAACAGGCTTTTTAGGATTTTTGGGAACCCAGTTCCTGGGAGCCTTCAATGACAATGTCTTCAAGATGCTGGTCGTTTGCGCCGCGGCGGCAACGCTTCCTGCGGAGGCCAAGAAGGACTACATCCCTCTTGCCTCCGCGCTTTTCATCCTGCCATACCTGCTGTTCTCGGCTTTCGCGGGCTATCTTGCCGACCGCTACTCCAAGCGGACGGTGATGATCGTTACGAAGTTCGCCGAGATCGCCATCATGTGCGCCGGCGCCCTCCTCTTCTGGCGCCTCGCTGTCTATCCATTGCTTTTGGTCCTGTTCCTGATGGGAGCGCAAAGCGCGTTCTTTAGTCCTGCCAAGTATGGCTTCCTGCCCGAGACACTACCCGAAAAGCATCTTTCAAGCGGCAATGGCGCGACCCAGCTGTTCACGTTCCTGGCCATCATCCTGGGCGGTTGGGCAGGCAGCGCAATGGCGGACAAATGCGGCGGCAACTACCTTAAGCCCGCGCTGGTCACCATCGCCATCGCAATCGCCGGAACCCTCTCCAGCTTCGCCATCACGCGCACCAAGCCAGGCACGAGAAAAGCCAAGCCCTCCTTCGACCCACTCACCCCACACTGGAAAACCTTCCTCGAACTCAAGAAGGATCCCGTACTCCTCTACTGTTTACTCGGCAACACATACTTTTGGTTCCTGGGCGCCCTCTTCCAATCCAATATTCCGTTCATTGTCCAGGACGAATTAAAGCAGAGCGACACGATGATAGGCTATCTCCAGGCCGCAGTCGCCCTAGGGATCGGCATAGGTTCCGCCCTGGCGGGATATGCGTCCAAAGGCAGGATCGCCTATCGCTTCATCATACCCTCGGGAATTATCCTGTCCGTGGCGTCTATCGCCTTTGGTTTCGCCGCTCATTCAACATGTCTTGTGTTTGTCCTGACCGCCTTGCTCGGCATCGCGGGGGGATTCTTCCAGATTCCCCTTACCACTGCAATCCAGCACCGCAGCCCGCAGGACAAGCGAGGCAGGTACCTGGCGGCGGGAAATGCACTGGACTCCATCTCAATGCTGCTCTCTGCAGCCGTGCATTGGATCTTCCTGAAACCGCTCAGCCTCTCGCCTGCCAACGTCATCGTTGCATTGGGAGTCATAACCGCCATCGTCATCGCGGCAATGTGGAAATTGATGCCCAAGGAAATCGACAGGCGCCTAAAACTCATTTCTTTACCTAAGTAACACAAAAAAATAACCTATCAACTCGACCCAGAGAAAAGCATTATGGCAAAAGTTACTCTTGAACACGTGGGCAAAATCTACCCCGGCAATGTACGGGCAGTCAAGGACTTCAATCTGGAAATCGAAGACGGCGAATTCATCGTGCTGGTCGGACCTTCCGGATGCGGAAAGTCAACGACGCTCAGAATGGTCGCCGGACTGGAGGAAATCTCCGAAGGAATCGTGAAAATCGGCGACCGCGTGGTCAATGACGTCCTACCAAAAGACCGTGACATCGCAATGGTCTTCCAAAACTACGCACTCTACCCGGACAAGACAGTCTATGAAAACATGGCGTTCTGCCTCAGAATGAGAAAATACACGGGAACAGGCAGCCAGCAAGGGGGAATCCTGAAAAATTTTGTCAATTGGTTGGGAAACAGAAGGCAAAAAAACGAGGATATTGACAGGCGAGTCAAGGAAGCGGCGGACATCCTGGGAATCAGGGATCTCCTGCGACGACGCCCAAAGGCACTCTCCGGTGGACAAAGGCAGCGAGTCGCAGTCGGAAGATGCATCGTCAGAAATCCTGCGGTTTTCCTCTTTGACGAACCGCTCTCCAACCTGGACGCCAAAATGAGAGTCCAGATGAGAACCGAAATCTCAAGACTCCACAACAAACTCAGGACTACGATGATCTATGTCACGCACGACCAGACGGAAGCGATGACAATGGGTGACAGGATCGTCGTCATGAAGGACGGAATCATCCAGCAAGTCGACTCTCCGTCGGAAATCTACGATTCGCCAAACAATGTTTTCATCGCGGGATTCATCGGAACTCCCCCAATGAACTTCTTTGAAATGGAAGTTCGCGAAGTCAACCAAAAAATGGTGATTTGCGACGAAGGCGGCACGATCAACCTCACTCTCCCCCCGGAATGGACCAGCCCCCTCCAGCCGTACATCGGGAAAAAAGTCACTTTTGGCCTGCGCCCCGAACATGTTGGTTCGCCTTCCGCCGAAGCACAATACAACCCACAGACCATTTCGGCAACTGTCGAAGTAATCGAGCCAATGGGTTCGGAAACCTATCTTTACATGAAGGTTGGTTCGGCGGGATTCGTCGCACGAGTCGATCCGCATCGCAAATGCGCCGTGGCAGACAAAATCGACCTGGCCGTGATGATAGACAAGGCTCACCTCTTCGACATTGAAACAACCAATCGTATCGTCTAACCATAAGGAGAACATCAATGGCAACCAACATCCCAGTCGCTCTTGAAATGTATTCAGTACGGCATCAGTTCACTGAAAACCCGCTTGCCACCATGAAAGCCGTCAAGGAAATGGGCTATGACGGAGTTGAATTCGCGGGCAAGCCGCAGTTCTGCCCCGAATTCTACGCCGCCCTCCTCAAGGAAACAGGACTCACCTGCTGCGGATGGCATACCCCTTGGGAACTCGTCCAGGAAAACACGCTGGCCGAAACGATCAGACTCAACAAATTGGTCAACAATCCAAGCATCATCGTGCCATGGCTCAATGCCAAAACACACCAGGACTGGAAAGATTTCGCACGGAAATTCAATGACTTGGCAGGCAAGCTGGCACTGGTCGGAATGAGAACGGGATATCATAACCATTCCCATGAATTCGAAGAACTCGACGGGAAAACCCCATGGGATACGTTCATGGGCAATACCGACAAGAAAGTCATCATGCAATTGGATACGGGAAATGCCCTGAAGGGCGGATGCGACCTGCTGGAAACACTCAACAAATACCCGGGAAGATGCCAGACAATCCATCTCAAGCCATATTCGAAGGATCCGGAAAAGGGATTCAAGCCCATCATCGGAGACGATGACTGCCCATGGAAGGAAATCTTCGAATTCTGCAAGGCAAAAGGCAATACCGAATGGTATATCATCGAGTACGAATGCCCGGAAATCCCCGCGCTCGAAGCCGTTAAGCTCTGCCTTGACGCAACGCGCAAGCTCCTTGCCGAATAAAATACCGGCTCAAATCGAATAACGACTCAAGGAAAGCCCCTACGACCCCAGGGGCTTTCCTTTTGTTTTCCAGAAGCCTATTCAAGGGCATTTCTTCAATCCCGCCGCGCATTGATCAGCCTCTTAAGCGTTTCCAACGCCACATCTTCCATCCTCTGCACCAATTGCTCACGAACATCGGGACGACGAGCACACAGCTTGTACGTGTTCTCCAACTGCTCCGTAAGCTGAAAGATCTGAGTCGGCAACAGCGTTCGAGTCTTGAATCGTTTCGACTCGATCTCCCCTTCCGCATGTTCGATCAGCGATATGTCAAACTCCCCCCTCAGAAAAGCCACCAATCGTCTCCGATAGCGCAAGGAACAGCTCCCGGTCACTCCCAGCTCCCACTTGCGAAGCGTCGACCAGTTCACACCCAGCTTTAGCGATAGCTCCTCGTAGGACACTTGGAGTTGGCAACGTTTTGACAACAACATCGCTCTGATTTCAGGTGTAAGGATTCCATCCATCTCAAACGTATCCAATGCGTCAGGTTGCTCCGGGATAGGCTTTGTCACAGGTGATTTCTTTGCCCTTGCAGATTCTAGTTTTGCTTTTTCAGATTTGTCATCCTGTTGTTTCTTCATTGATCTTGCTCCTTCTTTTTGATTTGTCCAGCCTAGTCCTCATGGCACGGCACTTCAGGAAAGTGCCGCACGGAGCCTATTCTATTACACAAATCGAACCTTGCAAGAACAACAATACAACCAATAACGCACAAAAACCATAAACTTCATATACCATGAAACAAACACAAACACTGACTGATTCCATATAATGAATTAGTATATGAAAACTAAAACATACCAATCATGAACATTATATAATATGAATCATAGTAATCATATGATTTCTTCTCGATTTTATACAAAGAATTACTAATAATAACTTATATGATTCTTTATGAATTATGAATGGTGAATGACCCGTTCGACCCGTCCCCAGTCCCAGAACCACCAGCCCCACAAAACCAAACGTCAACGTCCCATGTCCCAGACTCCAGTCCCATAAGTCTCATTTGTCCCATAAGTCTCATTTGTCCCAGTCCCAGTCCCATTTTCATGTTGTTTTTTGAGACAAGTAGAATTATGTTAGGCAATCTTGTTTCACATTAATTCTCCAACCAAGGACACATCATGAAGCACACTTTACCTATCCTGCTGCTCGCCACCTGCACCTGCCTGGCTCAATCCGCAAGGGAGCAAGTCAACAAAACCCTGAATGAAGGCGGATTGGTCAAGTTGACCGAAATTGCAGAGGGTTGGTCACACACCAAGAATCCAGAGGATGAGATTATCCATCAAAACGGAACCTTCACCATTAGGAAAGGATCCGATGCCAGGGGAACAACCGTCGCCGTCTTCCCAGGAGTCGACCTGAAGCAGGATGTTGACTACATCGTTTCGGCGCTAATCAAGGGCACCAGCAGCACCTCGTACGGGGTCTATGCGGAAAACCTCTGCGACAACAGATGGCAAAACGCCGGTCCAACATCGAATCCCGTCCCAACAGCCTGGACACCCATCATCTTCTACATCAACTTCAAGAACACGACTGCACCAAGCTACTTCGCGCTCATGCTCAGATCCAAAGGCGAAATGCAGGTCAAATCGCTGCAAGTCTCAAAATTCGACAGCTCGAAAAACCAGGACAACGCAGTCAATACCGACTTCTCGACAGGCGCTGATGGATGGCTTCTGGTGGACAATGCCAAGATCGGAACCCATCCAAGCGAGCCAGGCAACAATGCATTGGAACTATGGAGTACGGAAGGCCGGGAAACGACAAACGCATTCTCACATCCCTTCAAGGCAAAGACCTCAACCAAATACAAGCTTACCTTTACCGTAAGGGGGCTGGAAGGAAAGGGGGACAGCACCTTGGCGCATGCCTTTAAGGTCGTCCCTTTGGACGGCAGGGGATCGCCTTTCCCGGATACCAATGTCTGGATTGACTGCATGAGCGCCAAGCAAGTCAAATACGTCACCTTCGAGACAATGGGCGTAGCCACCAACGTCCACTTCGGCATATCGGTCAGGCATCCTGCGCATATCTACATCGATGATCTCAAGCTTGAGGAAATCGTCGCCAAGCCAATCCCCGCCGCCATCGTCCTTGACGCCCCTTTCAACCTGCGTGACGGAATGTTCGAAAGCCTCCCATATCCTGCCATCACAGGAAAAATCGACATCAACGACAAGACCGTCAAACACATTGAACTCGACTACAAGGACGCCAAGGACAACACGCTTTGGAAGCAAGCCTACTCCACAACTTCGCCCATACGCTTCAGCCTCAAACCGCCATCACCAGGCGAAGCATTCCCGCTCTCATTGCGGGCGTTGGATGACAACGGAGCCGTAGTTCACCAGGAAACGAAAGCGATAAAGACCTTCCCAAAGGCGAAAAACGAGCTGATCTTCACCAAGGATGGATATGCGGTTCGAAATGGCAAGCGAATCTTTCCAATCGGACACTGGGAAACAACTCGCCGAAGCAGCCTGGACGTCGAACTCGCATTCTTCAAGGAAGCGGGATTCAACAACCTGCTCCTGTCAGGAGGCGAACAGTCTCTCGACCTGGCTCAAAAATACGGCATGGACGTCATCATTTTCACCACTGACAGAATCTCCGGAAAAACTCCCGAGGAGAAAGCACAGCGAAGAAAGCAACTTGGGGAGTATTACGCCTCGTTCTCCCAGCATCCCGCATTCCTAGCCTATTTCGGACCGGACGAACCAATGTGGCGGGGACTCGACCACAATACGTACAAGGAGGTCAGGGACCTGATCGCCGAAATCGACCCGTACCATCCCTACTGGGTCAACGAAGCGCCGCGAGGACTCCTCAAGGACAGAATCATTCACGCGACAGCGGCAGATGTCTACGGACTCGACATCTATCCCGTACCCGAAGGAGGTGGGCACTCGGACCTGGAGGACAAAGGACTGACAGCAGTCGGAAAATATACCGACATCTGCCGAGAGGCGACGCACTTCGCAAAGCCAACCTGGATGATCCTGCAGTCTTTCGCATGGGAACAATGCGGAAAACCTGACGTGCCTCCAGGAAAGGCGACCTACCCGACCTGGGAACAATCCCGGTTCATGATGTACAACGCAATCGTGCACGGAGCAACCGGCATGCAATACCACTACCTGGGATACGCAAACAAGATATCAGACCAATTCTGGTCGGATCTCAGAAAGGTCACGCTGGAAATCTCATACCTCGAAGATGTCATCACATCGGATTCGGTCAATCCGAAAACAGCAGCATTCGACAACCCGAACATCGCCTTCCTCCAAAAGAAAACCAACGGCACGATGTACTACCTGGTCACCAACGAAGCCACAGAACCCGTTACGACCACACTCTCAGGCCTAACCGAAAAATCCCTTAACGTCCTCTTCGGCACCCAACCCATGCCCGTGGTTGGCGGCAAAGTCACCCTCGAGATCCCCGCAAGGGGCGTCCTCGTCCTCTCGAGCGCGGAATTCCAATCGCAAGACGCCATCTACAAATGGGATACCTACGTCCCCTACAGCAAAATCCCGCCGCCAAACCCAAAACTCAACCTCCTGAAACAAGCCAATTGGATCTGGTTCCCAAATGAACACAAGATTCCCAATAGCAAATGCCACATGATAAAGACATTCACACTCGACAAACTCTCAAACAAGGCAATCGCATACTACTATGCCGACGATATCATCGAAGACTTCGAAATCAACGGAAAGCCAATCGAAAGAAAGCATCCCAAAGACAGAGGATCCTCCGACATCGCGAAGCTCCTTAAAGTCGGAGAAAACACGATCGACGTCAAGGCGGCCGACGGCGGCACACCGCCTTGTGCTTTCCTGACCCACATCAAATTGACCTTCGCCGACGGAACCCAGGCATTTGTCAACTCGGACGCCTCTTGGCAGGCCTCGAAAAACGGTCTCGCCCCCTGGCAACCCGCCCAGGTCATCGCCCCTTACGGTGCCCCTCCCTGGGGCGGCATCTCCAGCCTCGCAACCATGGTCCTGTTGGAAGAATAGCCTGTTGATTCAACACGCAAAAAAGGGCTTGGGTCTCTTGTCGGACCCAAGCCCTGATTTTTTCAGTAAAGCTAAAGAACCGTTCGAAAATTAATCTGGCGGATTGATGGTGTGCGAATATCTCGCCACGTGATTGCTCAAGCCATTTTGGGTGATGGCTTCCACGTGACCATCGCCAAATGCGACGTTGATGGTTCCGCCGTGGTTCCAGTCAACCCGGCGTCCTCCGTAGACCGCCGGATCGCACAGCGTGTCAATGGTTTGCCAACGGAACTGAACAGCCATCGTTCCGTCCGAGGCATAACCGTAGATTGACGGCTTCTCCAGGAACGTGGTCTTCGTCGGATTCACGAATGTATATTGCGAATTGAACATCACGCTGGAACCACTGGACTGCAGTTCGGGGGCGCCCGAGAAATTCTGGAAATTCCAATAGCTGTAATTAAGTGGCGTCTGGTCTGCGGGGCAGATGAATACCTGCGGTTCCTTTCCGATATACGAATACAGCAGCACCTGAGGTGGCGTGTGCAACGTATTGGGATTCAGGTTGGCTTCGCTGAAGGTCTTGTAATGGAATGACCAGTTCAAGTAGTTCTTGCTGTCCGTCGCATACATGGTTCCAGCCAGGCCAATTTGCTTGAGATTGCTGATGCAGCTGGTCGCCTCGGCTTTCTCACGGGCCTTCGACAACGCGGGCAACAGCATCGCAGCCAAGATGGCGATGATCGCAATGACGACAAGCAACTCGATCAAGGTAAACTTCAACATCCTCATAGCTCAAACCTCCTTTCTTGCATGAGTTACGGTATGCAAACACTGAAACTATCGTTTATTTAAGCGGGAAGAGGTGTTCTGCCTACCTTTGAATCTTAATTTTGCATTTTTGTTTTTTTGTGGTAGTCTATCATCAAGCTACCAAGAAAGAGGAGAAAACAAAAATGCCCAGGATCCGGTTTTCAGC
>JAGVUR010000030.1 GCA_019136135.1 Verrucomicrobiota bacterium
GATACACGATCAGCAATGGCTTCCCTTCCACACGCACATATCTGGGATCTTTTAAAAACGGAAGAATGTCACGGAAAAAATCACCTGCGTCCTCGGCGCGACTTTCCTGCTTCATCAGCACTTCGCGATTCCCCCCATCCCAAAGCTTCGACCAATTCTCGTTCGCCCAACACAGGCAAAACGGGAAATCCAACCCTGGATCATTCAACCAATTGAACAACGGCTTCTCAAGCAATCGCTTTCCACCGGAAAACCAATAGTAGTGAAAGCAAAATCCATAAACACCATACTGACGGGCCAACTCAACTTGACGGTACATCACCTGCGTCGAAGCCAAATCGTAGAACCCAACATCGATCGGCAATTGTGGCTGATGATGCCCAATAAATTGAGGCACTGCCCGGGTCACGTTCGCCCACTCCGTAAACCCACGCCCATGCCAGGCATTGTTCTCGGGAATCTGATGAAACTGTGGCAGGTAAAATGCCATGACCTTGGCATCGCCGTCAACACGCTTAAAGGATTCGTCCGACAAACCCACAAACTCCTTCCCAGCACCAGCACGATTCCCCTCCAACATCGCACGGCCATATCGGTCATAATCAAACTCCAGCCCATTCAAGTACTCACGACTATGACGGACACGAGACCGATGCTCGGCATACCACGCATCACCGCGCAAGCCAATCAGTCGAACAAACCAACAAATCAATAAAAACAACTCTTGCTTAATGCGCTTCATCGACAATCCCTATCTTTTCGAAAACAATGCCAGAACTTCGCATCGCCTAAAGGCCATTAAGCCAAAGCGCTGATTATCTTCCGAATATCGCTTTCCTTGGACTCAATGCTCTTGCACAATTGAACTTGTACTTGGGCACGACGCAAATTGATTCTTGGCTCGCAAACCTTATAATACACATCGCCAGCTATGTAATCTGCAAAAAAACGCAAAGCCTGTTCAAAGGTAATGAGTAAAATGGAGTCATACAGATAATGCCTCTCCGCATCAGTCAATATTCTGCCAATTTGCGAGCGATATCCTTCCAGCACTGCACTGCAATAATCCATCTCGAAATCAACAGCACTGATATCCCTCGTCATTTCACCAAGCAGATTGCAACTTGATCTCAGGCAATCGCCCAGATCGTAGTGAATCAAACCGGCCTTCACCGTATCCAGATCGATGATCCCCACCCCTCTTCCCGTTGAATCATCAATCATGATATTCCCAGTCTTTGGATCGCCGTGAATAGTTTGCTCCTTGAGTTCGCCACGCGACTTCGCATCTTCCAATACCGAGCACCAAGATCGAAGTGATTTCAAATAGGACAACACTTCGCACGCCTCTACAGCCTGACCTAGACGCATCATGCCGGCTGAAGTCGACAATGCTTCGTCAAGCAAGCTAAAATATCTTGGAGTAATATGAAAACCCGGCAACGTATCGTACAAACTCAAGCACGGCAAATCCGAAACGCAACAATGAAACTTGCCCAGTACAGCCCCAACCTCAAAAGCATGACTTGCATCCACAATACACTCTAAAGTATGGGCATGCTTGATCTTGGTAATCGCTCGCCAGTATTCCCCCTCCTCGTCAACCACATAATCCTTCCCATTCCTCGCAACAATCACACGGGGCAATTGCCACGTCCTGTCAGAACCATCACTGCCACCACTATCCAAAACTCCAAGTACGTGTTCCGTAACAATATGCATGTTAGCCATCAACGCGGTCGGGCACTTGAAAACACGCTTGTTGATTCGTTGCAGTACAAACTCGGAGGATAAACCAGCCCGCTCGATCGTAACAAGATACGTGTCGTTCACATTTCCGTGCCCAAACGGAGACACGCTCAATACATTGCCACCATCGCAAAATGCACGGGCAATTTCTATCTTCTCAATCATCGAAACCAACTTTCACTCTGGCTAACATACAACACACATGATCATTCAATCACACACCCTCATACAACTCAATCAACTTCTTCCCGACACTGTCCCAGGAATACGACTCAATGACCAATTGACGACATGACAAAGACATCTTCCCATACTCATCTTCCGACAACGCCATCCCGCGACTAAGCGCTTCCGCCAGTCCCGACTGCTCAACCCACCAACCGCAACCGCGTTCCTCCAAAACCTGCCATGGTGTCCCCCGGGTCGCTATCACCGGCGTCCCCTCAGCCATCGCCTCCAAAACAACAACACCGAAATTCTCGCTATGGGACGGCAAAACAAATAACCTCGCATGACGATACAACCACGACTTCGCTTCGCCATACACCGAACCCAAAAACACAACATCGGCAGAAAGATCTGTCAACGCCTCCGCATAGGCAGACGCGGACACCTCACCACCACCGAAAATCTGCTTCTTCCCGTACTCAAACGATCCGCTCAAATCAGCGCACTTCAACCCCAACTCCCCGCACAATGCCACCAGTTCTGCCTGATAGCCAATATCATCAGGTCCTGCAATAAGCAAGCGATCCCCCTTGCGTTCAATTGACGCCCAGGCTCGCAACAATTCAATCAATCCCTTTTTAGGATGAAGCCTGCTTAGGAAAAGCACATCCTTACGCAACCCAAAATCTACTGGATTCTCGCCAACATTTACACCCAATGGAGCGATGGATACAGGCTGCCTAAGCCACAACCGCCGAATATCATCCTCTTCATCCGCAGCCGTAGCATGGAATCCACTAGCCTTAAGCAAATCACGATATTGGTACAGCAACATGGCAGGCAATTTCTTCCACCATTTGTATTTCAGGCTCCATGTCGTCAGGGTCCCATGAGGTGAAAAAACGTATGGAATCCCATGTTGCCTGCAATAAACCGCCATCGCGTGCACATACCTATTCCAAATGCTATGCAAATGCACAACATCAGGCTGGAAATCAATCTGCCTAGGATCCGCAAGCAAGCGTACATCCAAATCATCAACAGGATAACCGCAGGTCATCGTCGTGACAATGCACACCCGGTGTCCCAAGCGTTGCAAAGCACGCGATGATTCAACAACAAATTGAGAAACACCACAAGTCTCCTGCAAACCAGCTGCCACATGCAAAATCTTCATGCCATTGTTCATTTAAACCTAAAAAAAGCAGTTGACACCTTATGATTGTAGTACCTTTACAAGGCACGGTCTTCGGGTGGGTTTGCCGCCCCAGGCTAAAAGCCTGGGGTTAAGCATCGCTAAACGCTTGCAACGCAATGTATTATGCAAATCCTTCTGACAAGTCCGAACTATCGTCCGTGTCTGGGCATGTCCCGCTCGTGTGGATTACGGACGGCCGGTTCGCGCCAAAGATTTTGCGCCGTAGGCACCTGACCATGCTTAACCCCGGGCTTCAGCCCGGGGAAGGATGCCCCCATGCCGGGCGCCTTGTAAAGGCGCAACAGAAGACTGACGCACTTCAACTCACCAGCACGTGAACGGAACGAACTTTATAACCATTTGAAAATCAATTTATTAGAACTGAACAGATAGTCTTCTTTTTTAGGTTAAAGTGCCTTAGGAGCCGTTCCTTGTTTGCTTGTCCGAATGAATTCCAGCAACCGGATTGCCGCCTGCTTCGGCGACCACTCGCCCGTCATCGTGGTCATTGCCGCCTGGCGCATAACCATTCCCGATTCATCTTGAACCAATTCCACAGCCTTGCCAAGAACCTTCGTCAACTCATCGACATCACCAGCATGGTAGAGAAGACCATTGACACCATCGCGGATCATCGTCGCCGAACTCCCCGCCTCGTGGGTTCCCACAACCAAGCATCCTTCGCACATCGCCTCGTTCACAACCGCCCCCCACCCTTCGCCACCATCGCTGCACAAGACATAAATCCCAGTTTCCCGCATTTCGCGACGAATCTCACTAATCGGAAGATTGTCGCCAAATATAATCTGTTCATCCCAACCTGATGCCAGTTGCCGCAAATACCCTTCCTCCGGTCCATGCCCAATCAGCTTCAGCTCTAGATTGACCCCCATCTCCAGCAACCGAACAGTTGCCTTCACCAATGTATCAACACGTTTCCAATCCAGCATCCGACCGCACCAAAGCAACTTGACACGCCCCGAACCCAGCTGAGACGGCTCAGTTTCCGTGCTCGGCTTCACAAAGTACCCCCAAGGCAACATCCTCGCCCTCTCTCCGACCACATGCTGAATATCCTCAATCGCATGAACACCAATCGGCAACAACTCAATCTCACCCACCTTGCACAACCGCGCAAATCGCCTGCACATCAACCAATAACCAGGATGAAACAAACGCAAACGCCCCAAAGGTGGCTTGAACCAACGCTCAAACATATAAAACGACCGCAAACCAGAACGGGCACGACGCTTAAACACATCCAATTCCCTAAACGTCGATATCAATACATCGCAACTCTCCAATTCCCGCCGAGACGAATCATCAGCAATCGATACAAAATCATACCCCTCACCTGCCCCCCAACCCATCGCCTTCCGCTCAGCGTGCATCCCCTCCTCGGCCAAATAGGTAAATCCGCCAAAGTGCAACTCCGAAAACTCAATGCACCAAGGCAGCTGATGAGGAGAAACTATGTTGGTGTGGAAGACTATCGACATATGTTCATCAAATTTTCTTCTCTATGCAAGGGTCAATCGCTTTTATGGCACCTGATGATCTTGACCAGTTCCTCAAGAATAATCTTAGCTAATTTTCGTTGTCCGCTTGCGCTTAGGTGGATAGGATCATTTTCCCGATAATCCTTTGTTTCCAGTTTTCCCAGATCGTCCACCAAGGATACTCCATTTGCCGAAGCAAATGCCTGGATTTCATCGCCTCCCTGAGTAAACATCCCCTTCCGTTGTTCCCCAATTTCAGCGTGCAACACCAGCAACATTGGAATTTGTGCCTGCTTGGACTTGTCCAAAATCCCCTTGAAGCCAGGATTGAACTCCCTGCTTGCCTTGGAAATCTGATTCGCACGATCAAATTCAGCCATCGCTTCACCTGCTTTCACAGCTTTCCGCGAAAACATGCCCAATAACCGATGCCGAACATGATCGCCATACCTGAAATACAACTCCGACAAGGCGAGGCTATACTGCTTGTCTGGATACGAAACAAGGTTTCCTGCTGGTTGGTAATTCGTCATGATATCATATGCATCGTGGGAACTGGCCACAAGGACAAGAGCAGAAGCACCGAACAGCCCATGCTTGTCTAAATAGGCATTGCAATTGTCAGGTCCCCAAGAACCCGAAGATATGTTCAAGACCTGAAACATGCCTCCCAAACGCACACATAGTTCTTTTTCAACCAACATGCTTGCCAAATCGTCCTGATCCGTCAAAGTCCCGCCATTGACTACGGAATCCCCCAAGAACAAAATCTTGACTGCATTCTCGGAAGGCTCTTCACTTCTTTGAGAATAGGAATTATAGTGAATCGTATTGCCAAAGCGCCTGCGGGTCTGACTTGGCTGGGCAATATACTCGTAGGAGTCATCATTACGCATCAAGACTGCCTGGCAAAAGCCATACTTGACACGCAAAACGACCTCAGCTGCCAATACGCCTAGCACCAGTAATCCCCCAAATGCAATAAGCCCCCACTTCAACCAAGGTCGTTTTCTACTCATAGGCAAAACGTCGTATCCAGGCAATATGTGGATAGAGAAGATTGTACTCGTTTCGGTTATGCGAATCCATCAATGCAATTAACAACCAGCAATAGACAAATGTAAAGTCGCCAGATGCCGTAATATGCGCTTCGGCACACATGTAAACTGAAAAGAACACAAGTTGGGAAAAAAGAATAACGCCAAGGGAATTGGTTTTGCCTTGCTTCCAAATGCGATAGAGGGGTTCGAATACCATCACGCAAAAACACAAGAAGGCAAATACGCCCATTGAACTAAATATATAAAGCCACGCGCTGCCAGGCTCAATCGTCCCGTCTGCTGTAGTTATCTGGCTATGTTCCGAAAGACAGTATTCAGCGCGAATCGAGTGTGCTCCAACGCCAAATAATGGCTCGTGCTTGATCTCGTTGAGACGATCATTCCACAATCCCCTACGCGTAGATGAAAGCGTTT
>JAGVUR010000049.1 GCA_019136135.1 Verrucomicrobiota bacterium
GAAGTTTCTCAGGCAGGCCATCTGTAACCTCTGTCACCTTTGGGGATTGAACCAAAATGAAAAACGACACTGGCTCCATCTTGCTCGAAGGCATCATCGTGCTGCCACTCTATCTGGTTCTCTTCGGGGGCATGTGCATCCTCGGAGAGTTGACCATGGGAACCATCCAAAACGTGGGCGCTGACAGATTCATGGGCTCGATCTGGGGAGATCGTTTCTTTTGGGGAGAAGCCCGAAACGCCAACGTAGGCGGAAATGACTATCCCTACTCACGAATCAGATCGTTTTTCTCCACAACGGCGGGAATATCCGTCGGAAAGGCAAAGGCGGAACTCCACTACAAGGTCGGGGCTGCCAACAATTTCGCCGTGGTCGCCAGCGGCAAAGTGGAGGCAATCCACTCCCCTTCCGTTGCCAGCTATCTTGTCAATGCATACCAAATCGTTCGCCCGACGCCCACGATCGGCAAAACGCATCTGATGCAAGTGGACGAAGATCAAGACCGGTTCTACATTCTCCAGAGGTGGCTGATCCGAAAGGGCACGTACTACCGAGAAAAATCAGCCGATGATTTGGCAGGAGACGGCTACTGCTACGATATTGCTACCGACGTATTCCCCTTGAGTTCAGCAACAGTAAGCTTCTCAGGAACTTCTCAAAGTAAATCCAAATACACAAGGAAATTGCATAAATATGCGAATTAGCCTCTTCATCCTTCTCTGCGCAATCTGCCTCCTTGCACAGGATAAGAAATCATCCAACATCCCGAAAACAGACCGCTCCAAAAGGGAAAACAAGGATACATGGCACAAAAACGAAACGATTGACCTGCCGCTGGCAATGGCGAAAAGGCAGATCATCGCTAAAATGGAAAACAAGGGATTCACTCTCAAGCATGATATCCCTGTAAATGACAAAAAAGACAAATTCCTGATGCTCTGGGAAAAAGGCAACCAACAGACCCTCATTATGATCTGGAGAATCGATATCGACAAGACAGGGATGTCCTGGGGCGAAACCAAAAAGTAACTCATTGCATGATCAGCGATAGTGGAACCCTATTATAAGACAATATCATTTACACATCAGGGATTGGTCCGCAAGAATAACGAGGACAATTTCCTGGAGCTGCCCGAAGATGGCTGCTTTGCCGTCATGGACGGAATGGGCGGTGGATCTGCCGGCGAAATCGCCTCAAGGATCGCAGTCGATTGCGTCCGCATGGCTGTCGAGGGAACCTGGGAAGACTCGCCAGGAGAACGAAAGTACGCCATATACCAGGCGCTCCACAGGGCAAATGCGCAAATCGTGGATATCACCAAGAGAAACAACTACCAGTCAATGGGATGCACAGTGTCAATCCTAATCCTGGATCCATGGAACCCACAACGAGCCTTCACATGCCAAATCGGAGATTCAAGAATATATTGCTACAGGCATGGAGAGCTCTTCCAGCTGACAACAGACCATACCATCGGAAATGATATGATACGGCAGGGAAGGGACATCGCGAAAGTCCCCGAACGGATGCTGCATGTGCTCACAAGAGTCGTAGGAACAAACCAAATCATCTTCCCGACCTGGCAGGAAGTCGGAGTCTGCGAAAACGATATCTTCCTGATATGCTCCGATGGCATCACAACCATGCTGTCCAACAAAAAAATCACACAAATCTTCACTCATAGCGACCAGACCCCGGAAATCATCGTCGATGAACTCAAGGATGCGGTCCTCGAGGCAGGAGCCCATGACAACTTCACGATGATATGTGTCAAAATCAACGACACCTTGCCGGAACCCTATGTCCCAGGTCCGATCGAAATCGAAGAAAGCGATAGAATGATGGCACTCGCAGAACAAAGGATTGACTATGGAATCAAATAACAACCCAAACTCCTTCCTCACCCTGTTCCTCGCTCCTGTCAAGGATTACCTTGCTGACGATGAAGTCTCCGAAATCCTCATCAATGGACCGAAGCAAGTCTATATCGAACGAAAAGGACGCCTGGAACTGACACCGGCTGCATTCCCATCAGAACAAGGACTTAGGGCAGCGGCATCGAATATCGCCAAGACAATGCAACGACTCCTCAACGATGACAATCCACGCCTTGATGCGCGACTCCCCGATGGCTCGCGCGTCCACGCAGTCATCCCCCCACTCGCACGATGCGGAACCGTTATCGCAATCCGCAAATTCAAAAAGGATACGCTAACCGTCGAGAAACTACATAAATTTGGATCCCTGAGCGACGACTCCGTCCTCCTGATCAAGGCGCTGGTCGGACTCCATAAAAACGTCATAGTTTCAGGAGGCACCTCTTCCGGCAAGACCTCCGTCCTCAACGCGCTCTCAAGCTTCATCGCCAACCATGAACGTATCCTCGTCATCGAAGATGCTTCAGAACTGCAACTCCAGCAGGAACATGTCGTCTGCTTCGAAACGCGAAAGCCAGACAAGAACGGACAAGGAGAAGTCACAATCAGAGACCTGATTCATTCGTCGTTGAGATTGAGGCCGGATCGACTGGTCATCGGCGAAATCCGAGGAGGAGAAGCACTCGATCTGCTTCAGGCATTGAACACAGGACACGCAGGTTCAATGTCAACGATCCACGCAAACTCACCATTGGACTGCATGTACCGACTTGAAACCTGCGCTCTCCTCTCGGGAATCGAAATCCCCTTGGTCGCCTTGAGATCCCAGGTCGCATCGGCAATCGACGCCGTCGTACACACCGCTCGACTCGTCGATGGTTCCAGAAAAGTCATCGCCATATCTGAAATCCTCCCGCTGAAGAACGGGGAGTACCAGACCCAGGATCTGATCGTCTGGCAAACTGAACGCATCACCACAGAGGGGAAAGTCGAAGGACGATTCGTTCTCAAGAACAAGCCTACCTTTATGGCAGAGGCGGAAATCGCAAGAATCCAGCTCCCCAATTACGACCAATAATCCATAACCAGATCAATTGCATGGAATCTCAAGGGAAACAAAGCATTCTCCAGCCCGATCAAGTCTTCGAGCGATACACGATCCAGAAGCGATTGGGCAAGGGTGGATTTGGCGAAGTCTATCTCGCCAGGCACAATACCCTGAATTCGCTCGTCGCAATCAAGGTCCTCTTCCCAGATGTCGCAAAGCAAAATAAAAACTTTGTCGACAGATTCATCCGCGAAGCAAGGCTGGCGTCCAAAATCAGACATCAAAATCTAATCGAAGTCTACGATGCCGGACAAAATACCGAATCCGAGATTTATTTCATCGTGATGGAATACGTGCCTGGTGGAAACCTCAGCAAATTGCTCAAAAAATCCGGCATCCTTCCCTTTTGCCAGACACTCCAAATCATCACCGAAACCGCGCAGGCTTTGAATGCGGCACACCATGGCCAAATGATCCATCGGGACATCAAGCCAGATAACATCATGTTCGGAGAAGACGGAAAAGTAAAGCTCGCCGACCTCGGTATCGCAAAGTCAACGGCAGACGAAGATACACAACTCACAGTCGAAGCTTCAGTTTTTGGCACACCTGCGTACATGGCGCCAGAACAAGCACTCGACTCGAAAAATGTCGACGCGAGGGCAGATATCTACAGCCTCGGCATCGTCTTCTTCGAAATGGTCACAGGACAAAAACCGTACAAAAGCGGAACGATGGTCGAAATCCTTACCCAGGTCGCGAGCAGAGATGACATACAAGATCCAAAATTCCTTAATCCGAATATCCCAGATAATATCGCAACGCTCATCAAGGATATGACGAGAAAAGATCGTGACAAAAGGATCAAGTCAACAAGAGAACTCCTGAAAAGACTCGCACAGATTAATACAGAAAACCTGGAACAACAAAATCAACAAAGCACGCAGCTTACTATTGATCTTGCACCGACTGCTAGTACCCATGATACAGCACTTACAATCGACCAAATTCCGGCTAGCGACAACCAGAACACAGCTCTCACCATCGACCAAATCCCGGCTAGCGACAACCAGAACACAGCGATTACGGCCAATGCGATCCCGAAACCAAAACCAGCGACAAATTCCGAACCCAAGCAACCGCTTCTACAGAAAATCCTAGCTAATGAAATCATCCAGAAAATCCAAGACAACGAAATCATCCAGAAACTCAAGTCCAAGCCCAAACTCCTGATGGGCATTGCAGGAGGGATCCTGATCCTCTTGCTCATCATCATCATTGCCCGATCGGTGAGCGGTGGAAAAGAATCGCCAAAGACAGAACAAACGACAGAAGCCACCGAAACCGTAACCCCGACGGCTGTCAAAACAACAACTACAACTGAGCAAAAGTCACCCGATCAAATATCGCCTCGCCTCGACCAAGGAAAAACGAGTGTAGCAGAGCAGGATAAACAAGAAGTCGTTGTTGAGAAATCGACAAAAAGCGAGACAGACTTCAAACCGCCACCAACATCTACTCAAGCTGACAAAGAAGAACCCAAGAAAACTGAACCAGAGGAAGATAGTTTCGTTTCCAAGGAAATTCCGGTGTCTTCCATCGTGATTCTTGGCATGAATTCCTCCAAACACGCGAATATCAAGCAGGCTTTGGCAAAGAAATCAGGCAAGTCTGTGGCTTTGTTGGAAGCAGCAACCTTTAGTACATACAGAAAACAATTGGAGGACATTATCTCCAAAAAACCCATTTTGGTTGTCTTGATGCATTCCAACCAATGTGCCCAGCAGAAAATGACCAAGAGTGGCTTCTCCAATCGAATCACCAACGAAGCCAATTTGCTCCAATCCGCAGGCATCCCATTCCTTTTTGTACAGGACTTCGGGGCTGGAAACCCAGCCGTGCTCAGTCAGTTCAACAACCTGATCCGAGAGCACTGCGCAGTAAACTCAATCAACATGGTTGACTCAAGAATCCTTCATCAAGAAGAACTGATTGACGAAATCATGCTTAACCTCGCACATGAATGATGAATGACTAGTCCGACCAGTCCCAGCCACCAGGTCCACAAGACTCAACACAATGTCCCAGTCCCAGTCTTGTATCCCAGTCCCATAAGTCTCATTCGTCTCATAAGTCTCATTTGTCCCAGTCCCAGTCCCAAAAATCAGAATCTAAAGTCCCTTTCTCCATTTCTGATCGCTTCGAGATTGCGTTGCGCGATGCCTCTGATTTTTTCGTTGGGGACCTTCTTGATTTCCTCTTCGATCAGCTTGTCGCCGATCGCCTTTGTTTCAGGCGTTGCATAATCCATCAGATATTCCTGCAGTGTCATCAGGGCATTGGGATGGCAGCAATTCTGGATTTGACCAGTCTTGCACAGCGACATAAACCTGTCGCCAGTGCGTCCCTCGCGATAGCAAGCCGTACAGAACGAGGGTATGTAGCCCATGCCCATCAGCCAGCGCACGACCTCGTCCAAAGTGCGGCGATCCGAAACGTCAAACTGCGCCGAGTCCTCGTCCTCGGGTTCAGGCTCCGCATATCCGCCAACCGAGGTCTTCGAGCCGCCGGAAATCTGCGAAACCCCAAGATGCAGGACACGCTCACGAGTCTTCTTGCTTTCGCGGGTTGACACGATCATCCCAGTATAAGGGACTGCGACCCGAATGCAAGCCACGATCTTCGCGAACGTATCGTCGTCGATTCCATTCTTGAACGAATCGGGATCGATATCGTTTGCGGCACGGATACGAGGAACGCTGATCGTATGAGGACCAACGCCGAATACCGCTTCCAAATGCTCGGCATGCATAAGAAGGCCGGCAAATTCGTACCGATACCGCTCCAAGCCGAACAGCACCCCGAATCCGACGTCGTCAATGCCGCCTTGCATGGCTCTGTCCATAGCCTCGGTATGGTAGCTGTAATCGTGCTTTGGTCCCGTAGGATGCAGCATCTCATAGCTTTCCTTGTGGTATGTTTCCTGGAACAGGATGTAGGTACCGATTCCGGCATCCTTCAGTTTTCGGTAGTTTTCCACGGTTGTTGCCGCGATATTCACATTGACTCTGCGGATCGCACCGTTCTTGTGCTTGATGTCGTAGATTGTCTTGATGGATTCCAGGATGTATTCGATTGGATTTTCCACGGGATGCTCTCCCGACTCGATAGCGAGTCGCTTATGTCCCATGTCCTGAAGGGCGATCACCTCGCGGCGGATCTCGTCCTGGCTCAGCTTCTTCCTGATGATGTTTTTGTTCTTCATGTGGTACGGGCAATACACGCATCCATTGACGCAGTAGTTGGACAGATACAACGGGGCAAACATAACGATTCGATTCCCGTAGATGTCCTTCTTGATTTGCTCTGCCAATGCGTAAATCTCCTGGTTCTTGTCCTCCAATTTGCAGGCAAGCAGCACCGATGCCTCGCGATGATTCAATCCCTTGCGCAATTTCGCCTTCTCGATAATCGAATCGATCAGCTCCGCATTGGTACAATTGGCATCCGCATACTCCAGCGTAGCATTGATTTCCTCGTGGCTGATGAACTCCTCAGCCTTGCTTGATTTTACATCGTACATGTTTTTGTTCCTTGTTACTTTGCTATATTCTAAAAAAAAATGAACTAGGTCAATGCATCGCCACGGTCAACCACAATCTCGCATCCAATGCTTCCAAGTTCCTCGGAAAGCTGTCGAATCCCCTCTGCCGACTCGGTTCCTGTGCCCGCCTTGTTATTGTACAAAAGGTATTTCTTGCGAATATCGAAGGGTGACAGATTGGGCATCACCACATTGGCGCCGGATAGAATCCCTCGGATTCGCCCCTTCGGATCAAGGGTTGCCAGCGCCGTCGTCGCCGGAAGCAAAACCTTCGGCAACGTCAACCTCACCAAGGACAGCAGGAACAGGGTCAGCTCAATATCGCCGCATGGCAAATCGCGGAATGGAGTGTCGCAGTGCGGAATAAATGGACCAAGCCCGACCATCGCGGGGCAAAACGACCTGATGAACGTCAAATCCTCAGCCAAATGCCCCAAGGTCTGGTAGGGAGAACCTACCATGAACCCACAACCTGTCTGAAAACCAAGCTCCTTCAAATCCTTTAGGCAACGTAAACGACTGGACAAACGCTGCCCCGATGGATGCAATTGAGAATAATGCCAATCGTTAGCAGTCTCGTGACGAAGCAAATACCGATCCGCACCAGCAGAACGCAACCGGGAATAGCTTTCGCGAGAACGCTCGCCAACCGATAGCGTCACCGCACAATCAGGATAACGGGACTTGATCTCACTGACAATCTCAACCAAACGATCATCATTAAACCAACCGTCCTCACCACCCTGAAGAACAAAGGTCCGAAAACCCAAGCCGTAGCCAAACTCGCAACATTCATAAATCTGCTCGGATGTCAGACGATACCGCTCCACATTCGGGTTGCTGCGACGAATCCCGCAATACATGCAGTCGTTCCGGCAATAGTTCGTGAATTCGATCAGTCCGCGGATGTAGATCTTATTGCCGAAATAACGCAATCGAAGCTCGTTCGCCGCCTCAGCCGCACGAGCCTGCAATGTCTCGCGCCCGACCAGCAATGCCTCGTATTCAGGCGCCGACAACGAATCGCCGCCAATCAGCGCCTCCAGGATGTCGCTTGCATCATCAGCCATTGCCTTTCACCTTTGCGTAAAGCGTCTTGGTACTGATGCCACGGATCATCCCCAGCTTTCCCGAGAGCGCAGAAATCACATCGCCCGGTGCATCAAGCACGATGCTGATGATCGATATCCCCCTTTCGCGATACGGCAATCCCATTCGCCCAATGATATGGCTCCCGTACTCGTGCAACAAGTCATTCAAACTGGAAACTGCGGACGAATCCTCAACCACAATCCCTAGCAAAGCAACCCGGGTCTCAATCGATTTTTCCATAAAAAAAGCGCCTCCTTGCAGAGCAAAGCAAGGACGCGCAACTAGAAAAAAAGCCGCAATCGATTGCAGCCATAAAATCATAAATTGCCTACCGCGTACCTTGCTCCGCAGAACGTATCTTTAGAGTCAGTGCGAATTACCTATTAATATACTGCAAACCATGCCCTCGTCAAACAAAAATACTTGAAATTCCATCGCAAACAAGCCACATTAGATAGATTCGTGACCCATAATTCCAACCCATAGCAAAATAAGGATTTCCACCATGCGCAAATTCATACTTGCCCAAAGCCTGCTTATCCTTGCCACGGCACTCAGCGCTCAACAAGCTTGGTATGACATCCAGGTCAGCAACCGAGATCACGAACGTTTCGAGCAGACGGCTTCATGCAAATTGCCCAAAGACGCGCTCAAAGGAAAACAATTCGCAATCGTCGAATCCAACGCAACATCAAAACCACTCCCGGCAGCACTGGATACGACTGAAAAAAATGCCGATATCCTGACCTGGATCGTACCTGGCATCACCGCCCCAGGAGCGACGAGATCGTTCAAAATCATCCCGTGCGAGCAGACCCAGCCACAAAAAACCGACCTGACGTGCGTCGAAGACGAGGACAAGATTACGATTGAGACGACGTATTTCCGGCTCAATCATCCCAAATCCGGCAATGGTGGTTTCCCCAAGGACATCACGTACAGGTTTTCCGGCGTCACGGATTCGCAGTTGCATTTTCTTGACCGTCTTTTCATGCGCGGAGTCGGTCAGTATTGCGCCAAGGACGATCCCCAATCCACGGCTCGTGTTGTCTTCAACAGTCCTGTCCGTGTCGTTATTGAAGCGACGACAGGGTACGGCAATCGGCAATCTTCGGGCAATTTGATGGCCACCTACCATTATGTTTACACGGCGAACTCGCCTGTCATCCAAGTTTCGGCGGAAGTCGTCAGGTTTTCCGGAGACACCCAACCCTGGTCTGAGCTTCATTTCCTTCATTTGTCCCGAAAAGACCTTTACTACACATCCTACCTCATGGGCAACCCATTCAAAGAGCACATCATGCAAACTCCAGGCACGAAAAGCCGTGGCTTGTCCGCCCCGGATTGGCTTGTGATGAGTACAGGAAGCGAGGCGGCGGGAATCGGCGGCAAAAACATCTCCGCCTGGGACGCCTCAAACGAATTCGTCTATTACATCCTCAAGCAAAGACCCGATTTGCCTTCTGAAGTCAACCAGCGTTCTTTCGAAGGACTCCTCTACTTTGGACCATCCGTGAACACGGAAGCCTGGTTTGACCGTTGGCTCGGGAAAAACCGCGACCTTATCGTAACGCTCACCCCCTCGAAAACCACCGAAATGCAAATGTCTAAACAAGAAGCCAAACGAACATTGCCCGACACTCCGCACGTCATCGAAAGCAACGACCTCAAAATCGCGTTCTCAGGACCGGATATGGGATTCTCAATCCTCGGACTGCAACACAAGCTATCCAATGAGATCTTCTGTGAAAACAATGAACGCGCACCAGGACATTGGAGCCTCGTATTCACATCGCCAAACTCCGAGGAAAAAATTGTCATCAACAACAAATCCGCTTTCAACGGAACAGCCGAGAAGATCCAGAATGGAATCAGATTCACCTGGAGCAACCTCGACCTCAGCGGAGAGAAAAAGGTCCTCGATATCATTAGCGAAATCGTCCAAAACCAAGAATCCAATCAATTCGAATGGAAGCTTACGGTCATCAACAGAAGCAAAACCTGGGGACTCTGGACCGCAGAATACCCGTACTTGCCCACAATCCTCGCAAACCAAGACGGAGAAATGCTCCTGCCAGGGGGAAACTGGGGCGGAAGAATCGTCAAAAATCCAAACCTCGACTTTTCCCCGAGATATCCCTCCACCACAGCGCCGATGCAGTTCATGGCGTTCAATATCAAAAATGCAGGACTCTACTTTGCTGCCCACGACCCAGACGCTACTCCAAAGCACCCAACGCTGAAACGCCCGCAGGACACCACAATCAGATTAATCCCGGAAAACGCAGGTCAACCAGGAACAAGCCTCAAACAGGAATTCCCTATCGTACTCAAGGCCTATAACGGAAACTGGTGGAATGCGGCGAAAATCTATCGCAATTGGGTACTCAAGCAGATCTGGACCGCAAAAGGACCTATCGTCAACAGAAAAGATTACCCGAAACAGTTCATCGACAATGGATTCTGGCTCTGCCTCAGCGGAACGCCGCAACAAATCAAGGGCATCATGGAGGAAACAGCCAAAATCGTGAACGACCGGGTGCCATTCGGTGTCCATTGGTACTGTTGGCACCAAATCCCCTTCGATCATACCTACCCTGAATATTTCCCGGCCAAAGAAGGATTCTCGGAAATCACACGAGAACTCACCGCAAAAAATATGCTGATCATGCCATACATCAATGGACGACTCTGGGACATGGATATCGATAGCTTCAAAAACAAGGGCATCAACTCCGCGGCAAAAGACCAAAAGGGAAACCCATACATCGAAATCTATGGATCGAAGAGAAGACTCGTACCCAACTGCCCCTACACAAAACAATGGCAGGATACCGTCAACGATATCTGCAGACAACTGATCGACAACGGCGTGAACGGAATCTACCTGGACCAAATCGGAGCGGCAGCGCCAGCGCTCTGCTTTGACAAATCACATGGGCATCCCCTCGGAGGAGGCAAGCACTGGTGCATCGGATATCGCCAAATGCTAAACCAAACCAAAAAAATGGCCATGGAAAAAGGAGTGACGCTGACAACCGAAAATACAGCGGAACCCTATATGGACAATATCGACGGATTCCTTACCTGGATTCAACAGAACGAAAACGACGTCCCCGCCCTCCCCGCCGTCTATAGCGGATATACAATCTACTTCTCCAGCCCACAATCGGCTACGGATACCTTTGACGCTTTCCGCGCTTGCCAGGGACGCAACTTCCTCTGGGGCTGCCAGCTTGGCTGGGTCCATTGGTTCTACCAGAATGAGCATCGGGATAAATTCGAATACCTGATTAAACTCGCGATCCTCCAGAAGAAAGCCAAGAATTTCTTCGTCCTCGGAGAATTGCTTGGCGAATTGGAAAACCAGGAAACCCCAATGCCGATGACGATGGTCTGGAACCGAACCAAGCCTCATGACGTCACGATCCCGCCCGTCGAATCAACCGTCTGGAAAGATCCCGCCGGCAACCTCCTCGTCGCAGTCGTCAACTACTCCAACGAGCCGCAAAGCTTCGTCGCCGCAAGCAGCCAACTTCAAATCCCGGACAAATCCTGGAAATGCTCACGAATCAATGAATTCGGACATGTGACAGTTGGGCTGACAACCCAGCCACTTGATATCAAGCTCACCCTCAAGCCACAGGAAATCGCAATCCTGATCTTCGAGGAAACCAACCTCGGAAACCGCCATATAGTCTCCGAAATGAGGCATCAATTCAAGGCAATCCAAGACGCGGAACTGAAAGATGCCCTGGCGGAAGCGTTGCTCAAAGCCGAAAACATCCAAAAGCCTGAATTGACATCCCCTTGCTTTGATCTCGTACAAGGGGAATACATCAACTTCGTCTTTAAACCATTCAAAACACAGAAAAGCTATCCTTTCCAAGTCTCATTGCCAGATGGAACTGATCTTCAGATCAATACTGATGACATCGATGGAAAAACAATCTCCTGGACGCCCAAGAGCATCCTCGACACCGCAAAGCCACAAGACATCACGTTCACGGTGCCTCGCAGACACGGATACTTCAAGATCCCAATCGCCATCACGTACGTCCCAAGGCTCTCAATCATCTTGGGCAATCCACAGGACTCCTTCGCAGGAGAAAGCTTCCTGCTCCCCGCTGAAGTCAAAAACAACAGCCGATACCCGCAAAAAGCAAGAATCAACCTCAACGCGCCCTCTGACTGGACTATAGAACCAGCGCGATCATGGGATACTGGAACCCTCGCCCCGAACGAAACATCTGCCTCGCTGCTGAAAATCGATCTCCCGGAAGGCGCAAATGCAGGCTACGCTCCAATCTCGGCATCGATCGTCCAAGACACTACAGCCACCCGCATCGCCATCAAGCCCTCAAGACCAAGAATGATCGCAACATACAAGGGAAAACCAGGCGCAACAATCGTCACCCTCGGCCCAGCGCAGCCCAATTCTGTGAAAATCGACACCGATTACAACGGAGCGGATGACTGCTCGGCGAAACTATCCTTGAATTGGGACGAGGACTGCCTCTATGTCAACGCGGAAATCACCGATGATGTCCACTCGCAAGACAGCCGGGATGCAAGCGTCTGGAAAGGAGACTGCATACAATTCGCACTCCGTGAAGGACTGCCGAACAAAAACCAAAACTACGACGGAAGCGAAGTCGAATTCGCTCTCGCCTTCACCGGTGACAACGAGGCATTCGTCTATCGGTGGGGCCAGCCAGGACAAGGCGACATCATCAAGTCCGCAACCGCCTCCGTCACCAAAAACAACAATGTATTTGTCTATAAGGCAAGTATCCCATGGAGCGAACTCAACCTCAGCAAACCCTCGCCAAACAAGAGACTTACAGGATCCTTTACCGTCAATGACAACGACGGCAAAGGCTTCAAGGGATGGCTCGAATGGACACCGGGCATCTGCGGAAACAAAGATTCATCCGCATTCGGCTGGATCATACTTAAGTAATTAAACACATCATGAAATACTCAAGAAGCTTATTGCAAGATGACGAAAAGCGACGCGACATCGCTGAAGAACTCCTAAACAAACAGTGGAAAATGACCGTCACGAGAGTCGAGGAAACATACGCTTTCCTCTCGCATCCCGATTTTCCGGACCACGTCTTCTGCTCAAATAGCGTCATCCCGCATCGACCAATCCTGCTCGGAGACAAGCTCGTCACCGAAATCAAAATCATCTTCGACCCTGCCAGGCAATCCTACTCATACGTCTGCGACTATGCTTGCAAGCCACAGGACAACCTCAGGACGCCATTGCATAAAAGCGAATACGAAAACCTCGCCGCAAAACTCAATTCCATCCTCGCAAAGGCAAACACCGATATCTCGCCGGAAGCCTGGGATAAAATCCTCCCTTCATACTGCCCTTGGACACCGGCATTCTGCCTCAGAAACAAAGATCAGATCAAGACCGTCATCAACAAATTGACGCAATGCGGATCGCTGATCCGATTACATGGTGTCCCAAATGGAAAAGCCGTCGAAGAAATCAGGGAAGTCTTGCGCTCAGACCAACGATTCGAACCTCTTGCACAACTCTTCGAAAATATCCTCGAAAATGTCCATCGCAACATCATAGCCAAACAAAACAACTAGAGTTTGCGTTGATGCCCCTGAATCAAACAAGTTCTAAACTATGCCCTTCCTAGGATACTTCAATCCAAATCATTGTTCGATCGATTCCTTCAATCCGCTGCTCGTCAAGGATCTTTCCGACCAAAATAATACGGTCATTTCAGGTGACAACTGGGCGATTGCAGGCAGCAATGTCCTCTTTCAGGACAACAACCTCGCAATCGCATTGGATGGCTTCTGCCTCAACCTAGACCAGCAAAATCAACTCCAGCAAATCGCCGAACTGTACAGAAAACACAAAACCAACCTCCCAAATGAACTCAATGGTCCTTTTGCTATCGCTATCATCGACAGCACACAAAACTCATTGCTGCTGATCAGGGACCACATCGGGCAAAAAGAACACTTCCACGCAACGCTGACATCCAAAACTGTCGTTTTCTCAACTCATCTCAACCCGCTGAAAAAATTCCCAAGAATTTCAACGCAACTCAATATCAAGGCACTCGCCGACTTCACCTCGCTCGGATACGTACCACCCCCAAACACATTCTACACTGGCATCAAAAGACTTAAACCAGCTTCAACGCTGCTGGTTGACGAACGCCAAACACGCGAAAACAACTTCTGGATGCCAACATTCAAACCATACAGAAAAATCAATTTCCACGACACAGTCGAAGAAACCTGGAAGCGACTCGATATCGCCATAAACAGATGCCTGCAGTGCAAACCCCACGCCGATTCCTTGCTTTCAGGGGGAATCGACTCCAATCTCGTCACCGCAATCGCCTCCACATCTCCCGCCTTCGGCGGCAACGCATTCACCGCAGGATTCCAAAACCCGCTTTATGACGAACGAACCCTCGCCAAAATCGCTTCGGACAAGTACAGAATCAACAACTTCGTCACCGAAGTCGTCCCCACGCACTGCACGCTCCTGACTCCAATCCTAAGCGCCTACGGAGAACCCTTTGCAGATGCCTCGATCATCCCAACGACAGTCGCCATGCTGCTCGCAAAATACAATGGCGCAACTGCAATCCTCTCAGGGACTGGAGGCGACGAAATCTTTGCGGGATATCGACGCTATCAAGCAATGGCTCTCAGGCAAAAATGGAACTTCCTCCCAAAATGGCTCGTCAATGCTGTCGCAACTGCGATTATCGCCCTCTGCGGCAACAAGCCACACGATACGAGATCACGGCTCGCGACCCTGACCAGAATGGCAAACTTCTGGAAACAACCGCCAGTCCAAGGTTTCGCGACATTCCAGGAAATCTTCAACCTGGACCTGAAGCAGCAACTGCTCACTTTCGCGACAAATTCATATCTCGAACAATGGCAGAAATTGGTCGAACACCTTGAAAAACCGACGTTCCTCGAGCAAGCCAACGCGATAGACATCGCGACTTATCTCCCCGAAGACGGCTGCCGCAAAGAGGCGATCGCCGCTAATTTCGTCTCTATTACATCCTTGAATCCCATGCTTGACAGGGAGCTTGTCGAATTCGCCTTACAGCTCCCGCCTTCTTTCAGATTGACGACTCGTTCCAGAAAGCGAGTGCTGACTCAAATCGCCGAATACATCATCCCTCCTGAATTGATTCGGCAACCCAAGCGTGGTTTTGGCATGCCCTTGGCCGATTGGTTCTCGGACGAATCGACCCAGCTCCTCTATCAACTGGAAGCCGAACCACAGCTCTGGGACAGGCATGGATACTTCAACCACGCCGTCGTCCAAAAGTTGATCCACGAGCATCGCGAAGGAATCAAAAACAACGCCTACCAACTCTGGCTGATCCTCACCCTCGCAAAAGCGTGACCCTGTCCGACCCTGTCCGACCCTGTCCGACCCGTCCGACCCTGTCCGACCCGTCCGACCCGTCCGCCCCTGTCCGACCCTGTCCGACCCATCCGACCCGTCCGACCCGTCCGACCTGTCCGACCGACCAGCCTCAGTCCCAAAAACTCAAGCCCCACAAAACCCAACGCTACGTCTCAAGTCCCAGACACCAGTCGCATGGGTTCCATCTGTCTCATTCGTCCCATAGGTCCCAGTCCCAAAACCTCCAATACCGAATCTGGAAGGCATGTCACATACCATTTGAGTACGAAACCGGTGAATTTTCGGCTTGGTTTCAGGGTGATTTTGCGGGGAAAAATCGCAAAAAAACGCTGGGATCTCAAGGGGAAATCACCTTGTCCCCCAGGCTTCGACTTCGGAGATCGCTCTCCACGCCTTGGGTTCCGTCGGCTTGAAATTGGTGATAGTGAAGGATGTCACGGTTCGCTTCGGGAACGGGAATGATTGTCGGTTTGCAGTTTCCGTCAACGCAATGGGCAATGACGTTCCGTCCGAGAATTGGATTTCCGCTGATGTCCAGGTCTTGTCGTGGGGGAAATCCGCCCTAAGCCAAATATCGATGGTATCGATGGTGACCTGGCTACCGAAATCGATCTTGAGCCAGGGATTGTCGATTTGTTCCGGTCCCCACGAGGGGTATGCGTCTCCGTGTCCTTTGTTTTCTGTTCGTCCATCGATCACATTGGCTGCCAGGAATGCTTTTTCGCCTCGGCATTCGCTATTCGACGTCGCCCTTGGAAATGATTCTGGGTTGGTGATCGCATATGGATTGACTGCAAGATTGGAGTATTGCACCGGGAATCTGAAATCCTCGCCGCTTTGTTGCTTGATGAACGCCTCCAGGTGGGCGCGTTCGAGTGCCTGGAAGCGGAATCGTTTCCGTTCATAGTGGTCGTATTTCTGCATTTCGCGTTCATTCCAGATATTCGCTTCCCGGTAATCCCCGCAGTAGGGGATGACCAAGTCAATCCACATCATGACTGTCCTGAGTTCCTCATCGGAGAGTTTCGTTCCCTTGTGGCCATTGCGAAGCATTTTCACCAGTTTGCTGGTCGTGGAGCCACCGGATCTCGGCGGGAGCATCGTCGGAACCGACTGTGACGAAATCCAGTTGACGATGGGATTGATCTTGCCGTCGTTGGACAGCGAGATGTACGAGGCAGCCCACTCGCGTCCATGCCTGACGTACTTGATCGGGAAGCTTGTCAAATCCATCGGTATTCCCTTTTCCTGGGCTTCCTTCGGCTTTGCCGTGAATTCCTCCGCCGTTTCGGCAAGCGTCCATTCCAAAATGCCGCTTGAATTTTTCGGTCTCATCCTGGCATCGATCCTAAAGGCGATGGCGGTAACAGGCTTGAATGATACGACGATGAACTTGTTGTTTTCAACCGAATACTCGTCATTGGTTTCGACGGGATGCCAGGGACCGTCCTTCGTTTCCTGGTAGGAAAGCTTCCAGGATTCCGGGGGACGGCAGAATCCCTTCCGGGGTTCGTCGTCAAACCAATAGACCCTGGTGATGCCGATCTTGCGCGGCTTCGTGAAAGTCTGCTGGACCCATTCGTTAGAATTATGCTTGTTATGCCAGGTAAATCTCGGGATGGAATGGTCATCGGAATGGGTTGGCAATTTCTTGTCAATCATCGCATACGGATTATCCGACGGGCAGCAGAATGAGGCCGTGGGCACGATATCGGACCTATTCTTGTCTGCGACATGGCATTTGATGCAATGCTTGTCCCAAATTGGCTGGATTTCCTTCAGGTACGAGAATCCTTTTCGCTGTTCGGGCTTGGCAGGCTTCAAGGGTTGCGGTCCCAAGGTCGCAGCGATTGATCGCTGCTTGGGAAAACTCGCAATTTCGTTCTTGCTTTCATGGCATCCGATGCAGGAGAATGTCTCTCCGGGCTGTAGCGTCGACCAGGATCGCATCGTCTGGATAGCCTGCCCGTCCTTGTCAAGAGCCTGGAAATAGACCGGTATCTTGGCGGGAACCGTGAAGCATGCCGACCCATCAGCGTGAACTGGCGTGGTACCAAGGACTTGCTTTACGTCCCAAGACGCATTGTTGATAGAAACCGGAGTCGAATTGTTCGACGCACCCCCGGGACCGCTGGACGTATTGTCGCGGATCCCAGCCGCCCTGAAATCCAAGGCGACAATGCGAAGCTCCTTGACCTCGCCACGGGCGACGCCCTGCATGCCAGGACCAAAATAAATGTCGTGCAAATAAAACATTCCTTCCGTCTTTCGATGATCGACAAGCGACGGCCTCTCGTGGGGAAGCGGACGCTCCTTCACTAAAACCGGATGGTTCGCGGATTTCCAACTGCTCAGCGAAAGCAACTCCCGATTGCCATTGGCATCCATGTAGTACAGTCCGAAATTGGTCTTTCCTCGCGCAAAGTTAAGGAATGCGGGGATGTAGGCGACGATGTAGTTCGTTTCGTCCAATGGGTAGGGATGCCTGAAGAGTTCGCCGCTCTGCCCGTATGCGTCAATCCTGACGGCTTGAGCGGGACGCCTCGGCGCAAGCATTTCCACGCCCTCCGCTTCCTGACGCCCCTTGCCGGGATCAATGAGAATCAGTTTGCCGGCCTGCCAAGTGTGATGCCCCATTGCGACGGCAAGAAACTTGCCTGTGCCAGGGATTGGCCTGGCGTGGCAGGGCGTGGTCGGAAACCAGGAATTGTTGCCGTAGAGTTCAGTTTGCGCGGTACCATCGGGATTCATCCTAAAGAGGGATTGTGTGAAGGTCTGCCCTCTGTCGTTGTAATCCCATCGGGTATAGATGACTCCGCCATCGTTCATCAACTGCGGATAGACGGTATGAACCTGATCGAACCCCAGCCGTCGAATATACTCGCCACGATCGTTGCAGGCGTACAGGTTGGAGACTTCAGTCCAGTAGCAATCGACAGTCTGCACGCAACGTGACGAATTGAAGACAATCTCATGCTCATTGACGTAAATCCCCTCGAAATCCGCGGCGCCCAAGCCAAATGTCAGCTGACGAACCCCCTTGCTGGCAAAATCGTACTCGTAAAGATGATAGTCGTCTTGACGATCGGATTTCTTCCAGGAAAACAAGACTTTCTTCCCATTGAAGTGAACATCAGGATCGCGCATCATGCCGCCGGCGTCACGTAGCAAAACCGTCTCGGAAACATCGCCGTCAACGCCGACATGCAAGCGAACCAACTCGCTGCCAGGATTGAAAAATCGCTCGCTCTGAGCATCGGACAATCCTTCAGTATAGGCAAAAAACGAAGGAGTCACTGGAGAACGACGAATGAAAATGATGTCATGGGACAACTGGGAAACCTTGCTCAAGCGACGGACACGGCGACGACTCGCAAGCTCGCAAAACAAACCTATCAACTCCGGAGATTCGCCAGCGCCAACCTTCTTCTCCATTATCGCCAGCCGATTGTCAAGCTTTTCACCCAATTCCACCGCCAATTTCCGGATGGCTTTTAGGACAAGCTCATTGTTCGTCGACTTTAGCCACGCCTCCATGTCGATTTCCTGCAAGAACCAATCCATCTCACGGGGGTAATCGTAGTAGAGTTGCAGGAAATGCGTCTTGCTTTCCGTCTTCGGCAATGCCTGCAAGTAGGCTTGACGCCTCGCGTACAGCGCTTCGCCAAAGCCGCTCTGACCGTACGCAAAACCAGAAATCAACACAAGTAACAAAAACAATTTACCCATAACTTCTCTTCCAACATGAGTGTTCAGGAGCCGGTCACCGCAAGTGCCCGTCGCCCTCAGCTATCCACTTGTAGGAACAAAGTTCGGCGGGACCGACAGGCCCCCGGGCGTGCAACTTGTCAGTACTGATCCCGACAACTGCGCCCATCCCGTAGTCGCCGCCGCCTGAAAGACGCGTCGAGGCATTGACCAAGACTGATGCGGAATCGACTTTCGCCACGAACTCGCGGGAAAATCGCAAACTGCTCGTCAAGATTCCGTCCGTATGCCCCGAGCCATGAAGCGCAATGTGGTCGATCGCCTCCTGAATCCCATCAACCACGCGAACCGCGATGATGGGAGCCAAATACTCAGCATCCCAATCCTCCGCGCAAGCCGCCTTGATCCCAGGCAAAATGACGCAGGTCCGCTCGCAACCGCGAATCTCAACGCCCTTCTCCCGGAAGGCGGCAGCCATCTTCGGCAAAAAATCCCCTGCGATCTTGGCATCGACCAGCAATGTCTCCAACGCATTGCAAACCTCAACCCTTTCCGTCTTGGAATTGAGCACGACCTTGACCGCCATCTCAATGTCGGCATCCTCAGCGACATATTGATGGCAGATCCCGTCATAGTGCTTGATAACGGGAATCTTGGTGTTTTCCGAGACCGCCTTGATCAAACTCTTGCCGCCTCTAGGTATGATCACATCGACAAACTCGCTCTGCTGCAACAGCGTCGCCACGTCCTGGTGATCCGTAGAATCCACAAATTGCACTGCATCCACAGGCAACCCGGCATCCGCAATCGCGCTTCGCATCGCCTTGACCAAGACACGATTGGATCGAATCGATTCAGAACCGCCCTTCAAGATCACCGCATTGGCGGACTTGAGCGCCACTGCCGCGGCATCCGTCGTCACGTTCGGACGGGCTTCGTAGATGATTGCAACAACGCCGAGGGGAACCGACACGCGGGACACCTTCAACCCATTCGGCATCTTGCGCCCCTCCAAAACCTGGCCAACCGGATCGGACAAAGCAGACACCTCGTTCAAACGACGCAACATGTAGGCGAATACCTTCTCCGTAATCTCAAGGCGCTTTTGGAATGCAACTGGAGTTCCATTTTGGATTGCAAACTCCAAATCCTGGCGATTGGCCTCCAGTAACTCGTCCTTGCATTCCGCCAGCTTGTCTGCCATCAACGCCAATGCCTTAGCCCTGGCGGTGCCTTCTGACGCCGCCAGCATCCGCGCCGCCGTGCGTGCCTGTCTTGCGATGGAGGGGATGTCAGCCATTGTCTTTGAACTCACTTCAGGTTCATCATGTAGTAGTGCGTGATTTCGGTGTCGCGGCGGAAGTTGGTCGCGATCAGCGCCGAACGAATCCACATTCCGTTTCTCATTTGCCTCCAGTACATCGCCCTGGGATCATTGTCGCACGCCACGTCGATTTCTGTACGTCTTGGTAGCGGATGCATGATGATTGAGTACGGTGGCAATCTTGCGAGGTCGTCGCCTGAGAAGGAAAAATCCTCTAGATTGAAGGCAGCGGATTCACCGGGCTTTGAATCCCATTCGTCCTGGATGCGTGTCATGTAGACCGCATCCGCCTCAGGAATCGTCGCCTTGAAGTCGCTTGTCACGTTGTATTGGATTCCCGCCACTTTCAGTTGCTGCAGGATGTCATCGCCAATCTGCAGATGGTCGGGCGCCGCGAAGGTCATCGAGATGTTACTGTAGTTCCTCAACAGAAGCGACAGCGAACGAACTGTACGTCCGCGAGCCAAATCGCCACAGAAAACGATGTGCTTGTTCTCCAAACCGCCTCTCTTTTCAAAGGAGCGAACCAAGGTGTAGATGTCAAGCAACGCCTGGGTCGGATGCTGGTCCTTTCCGGAACCTGCGTTGATGACAGGCAATGGACGATCCGTGTTCGACAGCAACCACGCCACCTTCTCGGCAAAACCCTGCAAGGGAGTGCGCATGATGATCATGTCAAAATATGAGCTGAACGTACGAATCGAATCCTCACGGGACTCGCCTTTCATCTCCGATGAAATCGAGGGGTCACGAACCTCCGCAATCCTAAAGCCCAAGATCTGGCAGGCTGCGTAGAACGACAGGAACGTACGACTCGACGGCTGAGAGAAGTACAGCATCGCGCGCTTGTGGCAAAGCAGGTCGGCCAGGAACTTCACCCCGTCACGTTGCTTCGATATCCGCCTGATGCGAGTCGCCAAATCGCATAGCTGATCCAACTGCTCGCGATCAAATTGCTGCGAAAACAACGTATGGAACGCCTGACCGTTCGCCTGAACCAAATAAGGCGCCTTCTCCTCCAAACTCAAATTGTTGAAATCATCCCAGGAAATCTCATCCAAGCGTTTTCTTGTCAGCATAATTCGGTTCCTTTTCCAATATTAAATCAATAGTAGAAAAAAGCCGTTGGGAGCTTGGTTTTGCCCCCAACGGCCAACAATTGTCACACCAGCGACGCGAGTATCATCGCCTTGATCGTATGCAGTCGGTTCTCGGCTTCATCAAAGACCTTCGAGAATGGAGCCTCGAAGACATCGTCGGCGACCTCCAAAGCACCCGTTTCCTTGGAAAGCTCGGTCTTGTCATCGTGGAAGGCCGGAAGACAATGCAGGAAAATCACGCGATTGCTCTCCAAGTTCCCGGTCGCCTTCACCAAATCCATGTTCACCTGGTACGGCTTGAGCAATTGAAGACGCTGCTGGAACACAGCTTCCTCGCCCATCGAAGCCCATACGTCCGTGTAAATAACGTTTGCACCGGCAATCCCCTTGATTGGATCGTGCTCGACCGATATCGTGCAGCCATTCCGGGACGCCGCCTGACGGGCAGCATCCAAAATCTCCTGCTCCGGAGACAACTCGGAAGGACAAATGTCAACCATGTCCAAACCCGCCTTCGCACATCCGACCATCAATGAATTGCATACGTTGTTCCGACCATCGCCAACAAACGCAACCTTCAGGCCGCGCAAATGACCAAAATGCTCCTTGATCGTCTGGAGATCGGCCAAGATCTGAGTCGGATGCCACGAATCAGTCAACCCATTCCATACCGGAACCCCGGAGTATTTCGCCAGGCCATTGACAGTCTCCTGCTTAAAGCCCCGAAACAGAATCCCCTCGAAAAACCTGCCCAACACGCGAGCCGAATCGGCAACCGATTCCTTCTTCCCGAAATGAATGTCTCCCAGCCCAAGATATTCAGCCTGCCCACCCTCGTCGCGAACCGCGCATACCGTGGCGCATCGTGTACGGGTGGAGGACTTCTCAAATACCAAGCAGATGTTCTTGCCCTTCAAAAGAGGATTCGCCAAATGCTCGCCGCGCCGCTTGCGAGCCTTTAGGTCAATCGCCAAATCAACCAATTGAAGCATTTGGGTATCGGAAAGGTCAAGCAATTTCAACAGGCTCTCGCCTGTCAGACCAATCCCGCGGATTTTGTCAATGAGTTCAGCCATGGACGTTTTTTTGATGTTTGTTGGTGGTGATGGGTTTTTTAGGGAACAATCTGCGTGCCGGTTCCGTGGTCGGTAAAGATTTCCAGCAGCAACGAGTGCTTGAGCCGTCCGTCCACCAAGTGGACTTTTCCGACTCCTGCCCGGATCGCTTCAGCAGCCGAATTGAGCTTGGGAATCATCCCGCCTGAAATGACGCCCTCTTCAGCTAAATGTTTGATGTCGCCAATGGAAATCGTTGAGATAAGCGATGATTCGTCCGCCGGATCCTTCAGCACGCCAGGAACGTCACTCAGGAAGACAAGCTTGCGAACCTTCATCTGCGCCGCAATGACGCAAGCCGCCATGTCAGCGTTGATGTTGTAGGTCTGACCATTCATGTCATTCGCCAATGGAGTAATCACAGGTATCTGGCCACGCTCCAAAATCCACTTGATTTGAGGCGTGTCGACATTGACGACCTTCCCGACAAAACCAATGTCCAAGTCCTCACCGGTCTCCTTGTCCTTCGTCGTGATCCGCTGGCAACGCAAAATGTTTTTCCCGGACACGGGCGATGGCTGTGAACCGTACTCGGACAAGGTTTGCACCAATTCCGCGTTCACCGTATTGTGAAGCACGTCGTCAACAACGCCGATGGTTCTTTCGCAAGTATAACGCAAACCGTTGATAAATCGGGTCGGAATATTCTGACGTGTCAATTCAGCGCTGATTGCCTTGCCGCCACCATGGACGATAATCGGCTTCATTCCAGCACTAGCCATAAACACGATGTCCTTCAAGACACCGCGTGTAATCTCCGGCACTTCCATCGCTGAACCGCCAAACTTCACCAGCACAACCGCATTGTGAAAAGCCTGAATGTAAGGCAATGCCTCAATCAAGACATCTGCTTTCGCTATGTATTTCTGCATCCTTGATTCCATAATCGAACTATTCTCGCATTTTCCATGGTGTAAATGCAAATTTTCTAAATATATCACAAAATCCGATTTTGAAAATCACCCAACCCAACCTTTTTTCAAATCGGTTTTTGATCCGTGTCAATTTTGTTTGAATCTTGCAGAAAAAAATTTGATTTCTCCAAAATATTATAGTATAATCTTATAAAATTTAGGAATGGACTTGTTTTTTTACGAAATTTTAAATAAAACTAAGGAGTTGGCCAACATGAAAAAAACAGTGATGTTCACGTTGATTGAGTTGCTTGTTGTCATTGCAATCATCGCCATTCTGGCCGCGATGCTCTTGCCCGCCCTGTCGAAGGCACGTGACAAGGCACGGGCCATAAGCTGTACCTCAAACCTCAAGCAGTTAGGACTCGCTTTCACCATGTACGCAACTGACTATGAAGGCTTCGCATGCCCGGTCCACGTCAAGCAAGACGTGGTTAATTGGACTGGAACAATCTGGTACTTGGATCTCACACATCAATACTATGGCGACGCCAAAATAAGCAAGTGCCCATCCGGGCACAACAAGAAATTCAACGGCATGTATGTCAAGGACCTCTGGGCAGACTACGGACGCAAAGACTCGCTCTATGGTACCGGAAGAACCGCTTTCAGCGAAGAATCCTTCAAGAAACCAGCACAAACCATCAGCTTGTTTGATGTAAAAGACACATGGGCATGGCTTGACATCTCAGTTTGGAATGACAACCAAGCCGATTTCAGACACGCGGATTGCCGTATCCACAAGCGCCACAACGACATGTTTAACGCACTCTTCCAAGATGGACATGTCCAGGCTATGAATCACTCTGAACTGGAAAAAAACTTCAGGCGAGAGCCGATCGATTAATCCCTCGTACCAACTCCGGATAACCTGATTATCCACATCACCAAAGGCAGTGCACGAACCCTCGCGCACTGCCTTTTTTTGCCCCGCCAAACAGCACACGCCATCAAGTACAAGCACCCCGGGTGCCCATACCTAAACCTACGCCGATTCGAGATGCCAAAATCCTTGCGTCTTGGCGCCAAAGCACTTTTTTGCATGGTTGGCTTGACTACTTGACTGGCATGAAATAAACTAACAACTACCTGTTGGTTCCAGGTGGTTGGTGCCGCTGGCAATTAAACCACGCCAAAATAGAGCTATTCAAACCCAGGCTTATCCATGAAAAAAACACTAGTTCTAGCCTTGTCCCTAAGTTTGGTTTGTGCACACGGACGTCTTGCCGGAGTGTTTGACTTCGGCGGTGAGGTTGACGCCAAGCTTCGCGGCGCCGTGGAATCTGCCGGATATCGCGTTGTCGGAGTCAGTCCCGAAGGATTGCTTGACGCCAAATTCCTCTCTGGTCTTGACTTGCTGATCTTGCCCAATGCCAGCCGTTTTCCCGTAGTAGGACTAATTCCTTTTCGCACGTTTATCGAGTCCGGAAAAGACGTGCTTTTCCTTGGTCCGCAACCATTTAGCGAATTGACGATTCTGCATAATGGTAACTGGATGAGCTTGGCGGAACGTTACGATAATATCAAAGCTTCACCATACCAACGGGTAGAATTTCCTGAAGCGACGACATGGAACCGGGCATGCCATCTAAAAGAAATTCCGTCTGAATTGACAATCGAAAATGGAACGCTCTCTTACAAGCTGCAACAGTTGCGTGGCTGGGATAGCTACGGCACAACAATAAGCCTTCCTGCCGGAACCGATATTCTGCGATTCGAGGCTAAAGGTTCCGAAAATACAACAAAGTTTTCAATTGAAATCACAGAGAAGGATGGTTCCCGCTGGGTGGCGGTAAAGCCATTGACCACATCGTGGCAGACAATCGTGGCGATTCCACAGGATTTCCGTTTTTGGAGAGACTGCCGTCCGTCCCGCCCACGAGGTCATGAAGGCGACCTGATACGAATGGAGGAATGCCAAAGCATCGTTGTCGGGCTATCAGACACCCATACCAAAGGACTCAAGCCCGGCGAACAAGGCTTCCAGCTACGCAACCTTGGCACATTGAAAGCACAGTTTCCTGTCGTTGATTCCAAAAATGAACTCCCCAACATCGAAACCTTCTATCCGCCTTTCAAACAAGTTGAAATCCTCGATAAACCAGGGTATTTCCATACGCCAGTGAGATTTTGCGGACGGGGCATCGATCAAAACCCACGATGGAGATGGAATCCCTTTGAGGTAAAAAATGGAAAGCTGATCCCCGAAAATAGCCTGCTGACCATGCGACACATCTGGATGACAATCCTGCTTGACGGACCAACAACGGCTTCGCGCTCCTGCTCGAGATTGGCAACAATCGCGGCGCCAATCAAACTGGATGACGCCGAATACCTTGAAGCTGTTGCATTGTTGTGCCAACGCCTCAACCAGCGAGTCGAACTGATTGCGGGAGGAACGGACAAGTACGGATTGTTCGCAGAACAACAACTGCAATTGGGAGCCGAAGTGCTCTTCATGGACGATGAAGCACTGGCGAAAGGAGCTGTCGTCAAAGCCCGATTGGGAAAGAAAAAAATGGAATTCCGTACATCGCCCGATAACGGTCGCCGCCAACGGCTGGCAAGCGAAGTGACTGGACTGAAACCGGACACATCCTATACGGCGACGGCAGAACTTTGGGTTGACGGCGTCCTTAACGATGCCATTGAGCACGAGGTCAATGTCGTCCCGTCACGCGAGACGCTGGCAAGCATGGATAAAGAGCGCATACGTGTCGTGGACGATAACTTCATGCTTGCAGGAAAGCCCTGGTACCCCGTGGGGATCAATCTGTTCTTAACCAACATGGCTTGCCTTGACGGACCCGACTACCTGCGCGGGACAATGGCAGTCGGATTCTACGATCCGAAGCTGGCGGACAAGGATCTGGACACAATGGCAAAGCTGGGAATCAACATGGCCGCCATACAACTACAGGGAGACACACATCGGGAAAAAACCTATAACAACCTGCTGGATTTCTTCACCCGATGCCGCCGTAGGAACATCTATGTCATGGGATATATCAGGTCAGCAGATCCTAAATTCCTGAACGAAGGAATTTTGCGCGAGGTTGTCGGAGATTCTGGCTTGACGCTGTTCCCGACGCTGTTCGCCATAGACACCTCCTGGGAACCGGGCAATTATTGGTTCCGTGACAAAAATCGGGAATGGTTTGACAGACAATGGCGGACATGGGTGGCGGACAGATACGGTTCGGAAAAGAATGCCGTGGCTGACTGGGCTTTCGAGCCGCGTCGTAACAAGGACGGAAAGCTGGTGTCTCCATCGAATGACCAGTTGGTTCATGACGGTGACTGGCGTGTGTATGTGGCTGCATATCGTCGATTCATGGACGACGTAACATCGGCGATGTGGAACAAATCCGCCAGTTTGGTACGACGGATTGCACCTTACCAATTGGTTAGCTTCCGCCAGGGCAATACGTTGCCGCAAGACTTTGCATTGACTGGTCCCGTCGCCCACTTGGATTTCATCTGCCCCGAAGCCTATACGATAAACCATAGCGAGGACGGGTATGATGCAGCCGGTTTCATCACCCGCCTGATTAACCACACCGGAAATGGAAAGCCAATCGTCTGGATGGAATTCGGAAAGGCAATCTGGAACATGGAAACCATGAAAACAGACTTCTCGCGACTGGACGAAGTGGCTGACTACCATAAGATGATCTACGAGATGGTCCTGGAGACTGGAGCCAATGGAACGGCGCCATGGTGGTGGCCTGGTGGATACAGGGTCAACGAGGGCAGCGATTGCGGCATTACCAATGCGGACGGCTCCCCGCGTCCCGCCGCCATGCTGCTCAAGCATTACGCCCCATTGCTGAAAAAGCCCAGGACTCGCCCCGTTGGCGATATCCTATTCGAGTACGACCGAGATGCCCATGCCGGCGGATATTGCTGGCTGGCGTTCAATGCTGGCAAGGACGCCTATCGAGCAGCCAGGAAGGCAGGAAAGCAGCTGCGGTTCAAAACATTGGCTACAGGAACCACATCAGCAACGGTTCCCCTGATCGCCGTTGGCAATGTGCCCTGCACAGGAACCAATCCACCTAAGTACCTGAGCGCCGAAATCAACGGAATTCAGGTCAAAGACGCCAATGGCCAATGGAAACCCCTTGATGACCAAATCATACTTCCCGAAGGAACAACACCTATCGAGATTCGATTGGATTTGCTCAACCTGGGCGAAGCAACATGGATCGCACCGAAAAATCTGACGTCACCAGCAAGTGGAGACGTGGTTGTACTCAGTAACGGAGAAGTGGCTGGCGGCATCGAAGCCAATACCCCTCGCTTCGGAAAGACCATGACAAAACCAATTGTACTGAAAACAGAAATTGGAAAACCACAGGTGTTCAGCCTGAAATTGGCCGCATACGACAGAACACCCTTCGGACCGAGTATCCTAATCAACTATGACAAAGCACCCTCCAAACCGAATATCATCCTACTCAGGTTGAACTAACGAACCAAGCAGGACAATGGAACCCGTCAGAAAAATCATCCATATCGACATGGATGCGTTTTATGCATCCGTCGAAATCCGCGACAATCCGCGCTTGCGCGGCTTGCCCGTCATCGTCGGCGGCGATCCCCATAGTCGCGGTGTCGTTTCGACGTGTTCCTACGAGGCACGAGCCTATGGAGTTCATTCGGGGATGGCAAGCAGTCGTGCCGTTCGATTGTGCCCGCAGGCAATATTTCTGCGCCCTCGTTTTGACGCATACCAAGAGGCATCGCGGATTATCCATGAAATTTTCCATGACTACACCGACCAGGTCGAACCACTGTCGCTTGACGAAGCCTACCTTGACGTGACCGAGAACTTCCACGGCATCCCCTATGCGATGTGGATCGCACGGGAAATCAAACGCCGAATCCAAGTCGAAACTGGAGGCTTGACGGCCTCCGCAGGAATCTCCTACAATATGTTCCTGGCGAAAATCGCCTCGGACATGCGAAAACCAGATGGATTCTTCGTAATTCGACCACATCAGGCGGAACAATTCCTCGAAAAGTTGCCAGTCGGAAAATTCTACGGGATAGGTCGTGTAACAGAAGCAGCGCTTCTAGCAGACGGGATTAAGACAGGGCTTGACCTGAAAAGACTTGACAGGCAAGAACTGAAACGACGATTCGGGAAGTCGGGAGACTACTACTACGACCTCGTGCGAGGAATCGAGTATCGACAAGTGAACAGCCACCGCGAACCTAAGTCGCTCGGTACAGAATGCACCTTCCCGGAAGACATAACAGACCTGCACAAACTCAAGGAAACACTGCGAATGCAGTCGGACGAGGTCGCTAAGGATCTGGAACGACAGGGACTCGCAGGACGTACGGTGACTATAAAAGTGAAGTACCACGACTTCAAGGTGGTAACACGCTCGCATACGTTCGGGAACTACACCTCATCTTCAAGCCTCATCAGCGAAACAGCCTGCGGATTGCTACCAGCAACGGAAGCAGGAATAATCCCAATCAGACTGGTCGGTGTCACAGTCAGCGGTTTCCCACAAAAGAAAATCCCGGAAATCGACGTCAGACAATTGGAATTCGATTTCGGCGACGACTTCTAAATGACCAGTCCTGAATGATGAATGCTAAATGATGAATGACCTGTCCGACCCTGTCCGACCCGTCCGACCCCGTCCGACCCCGTCCGACCCCGTCCGACCCCGTCCGACCCCGTCCGACCCCGTCCGACCCCGTCCGACCCCGTCCGACCCCGTCCGACCCCGTCCG
>JAGVUR010000026.1 GCA_019136135.1 Verrucomicrobiota bacterium
CGATAGCTGGTCTCAGTTTGTTGTATGCTTCTTGGTAAGTTACTTTTGCGTTTGGTACGCTTGATTGTTCGGTCGCCTGTTTTTTGGCTCTGGCATCGAAGTCCAGATCAAGTCTAGTGATTGCCACTGCCATGTCTGAGGCATTTCGCAGTTCATCATTCTTTTCCTTATTCAGGTCAGCAGTTGTCGTTTCGCATGTAGCCTTTTGTTTTTTGAAGTTATTACCTGCGTTATCGAGTGCGATTTTCTGTTCTATGACCTCATTGAGCTGTGGTCTAAGCTGGTCTGCTGCGAGGTCGAAGACCAGTGGTTTGAACGCCGCCGCCTGTTCTCGGATAGCCTTTGTCTTTTCCGCATTTGGATCGAAGGTTCCTTCGGCTCCGGTTTCCTTTTCGATGTCATCGAAATGCTGTAGTGCGTCCTCGGGGTTGTCACCCAGGAGCAATTGTTCAGCGGCCCGGAATTTAGCTTCCAGGCGATTTTCCTTTTTCTCCTGTGTGATTCCAACTTCTTCCTCGTAGTATTTGAGAAACGCTTCTGCGGCATGTTGGCGATCGTTCAGGAAGTAGTAGATCCATCCTAGTTTGTACCATGCGAGGATGCCCTTGTCGAAGGCGGCGAAGATTTCGGTCATCTGGCGGAAATGCGGAATCGCCTTGCGATAGGATTCACGTGTGCGCTCTTGCAATTCTTCCTTCTTCTCAGGATCCTTTTCGGCAATGGCGGCTTTTGCAAGGTTTGCGGCTTCCGCAAAGTAACCTTGCGCCACGGTGTAAGCAACGTCCGGCGCCTTGGGATGGCCAGGATCCAAGGTCACGAAATGACCCCATGACCACAGGTAGATGCTCTCCAATAGCTCTTTCGTGCGAGGATTCTTCTCGTTTTTGGCACGCTCGTACAATACGCCGCCAAAGCGGAATGCCGCATCGGCAGTTTCCTTCTCACTGGGGAATGCTTCGACCAGGTACGACAACAATGCCTCGCCCTCGGCCAAGCGATCCAATTGGCCAAGGCATATCAATAGGCGCAAGGCGACTTTCGGCAACTTCTTGGAACGGCGTCCCGCACGAATTGCTTCATAGTAGATCTTCGCGGCATCCTCGTACTTTTTCTGTGAAAAGAAGGATTGGGCCTGTTCGATCTTGGCGTCGATTTCGGAGGAGCCATCGCCGATATTCAGGTCGAATTTCAGTCCGAGTCCGAGCCTGTCAGATACATTGGCGCATTCCTTGTGTTCGATCAGCGCTTCTGCGCGTTTGCTGGAGTTGGGATATTCGGTCAGCATTGTTTCGAAGTAAGTTGCCGCGCCCCTGAGTTGCTTGATTGCGAGGTCGGTTTTTTTTGCGTGGTGCATCACTTCGGCATTGCCTCTGATTGCCTGTCCCTTCAGGAACATCGCTTCCGGAATCAGGGAGGCGTCCCTGCCGCGTGCCTTTTCGAGTTCTTCCAGGAATGGGTCGACCATGTTGATCGTTTTAATAGCCTCGATGAAGTACTTGTTGTTCTCCTTGTTAGGTAGATGTTGGAGGGCATTGAAGCCGAGCATTACCTGCGCTCTTGCGGTTTGCAGCGAGGATGCGGCCGATACGCCGTCCCGGTCGAACTGAAGTGGCTTCAATTGAGCGATGATTGAGTTGACGGCTCCTGTGTTGATGGGTTTCTTGTCCTTTTGCATCGCGGCTTCGGCATCCAATTGCGCCTGGAGCTTAAGGAATGTAACTTGCCTTTCCGAGCTTCCGGAGTCGTCCATGGGGAGCAGGTCGAGGATTTTCGCCGCTTCCTTTCCCTTTCCCATTTCGGTCAGGACCTTATTGTAGATCCTGATCGCCTTTGTGAATTCTTCCCTTTCAGCGCGTCTTTTTGGTGCGGTCTTGACGATTGAGAAATACTCCGCATATGATTTTTCTGCGGCTTGGAAGTTGCGCCTGAGAGCTGCGACTTGCGCTTTCAACAGGATCGCCTCCGTGTAGAAAGGCGATGTTTTCTTGATTCCCTCGATGGCGGTATCGGCGAGCTTGCTTTTGCCGACGGCATAGTAGTACCTCGCCTTTTCGAGTTCGATCAGCTCTTTGAAATTCGGGTAGTTTGCATCCATCTGCCTCAGTTGCATTTCGGCATAGTCGTTCAATTCCAACTCGCCAAGTTTTCGCATGAAATCGACATCTAGTTCGAGTTCATACGGCAGATCCACCGCAGTTGCGACCAAAGTGCACAGGGACACCAGCACCAAAAACAGGCATTTCAGATGATGCTTGCTAGGCACTGCCTTATGGAAGATCCAATGTGAATGCATAAATCTCCGCCATCATTGAGTTAGTTGTTCTACGCAAACGAAAAAAAGGCGCCTGACCTTGTGAGGGTTAGGCGCCTATGAATGAGTTTATTAAACAATGGTCGGGGCGAGAGGATTTGAACCTCCGGCCTCTGCGTCCCGAACGCAGCGCTCTAGCCAGACTGAGCCACGCCCCGACACGTTTAAATGCGCCTTAATATAGCCTTCTTTTCCTAGATGACAACTGATTGTGCCGCTTTTTCGTGGCTTTTTTCGTAAAAATCCATTTTCAAAAATCAACCGCCGAGTTTGTCAATCATCTTGACCAACGGGGCAAACATCGCAATAACAATACTGCCGACGACGACAGCCAGGAAGCAGATCATTATCGGCTCAATCAACGCGGTCAAACCTTCAACCGCACGGTCGACTTCTTCTTCATAGACTCCGGCAACACGGTTCAACATGTCAGGCAAGGCGCCGGTTTCCTCTCCGACTTCAACCATCGAGCACAACATCAAGGGGAACACGCCGGATTTTTCCAGTGGCTTGGTCATTCCCTCACCTTCCTTGACGGCATCGTGGACGTCCTGGATTGCACGTGCGACGAGTTCGTTGCCCGAGGTATCCTTGACGATTTGCAGTGCCTGCAAGACGGCGACACCGGAAGCCATCAAGGTACCCAAGGTACGGCAGAATCGTGCCGACACGGTACGGATGACCAGCCCGTTGAAGGGTGGCACCTTGATGCATGCCGTGTCGAAGGCAAGCGCTCCAAGCTTGGTCTTGAGCGCCAACCTGAAGCAGACGATGAATACAATCAATCCGATCAATGCGATATGCGCCTTTTCCGCCAGGAAATTCGATGCTTTCATGACGATCTGCGTGATTGCGGGCATCGGTTCGCCGGGAAGCATTTCTTCGAACATCTTCTCGAATTTCGGAACGATGAAGATCATCAAACCTGCTGTGATGCCACCTGCGATACACAAGACCGAAATAGGATAAACCATCGCGGACTTGACCTTTCCGGCGATACGGGCGGCTTTTTCCATGAATTCGGACAAGCGGACCAGGACGATTTCCATGGCGCCCGACGCCTCGCCGGCACGTACCATTGAGACATAGAGTTTGTTGAATGATTTTGGATGTCCCGCCAGCGCTTCGGAGAACGTCGCACCTCCTTCGACTTGGTCTCCCAGGTCGCCGAGGACCTTGCAGAGCTGCGGGCTTGCGCCGCGCGCCTGGCGTTCCAGCGTTCTCAAGGCGCGAACCAATGGCAGGCCTGCTTCCAGCAGCGTCGCGAGCTGGCGGGTCATGGTTGTCAGATCCTTGCGCGGGATTTTAGGTGCTGCGAAACCCATTCCCTTGCCGCCTCTTGCACCAGCCTGGCTTGCGGCGGTGCTTTTTGCGGCGATGATCGAGGTTGGGAACAGCTGTTGCTGCTTCAATGCATTGACGGCATCTTGCTCGGTGTCGGCTTCAATGATACCCTTGCGCTCTTTGTTATTGGCGTCATATGCCACATATTGGAATCTAGCCATAGTTACTCCTTCTCGGGCAGTTCGTCCTTCCTTGGTGTGCTATATGTAGTAAAGTCTTATGTCTTAGGCATTTTTGTTTTGCGCTTCCAACTGGATCCTCTGGATGACGCCTTCGGGGTCTTTCGCCTTGGTGATCAAGTCGCCATAGCCGATCTTGCCGTCATTATAGAGCTGCATCAAGTGTGCATCCAACGTATTCATGCCGTATTTGGCGCCAGTTTGGATATCTGATGTGATACGGAATGTTTTTCCATCGCGGATCAGTGCGGCGATCGATGGGGTGTTGACCATGATTTCGAAGGCCGCGATACGTCCTTTCTTGTCAATTCTCTTCAACAGCACCTGTGAGATAACGCAGACGAGACAGGTTGCCAACTGGGTTTTCACCTGTTCCTGCTGGGTTGTCGGGAAGGAGTCGACGATACGGTCGATGGTTTCCGCGGCTCCGGTGGTATGCAGGGTAGCGAAGACCAGGTGTCCGGTTTCTGCGGCGGTGATGGCGGCGCCGATCGTTTCCAAGTCACGCATTTCTCCGACGAGGATGATGTCGGGATCCTGTCGCAAGGCGCGTCGGATGGCTTCTGCAAAAGACGGTACGTCATTGTGGACTTCGCGCTGGGTTACGACTGACGACTTGTGGTTGTGGTAGAATTCGATTGGGTCTTCGATGGTGATGATATGGTCTTTTTTGTTTTCGTTGATGATGTTGATCATCGAGGCGAGTGTCGTTGACTTTCCCGAACCGGTAGGACCGGTGACGAGTACCAGTCCACGTGGTTTGTAGAGGACGTCCTTCACGGAGTTGGGCAATCCGATTTGCTCCATGGTCAGCACTGTATTGGGGATGGCACGCAAGACCATTCCGATGGCGCCTTTTGCCTTGAAAACGGAAACACGGAATCGGCAGCGGTCGCCAAATGCAAACCCGAAGTCAACCGTGCCATCCTGCTGGAGTTTTTGCTGGTTGGCTTCCGAAGTGATGGATTTCATCAGGTATTCGGTATCTTCAGGTCCCATAGGCTCCGTGTCCAGAGGCGTCATTTCGCCGTGAATGCGCAGCACGGGGGGTGAATAACAAGGCACATGGAGGTCGCTGGCACCTTCTTCCAGTACCAAATCCAACAAATCCGACATTTCAAATCTTGCCATGGAGAACTCCTAAGAATCACAATTCAGAATACGGTATATTGCAGTACTTCCTCCGCAGATGAGACTCCGTTGAGGATTTGGTTGATTCCATCTGCGCGCATGGTAATCATTCCTTGGTTGACGGCGCATTCCTTGATCAGCTGGGTAGGTTTCCTTTCATTGATCAGCATCTGGATCTCTGCGGTGATATGCAGCAATTCAAAGATGCCGACTCGTCCCTTGTATCCAGTGTTGTTGCACATTTCGCATCCGCGTCCTCGGGAGAATTGCTTGCCTTGGATATCTTCCCTTGTGATACCCAGCAGCTTGAGTTCCAAATCTTCAGGATCATAGAATTCCTGGCAGTTCTTGCAGACTCGACGAATCAGTCGTTGCGCGAGGACACCGACCAGGGTCGAGGCGATGAGGAAGGGTTCGACGCCCATGTCGATCAGTCGCGTGATGGCGCCTGCGGCATCATTGGTATGGAGGGTTGTCAAGACCAAGTGTCCTGTCAGAGAAGCTTGGACAGCCATGCTCGCGGTCTCGACGTCACGGATTTCGCCGACCATGATCCGGTCGGGATCCTGTCGCAAGAACGAACGCAAGGCGGCGGCGAAAGTCATTCCGATCGCCGATCTCACAGGGACTTGCATGATGCCATCGATATCGTACTCCACAGGATCTTCTGCCGTTAGGAGCTTGTCTTCGATCGTATTGATTTCCTTGAGGCCGGAGTAGAGTGTGGTTGTCTTGCCTGATCCAGTAGGTCCCGTGACGATGAAGATTCCGTTAGGTCTTGTGATCAGCGCCCTGATGTCATGGACGGTTTGGGGTGTCATGCCCAGTGAATCCAGGTCCAGGTTGACGACTGCCCGGTCCAGAACACGGAGGACGACTGATTCTCCGTATCGTGTCGGGAGGGTTGACACGCGCAGGTCGATGGGGCGTTTGCTGATTCTGAGTTCGATACGTCCGTCTTGCGGCACGCGTCTTTCAGCGATATTCAGTCCCGACATGACCTTGATACGCGAGATGACGGGGACGGCGAGGTGTTTTGGCGGCGGCGCCATTTCGAAGAGCGCTCCGTCAATACGGTATCGGATACGGAATTCGTCCGAGAACGGCTCGAAGTGGATGTCAGAGGCCTTGTCTTTGATCGCCTGTTGCAGGATGATGTTGACGAATCGGACGATTGGCGCGTCATTGGCGGCGCGTTCCAGGGACGCCACGTCGTTTTCATCAATTTTTCTGCTTTGGTGGATGGTCTCCAATTCGTCGAGCACGCCTTCGACGGAGTTGTTTGCTTCCGGGTAGTACACATCCATCAATTCATCGATTTCCGCCGGATATCCGACGAGTATCTTGCATTCCCTGTCCAACGCGAATGGGAGTTCGTCAATGAGCTTGTGGTTCAGCGGATCCCTGGCGGCGACGACGAGGGTATCTCCTTCTTCCGCAACAGGGATGACGTTGTAGAAGCGTGCGGTATCGGTGGCGACCTTGGCCAGGATTTCCTCGTCTGCTTTCTTTTTGTGGAAGGAATGGACCTCGGTGCCCATGTTTTCGGCGATGAGCTGCAGGAGGTTGTCTTCCGTAATGATTTCGTAGTTGTACAGGATCGTGATGAACGGGCGATTGTTCATCACGCTTTCCTCGTAGGCTTCTTCTAGCTGTTCTTCTGTGGCGATTCCCGCGTCCAACAGCAAATGCCATACGACACTTGATTCGGGATCCATATCGATTGCTGGCATAATGGCTTGGTTCCTATGGTTAGCGTGCTCTTCGTTTCATTTCGGTGCCTGTCGTCGCGAGTATGGCTTACGCCTCGTCGTGCACGGTCAAGCGAACCACTTCGGCGAGGCTTGTCAAGCCGGCCGCTGCCTTTCTCATTCCGTCCTGGCGCAACGTGCGCATGCCGATTTCCATCGCTCGACGGCGGATGACCGAGGCGTCGACCATCTGGTAGATCAAATGTTCGATGGATTCGTCCAAGATGAAAATCTCATAGATTCCCAGGCGGCCCTTGTAGCCCTTGTTGCATTCGGTGCAACCCCTGCCCTGGACATAGGTCCCTTGCTCCAATTGGCCCCCCGTGATGCCCAGTTTTTCGACTTCCAGTTCGGTTGGCGTGTGGGGTTCGACGCAGAATTTGCAGATTCTCCTGACGAGTCGCTGTGCCATGATCGCTCGGACTGATGATGCGACGAGGAAGGGCTTGATGCCCATGTCAATCAGTCGCGTCACGGCTGAAGGTGCGTCGTTGGTGTGCAGGGTTGAGAAGACCAAGTGTCCGGTAAGTGCTGCATTGATGGCGATTTCGCCGGTTTCCGCGTCACGGATCTCACCGACCATGATGATGTTTGGCGCCTGGCGTAGCATTGCTCTCAAGGCTGCGGCGAAGGTCAGGTTGATGTCAGTCGCGATCTGGACTTGGTTGATGCCTGACAATTCGTATTCGACGGGGTCTTCTGCGGTGATGATCTTTCTTGTCGGCTGGTTAAGTGCGTGTAGGAATGAGTAGAGGGAGGTTGTTTTTCCGGAACCGGTAGGACCTGTGACCAGGAAGATTCCGTCAGGGAAATTGATGATTCGTTCGATAGTTTTCTGGTCGTCTTCAAAGAACCCCAATTCGGAGATGCCGAGCATGACGCCGGATTTATCCAGGATACGCATGACGATTGATTCGCCGTGTGTTGTCGGGATGTCCGAGACACGCAAGTCGAGTTCTCGTCCCATTGCTGTGATTCTGATACGTCCGTCTTGCGGGACGCGGTGTTCTGTCAAGTCCATTCCCGACATCAGCTTAACTCGTGATATCACTTGGTTCTGGAGGTATTTCGGCGGTGACTGGACTTCGTTGAGGACTCCGTCGATCCTGTATCTCAAGCGGAAGCGTTTTTCCAGTGGTTCCAGGTGGATATCCGATGCTCTTGTACGGAACGCTTCGAGGATAAGGAGTGAGACCAATCGGATCATGGGTGCGGCATCGTCACCGCCATCGGCAGACGTGTCCATGGTGACGTCTTGCGTTGCATCAACGGTCAAGTCCGTGGTTGCTTCGGTCATTTCCTCCAGGAATTCCGATACGGAACCATCAGCGCTTCCATAGTAGAAGTTGAGTGCCTGTTCGATTTGGCGCTTGGTCGAGACCACGCCTTCGATTTCCATTTTGAGAAGGTACCTGAGTGAATCCAGGCTCTCAATGTCAGCGGGATCGGCGAGGGCGACCCTTAGCACGCCACCCGCGAAGGATACGGGAACCATCTTGTAGCGCAATGCCACGTCCTTGGGCACAAGGCCGATGACCTCGGGGGGGACTTTCGTGCCTGCATGGTCAAAGTCGTACGTGTCCATACCGTACTCGGCACCAAGCAATTGCATCACGTCCTGCTCTGAAACGATTTTTAAGGCATATAATCCTTCTAGAACAGTCCCGTCCTCGCCAAAAACTCGTTCCTTGGCCAGCGATATTTGTTCTTCCGTGATCATCCCCTGCTGCTGAAGAAGATCTACAATGTACTCGTCAACGTTAAACAAGTCAGTCACCCCTGCTCATTGTGGTCGATTTTAGAAAAATATGGGATTTTGTTCAATTTGAAACAATATCCCGATATTTTCATCTGTCAAACGTTATTTTTATTTTTTGCCTTAATGGGATTTTTCATTTCAGTACGACTCGTTCGCCTGGAAGAATTGAGATGGTGATTTTGCCGTCGTTTGCCTTGAGGGCCACGGGTTTTCCGAAGAGGACCGTATTGGCTTTTGTTTCGACGGTGGTTTCGACGGTGTCTTTGTTTGAGCTGATGACGACGATCCGTTGTTCGTTTCCGAGGGTCCACTGTCCCACATAGATTCCATCGACGTTGTCTGCCAGGAGCTTGAATTGTCCATTGAGCACGAATGGCGTCACTTGTTCCAATTCGGCTGGGAAAGTCTTTGCCGCTTCATAGAGGTCCGGCGCTTGCCTGATGTCAAAGCTCCCGTCTTTATATGTATAGTATATGATCCCCTTTGCCCCCGCGAACATGGCGAGGTAGCTCATCGCCCTGAATTCCTGAGGATTGGGCCAACGTTTCCAGCCGCCCCGGTCACCGTATTTTTGTCCTCCGAAGGCTTGGCAGACTGCCCAGAGGGCGGTGTTGTACTTGTTCGCTTCCTGCTTTGCCCTTGAGAACGTCCTGAAGACGCTTGCGAACGGTCCCGGGACCGGGTAGGGATCCGGTGCGAGGACATCTGTGCCCGAGGAGTAGTTTCCATATTGCGCCGGGATGCAGATCACGGTGTACGCCAGGTGGTTGTAGTCCATTTTCTTGAAGCTGTCGTAACGGCCGAACATGGTTTCGGGCGAGATTCCTGCCGCAGCGGGTTCGTCTCCTGGGTTCCATCCCATCACTGCGGGCTTGTCCTTGTACTTTGGAATCACTTCCTCGGGCGGGCAGCCGAATTCGGTGATGACCCGGATGTTCAACTTGGCGCATTCGTCCAGGAAATTCCCGTAGCTGTCATTGTTTCGTTCCGATCCGAGGATACCGACATGGACGGTGTTGTATCCATATTGGGCGACGTCGCGGGCCATCGCCAGGCGCTCTTCAGGGGAGTACCCCCAGGACACGTCGTAGAATCCCAGCGGGAAGAATGGCTTTCCGTTTTCCAGCAGGGTCAGGTCCTTGCGCATGCGGTACTTGGGTTCTGGATGCATATGGAATTCCGCCTTGCATTCGGTTCCCCAATCCCGCGCCTTGTCATCACCGGTCAATGAATCCAGGAAGCCGTCCCTGTACTTGAGCCTCATGGCGATGTGATGGTCACCATGCTTCAGGGATGACACGTCAAAGACGCATTCTTCGTTCTTGCCCGTCGCGGTCACCTTTTTCCAGGGTCCGTCATCGATGGACGCCTCGAATCCCTCCAGCTTGTCGCTGCCTAATTTTTCCAGGTTGAGATTGAAGCGGGCGACCAGTTCGTCGCCGGGATACAGGTGCTTGCGAAGGAATTTCACGCTGAATGCAGGTGCGATGTCCTGTTCCCAATTCAATGTCATCAACTCGGTCTTCCCATGGGCTAAGGACAGCGAATGCTTGATATTGCCGCGGAAAATCAAGGCGTATTGGAAATCGAACACCAGCTTGCCTTCGGCATCCGTCTTGACCGTCTTCTTCTGGCTCGTCTTCCAGCCATCGGCATTGGACGATGTCAATGTCGCGGTCACTTCGTCGAATTTGGCGGGATCGACTTGGATTTGCGCGAAGGATGCCTTGCCTCCACGGGTCAGGCAATACTCGTCAACGGTCAATTTCACGCCGTTGGGGAGAGTGATCGGTTCTTCCAGCGGCAGGTCGCGTTGGAACGCAAGCAGCTTGACGCCCTTGCCCTTTGCCAGCTGGTAGACTGTCAGGTTTTCGATCAACGCATCGCCGATTGGATTGTTTTTGAGCGACGAGGCGCTGGTCATCATGATGATTCCCTGTCCCACTTCCTGGAGGACCATCAGCGGGTAGTCGTCACAGCAGGTGATCAGGCGTTGCCAGGAAGGCTCGGTTGTCTTGATGTGCCCCCATTGCTGGTATCTCTTGATGAACAAGTCGCCCAGTGGCTGTGGTGTGTATAGGATCGGGTGCGACCCAAGGGTGACCTTTGTCGTCTCCGGGGTGGCTCCCTTCGTGTGCCGTGAGCAGTTTTCGGTTGCGACGGCGAACGTCGGTCCGAACTGGTTGACCCACAGTTCGTTGACGGAGTGGTAGTTGGCATCGACGACGATGAAGATTCCGCCTGCCTTGATCCAATCGACCCATTTTTGCGCATATGGTTTCATGTCGATGGTTCCCACATAGTTGGCGAGGGATGTTGCGACGATCAACCCGTACTCGTTGAGCTTGTCTGAGAATTGGGGGAGTTGCTCGGTTTTATACTTGTCCTTGTCAACGTCGAAATCCCATCCATACTTAGCGATGTGTCCGTCGAATTCGTTTTTGAAGGAATTGTTTCCCCAGGAGCCATAGACTATGGCGGCCTTTTTTGGGAGCGCCATCGAGAACAGGGGTAGCATCATGGTCAGGCACAGGATCATTTGTCTCATTTCTTGCCTCCTTGACTAGCGATTTTGACTGCATTCTTGAAGCCTTGGCGCGAGCGTTCGATGAACGACGTGTCACCACACAACGCCAAGCGGAAATAACCTGGATAGCCGAAGCCCGAACCAGGCACCGCCAGGATCTTTTCATCTGTCAGGATATTGACGAATTCCACGTCGCTGATGGCGCCGGGAACCTTGGGGAAGAAGTAGAACGTGCCTTTGGGCATGGTGAATTCGATCCCCGCATCCGTCAGAACCTCGGCCATCAGCTTGCGGCGGACGACGTACTCGGACGCATCGGCATTCGTACCCAGTGCCGCCTTCATTAGGCGCTGTCCAAGACAAGGCGCGTTGACGAAGCCCAGGATCCTGTTGGTCATGATCACGCCGGAAACCAGGGTCTGAACCCCTTCCATCGCTGGATTCATCGCAACATAGCCTACGCGCTCGCCGGCCAAGGCCAAATTCTTGGAGAAGGAGCCGATGATTACGGTGTACTGGTACAGGGGAAGCACAGGCGGCACCTGGGCGCCATCAAAGGCGAGGAACCTGTACGGTTCGTCCGAAATCAGGAAAATGGGGCGTCCGTAGCGTGCCGTCGCCTTGGATAAGACTGCCGCCAGCTTCTCGAGTTCTTCCTTGGAGTAGATCGCGCCGGAGGGATTGTTGGGTGAATTGATGATTACTGCGCGTGTCTTTTCGGTGATTGCGTTTGCGAATCCGTTCAGGTCCAGGCGGAAATCGGGTTCCAGGGAATTGACCGGCTTCAGGATGCCGCCGTAGTTGCCCACGTAGAATCCGTATTCGACGAAGTACGGGGCGGGGCAGAGGACCTCTTCGCCTGGAGTAAGGACAGCCCTGAAGAAGGCATTGAGTCCGCCTGCCGCACCGACGGTCAGGACCAAATGTTCCTTTCGGATCGGCATTGCCTGCTCTATGGTCAGGTATTCTGCGAGCGCCTGGCGGACATCGTCGTACCCGGCATTGGGCATGTAGCCGAGTCCTGCGGGCTTGTTGACTTCGTCTGCCAGATTCCTCAATCCTTCGATGATCGAGGCGGGCGGCGTCAGGTCCGGGTTGCCAAGGCTGAAGTCGCATACTGCATCTTCCCCGTACTTGCGCTTCAATTCGATTCCTGCCTCGAACATGCGGCGGATCCAAGACGACTTCTGTTGAAAACTTTCGATTTGCGGTGAAACAAGCTGCATCGTTCCTTTCCTGTGACTTTCAATTGATTTTTTTAGATGGCCTAGCTGCGGTTAGCTTACCAGCACAGTGACTTGTAGTGGTCGGAATCCTCCAGGATCCCGCCTGACTGCGCAAAGAATTTTTCATCCAGCTGGAAGCATCCATTTTGGACCGTTGTCCATGAAGCTCCTGCCCGTGGATGGTATGACTGCAAGGTTTCCCAACGCTTGTAGTTCTGGTGCCCATTGGTTTCCAGGACGCCGACCTTGAAGCCCGGCAGGGGTTCCAGCCTTGCCGCCACTGCCTTGTTCCAATCTACCTGGATTGGTCCGACGGTCAGGTCTGCGCAGAACATTGGGATGTTCGCCTGCTTGGCGACCTGGGCAATCTTCATGGTCATGCTCAGGGTTTTGGCGATGGGCTTCAGTGCGATTGCACCGTAACCAAGTTCGATTCGTTCGGCGACGTCTTCGGCGCAATGGGCGCTTTCGTCAGCTGCGACCCTGATGCCCAGGTCTCCGACATAGACCTTGTTTTCCTCGGCAAAGGGTTCTTCCACGATGGCGATCCTGTCAAAGGCGCCGATGGCCTTGCAGTGGTCAAGGAATCTTATCAGGCGTTCTTTGGTATCATACCGCCCGTTGGCATCGAAGTAGTACGGGATTTTCCCGTTTTCGGTATGGGGTGTTTCCCGATTTCCGATCGCCTTGTGGATGGCGCTGATTCTCGCCTTGTCCCACTCCAGCATTTTTTCGGGATCCCCGTCGCCATCGGGATCCGAGCCGATTTTTACTTTAAGGAAAAAGTATCCTTCGTCGACGTGGCGTACGATTTCATCCATCGGTATGGCGTATGCCATCAATGGGATCGATGCGACTTGTTCGTGCCTGCAAGGGAGGAAATCCTTGCACCAGGCGGGGAGCATGTCGTCAAAGGACTTGAGGCCGTGCTCCCTGGCATAGAGGATCCATGCCGCCGCATCGACTCCGACCAGTGCGTTCAAGGCGAAGGTCAACCGCAGGTCGTCCTTGCCGGTAATTCGCTTGCCGTATTCCCAGACCTGCGGCAGCAACTCGTCCAGCAGCCCAAAGGGAGTTTCGTATGAACGCCCCTTGCACAATTGCAACGCATGCTCGGTCATCGCAAACATCAATGCATTCCCGGAGGCTTCAAGATGACTTGAAAACACACCGGAATCAGACCATAGTACACTTTGCGTATTGATGCCGCAAGCACGAATGCCGGAGGAGGATTCCAGTCCCGCGACCGTCTGCCAGATCTCGCGCATGTAGCCGCCCTTGAAACCAAAGGGACGAATCAATGGCTCGCGCTCGAAATTCGCCGATATTCCGCTTATTCTTGTCATAGACTTCACCTTTTAGCTATTCGACCAAATCCAACAAAATCTCCAATGCGGGCTTCATCTCGTCCAGGCAACGCTGGTGCGAAGCAACCGAACCCTTCTCAGGCTCGATAACCGGGCGGGACGATTCCAAGACCGACATCAAAGGACGGCACTTGCCGCGGGCTGACGAAAACTTGCTCTCAATCTGCTCCTGCTGATGAGACGTCATGCATATCAGCAGATCTGCAGAACGAACAAGCTTCGGCAACAACGGAACAGTTCCCACCGCCAAGGCAGTCAACCCGTTGGAGGACAATACCTGGCGAGTCTCATGAGACAACGTCGTACCATGACGGACAGACAAGCCGGCAGAACTTACAGTGATGTCACTGATCCCGCGGGATTGAACCAACCATGAAAAATAGGACGCCGCCAAGGGGCTGCGAGAACGATTTGAACCGCACACAAATACTATCAAACGCATGGCAAAAACAAATAATCACTAACATTCAACCATAATATAAAGGCATATCCCACAAAAATAGCCTTGGTTTCAAAAAACTCCAATTTTCAGATTTGGTAATTTTTCCAAATATCACTATATTGTAATTTTTCACATACTTTTGACAAATGATTTTGAGTCGATCGGACCATTTACAGGGCAGATATGTCTGAGACCAGTGACATTTACAAGGATATTGTCGTCCGTGTATTGGATGTAAAGCGGTATTACGGGAGTGGCGAAGCGGTCACGAAGGCGCTTGACGGTATTTCGCTGGACATTTATCGCGGCGAATACCTGTCGATCATGGGACCATCCGGGTCGGGTAAAAGTACGCTTTTCAACATGATTGGGGGCATTGATTCTCCTACCGAGGGGATGGTTTTCATGGATGAGATCGACCTTGCGCAGCTGGATTCCTACGAGCTCGCCTGGATGAGATGCCATAAGATCGGCTACATTTTCCAATCCTACAACATCCTTCCCGTGCTCACCGCCTTGGAAAACGTGACTCTTCCGATGATTTTCGCCGGTCTTAGCGCCGATGATGCGCGTGAGAAAGCCGCCAAGATCCTGACCAAGGTCGGTTTGGGGGAGCGTTTGTTCCACCGTCCGTTCGAGCTGTCCGGCGGCCAGCAGCAACGAGTCGCCGTGGCGCGTGCGATTGCCAACGATCCCGTCATCATCCTGGCGGACGAGCCAACCGCCAACCTTGACGTCCAGACGGGCAAGGAAATGATCAATCTCCTCAAGGAACTCAATGAATCAGACGGTGTGACCGTTATCTCCGCAACACACGATATGAAAATGCTGGATGCATCGGACAGGATCCTTTGGATCAGAGACGGAAAGGTGGATCGGTTGGAGAACCGAGAGGATCTGGACATCCGAATTGGACATATCGCAGGCGAACACGTCTAGCAACCAAGCTTTTTTAACATAGTTTATGTTTGGATTCTTCAGTTCAAGATCAAGCAACTCCCAGCCTAGCGTATCGGCTGCCGACTCGTTGCGGAGCATTCCGGCGATCAATCCCGGTGTGACTTTCAAGACGGACGAAGACGGCAGGCTGGTTGCTCACGTCCCGGTTGCCAGGCGGAAAGGCTTTTGGGGTCGCTTCCAGAAGCCTGTATCGATCCATCGGGTGCGTTTGGATGAGATTGGAAAGTTTGTTATTGAGAGGATCAACGGGGAGCGTACGGTTCAGGATTTAGTTAATTCGTTTTCGAAGACCTATCGCGTGAATGGTCGCGAAGCGAAGTTATGCATGGCTGACTTTTTGAAGTCTCTTGCGCAGCGTAACATCATATCGATCGGGGTTGTCGCGGGAGAATCCGCATCAACAGGTAATGACTAGCCAATGTAATTGGGACATCAGATGCGAAGATTGCTTAAGTTTGAAAGGTTGATCATAGTCTTGGCGATTGTGTCGTCTGTATTTCTTTATGGTCAACGATTGGATCCTGTCTTTAATGGGCTAGGCAGTCGCCATCCTGGTTCTCCGGGGAATTTGCTATTGGAGAAGCGGATATCGACCTTGTTTTCCCGCAGTGGCCTGGAGCATGGGGAGATGCTGTTCAGGGTTCCATGTTTTGTGCCTGGGAAGACCTTGATTGAGGTCAACGGGAAGAGCATTGAGATCCATCCGATGCAGCCCGGCGCATTCAGGCCCGGCAACTTTCTAGAGCGCGAGTTTTCGGCACCTCTGGTGTACTTGGGTGTTGGCGACGAGGCGGCTCTTGCCGGCGCTGAAGGCATTGACTTGAATGGCGCGATTGTCGTCATGGAGTTTGACAGCGGCGCCGATTGGCAGCGCGTCCTCAGGTTTGGAGTGATCGGCTTTATCTTCCTTGACCATCCGCAACCCGCCTACAGTGACGCGATTGCCAAGGCAACTGGAAGCGAAGTCAGAATCCCAAGGTTCCTCGCAACGCAACAAGACGCGGAATTCTTCAGGGACGTGCTTAAGTCACGGGCGATTCAAGCCCAGGTCAAGGCAGAGCCGTCACGCTGGGAAAACAAGATGCTCAGAAACCTCTGGGTCATCATACCAGGTTCAAATCCGACCTATGACGGCGAACTGGCACTGATTACCGCGCCAATGGACGCAAACTCAATCGTCCCGGGATTGTCTGAAGGCGCTCAAAACGCCGCCAATCTCACACTTCTGCTCAGGCTCTTCCAGAACTACAGGCGATCCGCGCCAGAACGCGGAGTCGTACTCTGTGCGGTCAATGCGCATACCAGAAATTTCCTTGGCGATAGAATCCTTGCCTGGAACCTCCTCACCCCAAGGGAGCAGGTCGAAAAACTGCTTGATACCATCAATGCTGACCTCAGGCAGGAGAAGATGCTCCTTTCGCATTACCAGCCGCTTCAGAAAGACCTGATGGCGAGCAAGGATTCGGAAGAATACCGAAATGCCAACCAAACACTGGTCATGCTCAGGGATTTGATGGATTCGACTACGGGAAAGAATTTCACCGTCAAGGAGCCGCTCGTCGACCTGGCACGTCGAGAAGTCAACAAGCTCAAGGGCGAGCAACTGAGGTTGAACAGGCGCGAAGACCTGGATGCTTCTCAAATCGAAAGCAAGCGGAATAGCCTGGAAAATGCTCGTCATGACTATGTCCAAGTCCTCACCCTCTTCAATAAGGTCGGTATCAGAACCGAACTTAAGGATCTGGATGACTCGCAGGTGAAAATCCTGAGAAACTACGTGGACGAAATCGTTTCCACCAGGCTCCACTGGTCGAAGCTCAACCAGGAGGCGATGGATACTGTGGTCAGGAACAACAACATCAGAGCGATCCTGGGCAAGCGCCAAGTCAAGTTTGCAGTGCCGCTGGAACTGACCTTCCAGAATGGACAAATCGGATTTTCCGCCCATGACTTCATGTGCGCGGACAGATGGCAGCACAAGTTCGGAATCAATTCGGCGGAAGCGGCGGACAAGCTCCTGCAAAAGGGCGTCATCCCTGAGAACATCAAGTTCATCGATGCGCTTACCAAGCAAGGAGGCTTGGCGGAAGGGCACTTCTTCCCCAAGCAATCCGAAACCGTCGCGATCTACCAGGCGGCAGGACCAACCCCGGCATTTGCGCTGAGAAACCTCTATACCGATTACGGCAACCTCTTCCTTACCTCGGACATAGCCGCCAACCTGGATAAGAAGCTCTTCGAGTCTTCACTGAAATTCGTCCCCGAACTCCTGAAGGAAACCTTGGCGGTGCCAGTCCTGACAAGCACTGCCGACCTGAAAAACCCGACGACCAAGGCGGGAACCTGGCAACCAGCATGGGGGACACAGGTCAAGGCGTTCAAATTTGACGAATTTTCCGCAACGGTTCTCCCGCAGCTCCCAGTGCCGGGTTCCGCCCTAGTTCTCCACAACCCAGCCGACGCATCCAAGGTCGTGACCTCAGGCGACGTGATGACAGGATATATGGCGTTGACTGACGAGCGCGCAGTTGCAGTCTTCTACGGCATTACCGCACCGCAACTCCTTCCCAATGCATTCCAGTTTGACAAGGATTTCACGGTCGTCAAGCAGGTTGTTGACGCAGGCGATGCCGAGAGCAAGATGTCCTCCACCATCCAACGAGGTGCCACCACCAAGACACTGGCGATGTTCGATTGCGTCGAATATCCAATTTACACTCGCGACAATCCTGCGGGCATCGGGGTTTCTGCCATTACCGAGAACACGTTCCTCATCCTGGATGGTCGCCTCAATACTGCTCCCAAGAAGTTCGGCATGGCCGGTATCGGGTGCACGTTCTCCCAAAAGATAATGGTTCGTTTCGCAGGTCCCGTATCCGTCTTCCTGGAACGTGACGAGTCGATCAAGCTCCTGACCTCAGAACGTATTCTCGCACTCAATGCCACTGAGGAGAATCCTGAGGGCGATGGCTTCAAGTACAGCCAAGGCATCGGAAACGACTTTTTCGAAACAGCTTCCGGGGATTTGTCAATCCTGAACCATGCACGCGAAGAACGACTCTCCGGCACCTCGGACGCCTTGGCGAAAACCTTTATAGAGCGTGGTGACAAGGCAATCGAAAGGATGAAGGATGCCAAGAAGAAACTCAATTGGATGGGCTACCTGAAAAACTTGCACGAGGCAATCGGAGCACACGGAAAGGCCTACAAGCGGATGGCGGCAGTCACCAACGACATGCTCAAGGCAGTCGTCTTCTACCTGGCCCTGATGCTCCCATTCTGCTTCTTCACCGAAAAACTGTTATTCAAGTTCAAGCGAATCGAGCATGAAATGATCGCGTTCTGCATATTTTTCGCCTTGACGTTCGTGGTGTTCCGGAACATCCATCCCGCATTCCGCGTCGCCCAGGCGCCCGAAGCGATTTTCATCGCCTTCGTGATGGGCGGCTTGGGGCTCTTCGTCATCAAGATCCTGCATGGTCGATTCGAAGGTGAAATGACCCTGTTGTTCAGGCCTGCGACGAAAATGGACGCGGGCGAAGTCGGATTCTCCACCGTTGGCCAATCCGCGATGCTGATCGGCGTCAACAACATGAAGCGTCGCCGCATCAGGACCGCATTGACCACAATAACCGTCATCCTCGTGACGTTCACCATGCTCGCCTTTACTTCAATTACCAAAAACTTGTCTCCGACGATCATCTCCAGGTCCAAGAATACGAGCTACACGGGATTGATGTACCATTGGCCTGGAAATGCCAGAATGGACGAGGCGACTCTCAGGACACTCAAGGAAATCCTCAATGAACACGCAGACCTCGCAGTCAGAAGATGGCTTATCCCCCCAAAACTTTCGGATGGAGGCACGCTCCCATTCAGGATCATGACCGACAATGGAGCCGAGGCTAATATCGACGCGATCCTTGGACTTCCTGTGAAGGACAAGGGATTCATCGGTCCAATCCCAATTAAATATGGTAAATTCTTCAGTTCCGATGACGCCAACGAAGTGGTTCTTCCGGAATCCCTCTCAAAGGCGCTTGGCTTGACGGACGAAACCTATTCCAAGGCAACACTTACCTACGAAGGACGCGATTATAAAATCGTCGGTCTTCTCTCCGATGCTGATTTCCTGCAATTCAAGGACATTAACCAGCGTCCTCTGATCCCGATTAAAAACCTGATCCAGCAGGGCGGTGGCGATACCACGGAATCTTTGGCGGCAATGGCTTCGGGTGACGAGGAATCCACCGATGACGGCGTGTTCTACACCGATTTGGCTTCACTCGTCATCATGCCGGTTGATACGCTCCGAAAGATCGGCGGTCAGCCCTACAGCATTTCTGCGAAGCTGAAAGAAGGCGAAAAGCTCTGGCCCGTCGTTGACGAGCTTCTCACGATTACCAACGCCTCCAAGTTCTTCATTTCGTCCACCGAGTCATTCAAGATTGCTGACGGCGACCGTGACACGACTCCCGGCGTCTACTATGTTGGCGAAGGCTATCGCACCTCGATCGGGGGCATGGCGTTCCTGATCATTCCATTGTTGATTTCCTCGACCATCATCCTGAATACCATGTTGGGATCCGTATACGAGCGCAAGGCCGAAATTGCGATCTACAATGCTGTCGGCTTGAATCCCACTCACATTGGGATGTTCTTCTTGGCCGAGGCATTTGTGTACAGCGTCATTGGTTCCGTTGGCGGCTACCTGATTGGTCAGGTCACCAGTATTTTGTTGACGAAGACGGGTTGGGTCAAGAGCATCAACCTCAACTTCTCGTCCCTCTCGGTCGTCTATGTGATCATGTTCACGATTGCGGTTGTTTTGCTGTCCACCATCTATCCTTCCGTTGTCGCCACCCGCGCTGCGGTTCCGTCCGGCAAGCGCAAGTGGTCGTTGCCGGAGCACGATGGCAGGCAGATGCCTGTCATCTTCCCCTTCATCTACCAACATGAGCTGATCTACGGCATCAATGGATACCTTTCAGACTACTTCTCACGATTTACCGAAGCCTCCTTCGGCGACCTGATCGCGGAATTCGAATCCGTCAAGCATGACGAGGATGACGAGGGGCGCGATATCCTGATCATGACCTACAACGTGGCGCTGGCGCCTTTCGACTTGGGCGTGACGCAACAACTCAAGTTCACAACCCAATATGACGAAAGGGTACAGGCCTACAGGCTGATTATGCTCAATACCAGAAGGTCTGGACAAGATTCCAACTGGACAGCAACAAACATGCCGTTCCTCGAAAAACTCAGGACATACCTGATGTACTGGAGAAACCTGACTCCGGCAGAACATGCCGATTTTGCGAAGATGGGCAAGGATCTCTTCAATAAATAACACTGGGATCACCAAGCCCGTTGATACGATTAGACAAGTAGTAACCACCTCAACCGAGAGCCTGAACCAAAATGGCAAGATACATCCAAGACAAAGAGCTGGAACAATATAGGCGCCTGATGGAGCCGCCAGAGCACTTCGAGGACGGCTTTACCTGGAAAACAGTCGTCGGCGCTGTCTTCTTGGGCATGCTGATCATGCCAGGAAGCATGTACCTCTCGCTGGTGGTCGGTCCCGAAGCCAACATGGACACTGCCGCTCGATGGGTGACCATCATCCTCTTCGCGGAAATCGCCCGGCGCTCCTTCAAGGAACTGAAGATGCAGGAAATCTACATCTTCTACTATATGGCGGGTTTGGCGATGGCTTCCCCGTTCCAAGGACTGCTTTGGAACCAGTACCTGGTCCAATCGGAATACGCCAATGCGATGGGCGTCGCCCAGGAAATTCCTTCTTGGTGGGCTCCTTCGGCGGAAGTCATCCGTGAGCAAGGCCACACGTTTTTCACCAAGGCTTGGCTAGGGCCGATTCTGCTAATTATTGTCGGATTGCTGGTCAGCCGTCTCGACCAGTATGGATTTGGATACATTTTGTACCGCATCACCAATGACGTTGAAGAGCTTCCGTTCCCGATGGCTCCTGTAGCGGCGGCGGGTATTACCGCACTAGCCCAGACGAAGGAGAACACGGAACGCTGGAGATGGAGGTGCTTTTCAATCGGCGCTGTCCTGGGACTTACATTCGGCTCGTTCTACATCGCGGTTCCAGCGATATCTGGCGCCTTGCTTGACAAGCCAATCCAACCCCTTCCGATCCCTTGGCAGGACTTTACTCCAGCTATTTCCAAGATCCTGCCCGCCACCCCGATGAATATCAGCTTCAACCTGCTTTGGTTCTTCCAGGGAATGGTCCTACCCTTCTGGGCTGTCATTGGCGGAGCGTTCGGCGTCGTCTTCACCATGGCACTTAACCCGATCCTCTACAAGTACGGCATCCTGTCCCATTGGGACCCTCAAATGGACGTGATCAATACGCTGTACTCCAACAACGTCGACTTCTATCTCTCATTTTCCTTGGGCCTGACCCTGGCGATCACCACGGTCTCCATCGGCAAGATCTTTACTCCGATGTTCAATGCCTGGCGCCATCGCAAAGGCCATGCGATATCCTTGTCTGCGAAGCTTACCGGCGAACGCCGCTCATCCACCTGGAAGCGCTTGTTCATCAACGATCCACGACGCGGCGACTTCTCGATCTGGATCGCGCTTGGCATCTACATCTTCTCGAACACGTTCTGGATTGGTCTGTCCTGCTGGCTCATCGAGGGCTTCCCATGGCACTTCTTCGTGTTTTACGCCCTAGTCCTGACCCCGTTGCTTTCGTATGCCACAGCCAAGCTGGAAGGATTATGCGGACAGGCGCTCTCCATCCCATACATCAAGGAGGCGACGTATATCCTCAGCGGATACAAGGGAGTCAAGATCTGGTTCGCGCCAGCTCCAATCCCCAACTACGGCGTCGCAACCGTCAACTTCCGAGTCCTTGAACTGACGGGAACGAAGATCAGCAGCCAGATCAAGACGCAGATCGTCACGGTGCCGATCATCATCATCGCCTCAATTGTCTTCTCCACGATGCTTTGGAGCATGGCGGAAGTTCCGTCCGCAGCCTATCCCTACGCACAGAAAATGTGGGAACTCAGTGCGAAGAACACATGCTTGACGTTCAGTTCGACGATGGAAGGCGGCTCGATATTCATGGAGGCGTTGCGCGGCAAGTACGTCCTGATCGGCTTGGGTTCTGGCGTGATATCGTTCATCGCCCTTTCGATGATGGGGTTGCCCACCCTCCTGGTTTTCGGCATGGTCCGCGGATTGGGGCAATCGACCCCATCCGGCGTCATCTTCGAGCTTATCGGGGCGCTGGTGGGACGGTACTATTTCAGGAAGCGATTCGGCGATATGTGGATGAAATACACGCCAATCCTGCTTGCAGGATTTTCCTGCGGAATGGGACTTATCGGCATGGTCTCCGTCGCATTCACCATCCTTAACAAGATGATGGCTCCGCTCATCTTCTAAGACGCAATACAAAACCACACTTTTTCCAGAAAGCGAGTTCCCAGAAATGCGAAACGAAAACGACAACATAACCATACGTTCAATCATCATCGGAATGATTCTTTCCGGGGCTTTTGCGGCATTGACGGTGGTGCTTGAGAATCGCCAGGGGATGCTTCCCTCCGGCAATCAGCTTCCCCTGTTTCCGTTCATCATGCTTCCGATCCTTGTCGTTCTGGTCAATCCAGCCCTGCGTCTTGTCCGCATCATCAAGCCGCTGTCCCTTCCGGAGCTGCTGATCATCTTCGTGATGTGCATGGTTTCATCAGGTATTTCGACATTTGGCCTGACCGGCCAGGTCGTTCCGATCATCAGCGGTCTCTTCAACCGCGAATGGAACAACGACCAGACGGAATGGAATCGCTACGTGGAACCCTACATCAACGAAAACTTCTTCATCTCGGAACCAGGAACCTCGGAACTCGCCAAAAAATACGCTGCGGAAATCGCCATTCTTACCCCTCTCCAAAACAAGCTTTCGGAACTGTCCAGGCAAAGGGATCGGACAACACAGGAACTCCAGGCGACCAATGCAAAAATCCGTATCCAGGAAGCGAGGACATACGGAGTCGTGCCAGGGGCAATCCCAAATCTCAGGGAACAAATCAAAGCGCTCCAGGATAAAAATGGAAATCCAGCGGAAATCAAGACGCTACAAGATAAACTCGCCAAAATGACCGCCAATCCTAATCAGGAAGAAGAGGAAAAACTTAATAAGCTTATCCTCAAAGCCGAGGAATTGACGAAAAAAAGGGAAACCTTTTTGCAGCCGATCGAAGAACAGCAAAAACTCGTTGACGCACAAGAAGTCATCGTGGCTGAAAAACGAAATATCCTCAAGGAACACGACCAAAAGGCATTCGATAAAGTACAGCTTTTCAGGCGAGGATTGCCCCAGGAAAAGCGCTCCTACCCTGGAATCGTATTCACAATGGAAGATGACGCCTCGTCGTATTTCAGACGGGTGGCCAGGCTCAGGAACGGGCGCAAGGCGGCAGATAAGCTCAAGGTCGCTAAAATCAATGAAAGCCAAGGTGACGCAATCCTGCTGGAAGCGATCGAAGCGCTCAGGCCATGCTCCGAGACGAAAGCCATTCAGGACGATATTCTTGTGCTGACGTCAACCGATACCGAGCTGGCTCAACAAGTCGCCAACATCAATGCTAAATTGGCTGAACTCAACCAGAAAAAACGTGTTGCGACACTCGATGACATGAGGCGATACGAAAAGCAAATCGATGATCTGGTCTCCGATCGAAAAGATATCCAAAAGGACATCGAGGACAACAAAAAGGAAATCGAGCGCAAAAACAAGGAAATCGTCATCTGCGAACGAGTTTCCAAGACGATGAAGGACATCGAGGACCTGGCTGGAGATTGGCATACGACCAGCAGGAAAAACGAAAGGGTTGATGAAATCCTCGCCCAGTTCCCTGATTTTGACGCATCGCTGTCCCGTTTTTTCATCGGTCAGGTTCCCTGGTCCCATTGGGTTCGTCCGTTGATCAGTTGGGGTATCGTGGTCGCTCTCACCTATCTGATCCTGCTTTCCTTCAACTTGCTGATTTTCCGCCAGTGGGCCTACAACGAGAAATTGATTTTCCCGTTGATGGAGCTTCCCGAGGTCATCGTTGGCTTGGACGAAGGCCAGACTGGTCCGAAAGACATCATTCCCGCTGTTTACAAGAATGGGCTGTTCTGGGTTGGATTCGCGATTTCTGCCAGTGTGATGGGTTGGAACGTTCTTTGCCGCACGGGTGTTCTTCCTGGCTTGCAACAGCTTGACCTGAACAATTCCTGGACTCCTTTCATCCGAAACAGCATGTTCAAGGCATTGGTTCCAGGCGCACGCTCGATGATCTTCTTCATTATGATTGGATTTTCATTCCTGATTCCCAAGAAAGTCTCGTTCTCCCTCTGGTTCTTCCATATCTTCTACATGGTTCTTCTCCTGATTCTCGTTGCCTTGGGATATGGTTCCAACGAGTCCTCGTTCCCGTCGGAATGGTGGTACACGCTCAATTTCAGAACGGCAATCGGTGGTGGCGCACTGCTGGTTTTCGCATCGCTTGTCCTGTGGAAATGTCGATCTGTCATCCTATGCGTCATTACGCCGAACAAACTCGAGAATGTAACCACGGAGGAACGGCGTGAGCTGCGATCGGCTTCTGCCGTCTTCCTGCTCGGTTCGCTGGCGTTGATTCTTATCCTCTGGAAGGTGATGCATGTCCATCTTGTCTATGCGATCATCGGCTATGCTATCATCATCGTCATCACGATTGGCTTGATTCGAGCAGTGGCTGAAGGCGGCGTCCTGGGGTTCCAGGCATGGACTTCCCCATTCCACTATATCAGGCATATCTTCGGATTTGACAAGCCCTTTACCGCACCTCATCTTTTCGCGCCGCTGATGATCTACTACGCAGTCCTGTTCCTCGATATCAAGACCTTTATCGCACCGGCAATGGCCAATGCGCTCAAGATTCGCGATGATGCCAAGATGTCCCGCGCCAAATACCACATTGGCGTCGTCCTGGGCATCGCGGTCGCCTGCGTCGTCGCCATCAGCGTCGCCATCATGATGTGCTATGAACCCGGCCATGGCGCCGACGCAATGCACTCCTGGTTCTATTCGCAGTTTCCCAAGTCGCTGTTCACAGGGATTGGCGACATTTCGAAGGTTCCTCCGACGGCGTCCTGGAGCATACGCGGCTGGCTTCTTTTCGGCGCTTTGTTGATGGCCGCCTTGCTTTACTTCAGGCAAACCATGTTCTGGCTTCCGCATCCTATCGGACTGATCATGCTTGTCAACCCGCTGATGTCGGCATATTGGTTCTCAATCCTGCTGGGCTGGCTCGCAAAAACCTTGGTGACCAAGTACGCCAATAAGAACACATACGTAAGAGTGCGCGGATTGTTCATCGGACTGATTATCGGAGAACTCGTCATCGTCTTAATCGCGATGATTATTTCACTCGTGATGCAAAAGCGTCTTGGCATCGACTTGAACAGGCAATAACAGGCGGGACCGACTATGCAACAGCAGCAACAAACCATACCGGAACAACAGCACGTCAGCTGGGCCGTTACGCTCAATGTCAGCTGGGCTGGAATAAAACGACGTTTCTTCCGTTCCCTGATCACGATGTCAGGCGTGGTGCTGGCTATCGCCTTCCTCACGTACATGCAGGTGATGAACAAAATCGTCCAGGCTTTGGTGGAAGCACGCGACCCTGTGCTGGATGCGATCCTGCAAGCGGCAGGAGTCGAAATCCACGAGGAAAGCTCCAATGACAGCATCGTCTTGCTGATTATCCTGTCACTCCTCGCCTGCTTTGTAGGAATCGTCAATTCCATGCTGATGAGTGTCACGGAACGGATCAAGGAAATCGGGACGCTCAAATGCTTGGGCGCCTTGGACGGATTCATCGTCCGAAGCTACTTCATCGAGTCCTCGGTCCAGGGCGTCGCCGGCACTTGCCTGGGATGCATCCTGGGACTCATCGTCTCGATCGTCGTCGCCTTCTCCAGTTATAAAGGTCATGTTGCGACGCATTTTCCATGGGGTGGAATCTTTAATGCACTTCTGGTCTCGTTGCTGATCGGAACCCTGCTTTCCGTTTCTGCAGCGATACTTCCCGCCTATATGGCGGCAAAGAAACAGCCCGTCGATGCCATGAGGGTAGAAGAATGACAACCGAACAAAAAGAAGATATCATCGTCAAGGCCAGGGGCGTTACCAAGGTCTATACCATGGGCGCTGAAAAAATTCATGCGCTCCGGGGCATCGACCTGGATGTCAGGCGAGGTGAATACCTCTCGATCCTTGGACCGTCGGGTTCCGGCAAGTCAACGTTTTTCAACATGGTTGGTGGACTCGACAGGCCGACTGAAGGGAACGTGGAAGTCGATGGATGCTGCCTTCGCGAGCTGAACCAAAAGCAGCTTGCCTGGGTTAGATGCCATAAAATGGGCTACATCTTCCAGTCCTTCAACCTCATCATGACCATGACAGCCCTTGAAAACGTGGCGCTCCCGCGAATCTTCGCAGGCGAATCCCCTTCAGAAGCCAGGGATGCCGCTGCCGATATTCTCAAAACCGTCGGACTCGGACATCGATTGACGCACCTCCCATCTCAGGTTTCCGGAGGACAACAACAGCGCATCGCCATCGCCAGGGCGTTGGTCAACAAACCCTCAATCGTACTTGCTGACGAGCCAACTGGCAACCTCGACTTGCATACCGGCGAGGAAATCATCAACCTCCTCGGTGAACTGAAATCAAAGCTTGGCATCACCATCATCACGGCGACGCACGATATGAAAATGCTCTCCGCATCGGATACCGTCGTCTGGATCAAGGATGGCAGGGCAGATAGAGTCGCACGGAAAGGCGAATTCGAAATCGCAATCGGTACGATCGACGGCAAGACGCTGGCGTAATCCCCCCCCCAAAAAAAAAAAGATTATTTTTCCGGAGCGACCGGCTCAGTTTCCTGTTGTTCGACAAATTTTTCAATCAGGAACACATCCTTGAGTTCGGCAAAACGACATTCCTCCAGAAATACGAAGAATTGCGGTTTGGCTGGGGGTGACTTGAAGTTGGCGACGCCGATGATTTTGCCTTCCGCCAAGATCAGGAACCGCTTGCCGTCTGCTTCCAATCTGAACGTCTTCCATACCCGAGCGTGGCTGTATGGGAGATCGCCGATGAAGATGCTTGATTGACCGTCAATCGACATCGTCAGATCCATCGTTTTCGGATTGTCTCTTGTCCAGGTGATCTTGAGACGCTCTTTGTTTTCGTCCAACAGGCCAAAGGAAAGTTTTGTTCCACCGAAAAACCGTACTTTGAATTCGACTTTTGAGTCGTTGAAAATCGGTCGCTTCAGCACGATAGGCAATGGATCTTGGCGTCCTCTTAGATAGACCTTGGGTTCCTCCATGTCGGGGGGCATGCGTCGCCATGCCTGCAAACCAGCTTCTTCCCAAAAACCAATCGACTGCGCAAGGGAGATTTCGACGGGTTTGAAAAATGATTTCTCGATTACTTCAACGGACAAAATCAGGGTGGCAATGAGGATGACAATGCCAAGCGTAAGGAAAATTCCATTCCTGAAAGCCTTGTTTTTTTCCTTTTTTCCAGTTTGCGTGGACCATACATCGTTCAACAGTAGGAGTTGGAGGTCGTCAATCAGTTCCTGGTAGCCTTGATATCGGTCATCGGGATGGGGCTTTCCCATGCGTGCGATGATAGCGCTTAGCTTTGGACTGGTATCGGGCGCCAGCTCCCTGGGATCGGGAATGGGATGGGTGCGCTTGTGCTCCATCAATGGGTCGCGTTCAGTCATCGTAAAGGGAGGCTGACCCGTCAACAAGTAGTATGCAGTGCCAGCCAATGCATAGATGTCTGTTCGGAAATCGACTATTTCCGGCATGTACATCTGCTCGGGAGCCATATAGGCCGGGCTGCCTACGATCGTGGTTGACATATCGGAATCGGTCTTGATGTCACCCGATTGGGCAATTCCGAAGTCGCAGATCATCACGCGTGTTCCGGGTTGCTTGAAGATATCCTCGGCATTGGGGGGTGTTTCCTGGCTCTCCCTGAGCACCAGCAGGTTGTCCGGTTTCAAGTCGCGATGGGTAAATCCCTTTTGATGGATGTATTCCAGTCCTGAAAGCACATTGATCATAAGCTGTATGACCAATTGCTCCGGCAAGGGACCGTACCTGACCAACAGGTCGCGAGTCGTCATGCGACCGGGGATGTATTCCATCACCAGGAACAAGCCGTCATCGGTTTCGATGATATCGTGGCAGCCTACGACGTTCGGGTGGTTAAGGGCCGCCATCGTCTTGGCTTCGCTAAGCAACCGCTCTGCATAGCTCGGGATCTTCGCAAATTCATTGCGAATCATCTTGATGGCAACATAGCGATCCAGCGTGGTTTGCCGTGCCAAGAAGACTGTCCCCATGCCACCGGTACCCAATTCCGAAAGCAATTCATACCCTGGAAGTTCCAAGTCCTTGAAATCGGCTCGGATAGGGCGTCCTGGAATCAGCGTGCCATCAGCCTCGGTTTTGATGACGATTGTGCTTTCCGATGGAAGCGGTACGCTAGGTTCCATCGGAAAATTACTGGTTGAATCGCCATGGGCCATAAATGATCTCCGAATCGGTGACAGTTCATCATTTAAGTACAGAGTCATCCCATAGGCTTCAAGAAACAGGCATATTCAGCCTGATTTCGTACTTACGCAAGCCGTTTTTCTCAAAAACCCATTTTTGATTTCTTGGCCTTTGCTACTTAACCG
>JAGVUR010000080.1:0-2956 GCA_019136135.1 Verrucomicrobiota bacterium
GGCGGGGTGCTTCCGGACTTCAGGGGCGTCGCCGTGCACGACTGCTGGAAATCCTACTGGAAATACGGGGACGCCACGCATGCGGTATGCTGCGCGCATCTCCTCAGGGAGCTGGCCAGGGTGGAGGAGAACAGCCCGGGGCACGGCTGGGCGACGCGGTTCAAGTCGCTCCTGCTGGACATGAAGAAGGCGAAGGAAAGGACGATGGCGCGGGAAAGGACGGAGATAAGCCGGTACTACAGGCGAAAATTTGATGCGGAGTACGACAGCATCGTCAAGGAGGCCGAGGCCGCCTGCCCGGAGCCGCCCGCCCCGCCGGGCGGGAGGAGGGGCAGGCGGAAAAAGGGAAAGGAACGCTCGCTCATAGAACGCATCAAGGCGCTCAAGGACTCGATATGCCTGTTCCTGAACAATTTCCTTGTGCCGTTCGACAACAACCAGGCCGAACGGGACATCCGCAACGTGAAGACCAAGACCAAGGTGTCAGGCTGCTTCCGCACGGCAAGGGGCGCCCAGGACTATCTTGACGTCATGTCGTACCTGAGCACGGGCATGAAGCACGGCGTCGGCGCATTCGAGGCCTTGATCGCCGCCTTCGCGGGCAACGGAACCATTGTCCTCCAGTAGATGCCGGCAACTGTTTTGCCAATGATGGATGGCAGGATGGCATGACGGCATTATCTTAAGCAGTATCCAGGAAGCTCACATTGGGTGGGGTTCTGAATAGTTACAGTATTTTTACCTATAAAATTTGGGCGACGGTTTTATTGTGTTCAATTCTAGATGCACTTTTCATCGTAGTCTAAGCTATACCACTTCAAAATCTCGATAAACTCTCTTCTTGAATGTCCGTTCCTGGTTGTGCTCCTCTTATCTTTCTATGCATGTGGTCAACAACATCCGCCACCATCATGACCAACTTGTTAAAAGAAAAACAATTTTCCGAATTGCATAACAACAAAACCAAGTTATTTTTTTCCTTGTTTCTGAACCTTCTTGTTTTGGTAGGGGTAGGCGTCTCATCAAAACAAGGCTTCAGAAGCGCTTTGTCAAACATCACCTCCCATTCACACTCGTTGTAACTTATCAAAAGAAAATGAACAAGCATCCCAAAAAGGTTTTAATTATTGGCGCCGGACCGGCGGGTTTAACTGCTGCGTATAAACTTCTTCAGCAATCTCAAAGTTATGACGTAACTATTCTTGAAGAATCAAATGCCATTGGCGGTATTTCCCGAACGGTATTACATAATGGAAACCGGATGGATATTGGAGGTCATAGGTTCTTTTCAAAAAATGCTGATGTAAATGCCATGTGGCAGGAACTGATGCCACTGCAGGGAAAGCCTTCCTTGGATGATGCTCTTTTACAAAGAAATATTCCATTAAGTGCCAATGGGCCGGATCCTGAAAAAGAAGATTGCGTCATGCTAACTCGTAACCGCGTCTCTCGAATTTATTACAAAAAGCATTTCTTTGATTATCCCGTTAAAATAAATTTTAATACCATACGTAATTTGGGACTCTTTACGACCTTTATTGCAGGTGTAAGTTATTTGCGTAGCCTCTTAAGAAAACTTCCAGAAAACTCACTTGAAAATTTCTATATCAACAGGTTTGGTCGCAAACTTTACTCAATGTTCTTTGAGGGATATACAGAGAAGCTTTGGGGGCGTCATCCTAACATTATCTCGGCAGACTGGGGCGCACAGCGCGTCAAGGGACTCTCAATTGTTGCTGTAATCAAAAATATCTTTTCAAAAATTATTCCTAAAGGCTTGCGAGATAGCAAAAAGGTTGAAACTTCTTTAATTGAAGAGTTTCATTATCCTAAGTATGGTCCGGGACAACTTTGGGAAGTCACCGCAAATCACATCAGAAAAATGGGAGGACGTATTCTCTTCGGGCATTGTGTTAAAAAATTGAATCTTCAGGATGGGGCAATCAAGGAGATTGTTTGCGACCATAACGGTGATGAAATTAGATTCGGGGGGGATCTATTTATTTCATCGATGCCCATAAAAGACCTTGTGGCAGGTCTTAATGATGTTCCACAGGAAGTCAAGACGATTGCAGTTGGACTTCCATACAGGGATTTTGTTACTGTTGGTGTTTTAGTGGATAAACTAAATCTTAAAAATGAAAGTAAACTCAAAACACTTGGCAATATTATTCCTGACTGCTGGATTTATGTGCAAGACACGGGCGTGAAACTTGGTAGAATTCAGATATTTAACAATTGGTCGCCATATATGGTTAAAGATCCGCAACGTTCTGTTTGGATAGGCTTGGAATATTTCTGTTCGGAAGGAGACTCTTTCTGGAATAAATCACCTGAAGAATGGAAAGAGCTTGGCATTGCTGAATTGATTAAAATAGGTGTTATAAACAAGGAAGATCCAGTGCGAGATTTTCATGTTGAAAAGGTCAAAAAAGCATACCCTGCGTATTTTGACACATACTCTCAAATTGACCAACTCATAGACCACCTTAATTCCATACAGAATTTGTATTGTGTCGGACGCAACGGACAACATCGGTATAACAATATGGATCACAGTATGGTGACTGCGTTTGAATGTGTGAAAAACATTCTTTCCAACCAGCCTGCAAGCAAGGATAACATCTGGAACGTCAACACAGAAAAAGAATATCATGAGGAAAAGAAAGGGTGAAATCCTCAAAAACATACTACCAGTTAGGGCTTTATTTCATCGTCGGAGCTGGTGCTACCGTTGTTGAATGGGTGGTTTTCTATTTGCTGGATGTTATTTTAGGGATGCATTATATTCCGGCTACCACGCTGGCCTTTGCAGTTTCTACCTTGGCCAATTGGGGGTTGGGACGAATGCTGGTTTTCAAAACAGGTGATCCCCGTGGCATAATTCATGAATTGATATCTATTTATGGCGTGAGCATCATAGGTTTGTTGGCAAATATTGTTATCATGTATGCTT
>JAGVUR010000080.1:2990-8908 GCA_019136135.1 Verrucomicrobiota bacterium
TGTTTTTGTCGGTAATTTTGTCGTCAGAAAATTCTGGATATACAAGGTTTGAGCGCTGTTCTGCAAAAAAACTTTACTTCACTTTGTGGTTTTGTTGTGATACTGCCTGAATGCATTATGCACATCAATGTCTGAAACGTGTGTTGTACCTTCACTAGAATCTAAAATTTGGCAAACAGTTTTTTCTTCGTTACATTACCATTAACGAACGAAGGAGATCATCAAGCCAAAGCTACACTACACCATTTTGTTGAAGTCAAAGTCCGTGGGTTATCTATAACCCAAAAAATCATGTTGAGGTTTCGGTTGTTTGGCTGGGTTTTTCATTTATCCTATCGTTTTTTTATTAAAAAGAGAGTACCATGAAAGTCAACCAATTGCTTAAACTTGTTCTCATCGCCGGCATCGTATTGCGCATCGTGCTTTGGTGTTTTCAGTCCAATCCGTGCGGAGATGATGGCCAGCGCTATCTGACCGAGGGCCTAAACATGGTCAGATATGGAGTTTTCTCCACTCAATACGAAGTCGCAGATGGCGAAATTCCATTACCCTCAGCACACGATATGCCGCTTTGGCCAGGCATTATGGCAGTGGTTTACTGGGCAACGGATTCAGTTCGCGCAACACAATATATTGCTGGTGTGATTAATATTGGACTTGTTCTCGTTGGGGCTCTATTCTTAGTTGCGTTGCTCAAGGGTAAGCCGTTTAGACTTCAAGAACAGAATATTATGATAGCGCTTGCCGTATATCTGTTTATGCCAGAATCCGTAATATATTCGCTTTTCCATATGCCAGATCAGTTGGCGGTTACATCTATAATCGTCGCGCTTTATTGTTATTTCAAAGGACTAGATGGAAATTGGAAGTTTCTTTTCGGGGCGTTTTTTATGTTTTTGACGGCAATATATTCCAAACCTATTTGTATTCCTTTGTCTTTTGCGTTGATTGTTGCGATGCCCTCGATTATGACTTGTCCAGTGAAGAAAAGAATTGCAGGATTAGTGTTAGGCTTCGCTGTTTTAGCTATAGGACTTTATCCTTGGGTACTTCGTAATAAATGCGCTTTTGGAACTTCAGGTCTTAATTCAATTGCTGGTACTAATCTATATAGATGCAATTGGGGTTGGATGGTTAATCAGTTCCCTGCTGATCGAATGGCAGCTGAGCAGATGGAGATGAAAGAGTTTGAGTCGAAAATCTCCGGGTTTGACTTGATGAAACGTTCTAAATTGCAAGGCAAATATGCCAAGGAGAAGCTTCTCACCCACTTTCCAGACTATGTGCTTTTTACTATCAAGCAACATCCGAGGTTGTATGTTGGAACTGGTTCTGTCGCCATGTTTCGGTATCTTGGCGCTGAACGTCTTAGCAATGCTCTTGTTGCAATGTTGGCTTCCGACAAATCAACTGACAAGGAAGTATTTAATGAAAAGCCTTATACTCCAACCGAGAAGTTTATCTGCGGCGCTGTACAAATTCTTTCATGGCTAATTCTTCTTTCAGGTTATCTGCTTGTTGCCATTGGCATCATCAAAGGCAGTCGTGATGTTGTACGGAAATTCAAGTCTGGCGATTGCAATTTTTCCGCAATCTTGATTTTTTTCTGCCCAGTACTTTGTCTCGTTCTCCTTGCTTTAGTTATTGGTCCAATTGCTACTACTCGCTATCGCCTTATCATGCTACCATTTTTCTCGGTATTAGCGGCATATGCGTATAGTGGTTCCCAAGAAAAGGTCAAGGCTACACATCTAGAAGACAATTAACTATCGTTCAAAAATTGACCATTGCTATAAGGGTAGAAGGCATCAACTGTTGTCAACCCTAGTCAGTTCCAGCTTGAAAGTGCAACTCTGCTGGTTGATGGTTTATGTATGGTTTGGCCATGCCTGCGATACTCGGTTCTGAAGTCAGGGGTTAAGCATGGTTAGGCGCCTACGGCGCAAGGGCTACCATCTACTTGGGATGAAGGTTTTTGGGTATGGGTGTTGATTTATCCGAGTATAAGAATGATTTGAGCCGGTGGAATCAGCTTGCTCGGTTGGTTTGGATGGTCGTATGGGGCATTTTTGCGCGCTGGTTGCCTCGGAGCATGGGGAGCGGATGGAAGCGATTTTTGCTTCGGTTGTTCGGGGCGAAATTGGCGTCGAGCTCGGTAGTCTATTCTTCCGTGCGAATCTATATGCCTTGGCATTTGGAGATGGGGGTTCATTCGTGCTTGGCCGATGACGTTGACTGCTATAATGTTGCGCCTGTGAAAATCGGCGATCATACGACGGTTTCGCAGAAGGCGTACTTATGTACGGCGTCACACGACATCACGAAGGGGAATTTGCCCTTGATTACGGCGCCAATTGTCATCGAGGATCAGGTGTGGGTGGCAGCGGATGCGTTTGTGGGGATGGGGGTGACGATTGGGCAGGGGGCGGTGGTCGGCGCCAGAGCTTGCGTATATAAGGATGTTGAGGCATGGACCGTAGTTGGCGGAAATCCTGCTCGGGAATTGAAGAAGCGCGAGCTGAAGTCATGAGCATTTCAGCAGTTATTTTGACATTGAACGAGGAACGGAATATTGTTCAATGCATACGGACCTTGAAGGAATGGTGCCAGGATGTGGTGGTATTCGATTCCTTTAGCGATGATGCAACCGTTGAATTAGCACGGGCTGAGGGAGCAAGGGTGTATCAACGGAAGTTTGACAACTATGCATCGCAGCGAAATGCTGCTTTGCGGGAAGTCGAGTACCCAAATCAATGGGTGCTGATGGTGGATGCAGACGAGCGTTGGGATGCAACGCTGGGGCAGGCTATGCTTCAGGCATTGGTTGACAAGCGGTACGAAGATGTTGCAATCTTCCACTTTCAACGGAAAGACATGTTCTTGGGGACTTGGTTGAAGCATGGGATTGGAGCCAATACCTGGAGCGGTCGGTTACTGAAGCGAGACCGGGTTCGGGTCGAACGAGATATCAATGAAGAATACCATTGCGATGGTGAAAAAGCATACCTGAAAGAATCAAGATTCGTTCATTATCCCTTTAATAATGGCGTCAATTGGTGGATTGCCAGGCATAATAAGTACTCCGATATGGAAGCAAAACGATTGGCGCAAGAACGAGAACAGCCCGTCGATTGGAAAGGCTTGGTGGGGAATGACCCGGTTAGACGTCGGAAGGCGTTGAAGCAAATCTTGTATCGTTTGCCATGTCGTCCCTTGTTGATGTTTTGGGTATTGTATATATTTAAATTGGGTTTTCTTGATGGGAAGGCTGGTTTTCATTATGCCCGATTGCGTTGCATGTACGAGTATATGATCGATGTCAAGCGGGTGGAAATGGCGGAAGAGGCCACGGTGACGGAGTCGAAGTGTCGATGAAACTCCTGCTGGTCTATCACTTTTTCCATCCTGATACGGTGATTAGCGCAAGGCTCTTCGCTGATTTGGCGACGGATCTTCGCGATGCCGGGCATCAGGTGACGGTGTTTACTGGCAATCGATTGCTTCGTGGCGAAGGCGAATTGCCTGAAAAGGAGGCTTGGAATGGTGTTGAGATATGCCGTTTCAGGCGTCCGAATTTTCGTCAGGGGAGCCATTTGGGTCGATTGCTGAATTCCTTTATTTTGCAATTGAAGTGGCTTTGTGGGCTGTGGCGTCGTCGTGCAGATTTCGATGCGATTATTATCGGCACCGATCCTCAGTTTACGTACTTGATGTTTCCTTGGATTCGCTTGATCTGCGGGAAGGTACGGCTGATTCACTGGGTGTTTGATCTGTATCCCGAGGCGATTTTGGTTGGTTCCCGCTGGTGGATGCGACTGCTTGCGTGGCTGATGAAGCCGCTGGCGTGGATATCGTATCAGTTTGTCGATGATATGGTCGATATTGGGCGCTGCATGCGTGAGCGATTGGAGAGATATGGAGGGCGTTGCGATAGGCATACGCTAACTCCCTGGGCGTTGGTGGAGCGGTCGGAGCCGTCGCTTGAGGCAGTCGATTCGGGTGAACGGATTACATTGCTGTACTCGGGGACGGTTGGGTATGCCCATGATTTGTCAAGGTTTATTGCCTTGGCGAGGGAGTGTAGGCACCGCGATTTACCGATTGACTTTTGCCTTGCTGGGTACGGGAATCGCTTTGATGATCAGGTTAGGGTATTGACCGATGAAGATATCAATATCCGTGTTGCTGGGTTTGCGTCGGAGTCGGAGTTGGCTGTTCGTTTATCTTCTGCGGACATGCATTTGATTTCATTGCGTCCTGGTTGGGAGGGGATTGTCGTTCCGTCAAAGTTTTTCGGTGCCTTGGCTATGGGGAAGCCAGTGTTGTTTGACGGACCGCGTGGGAGTTGCCTTGCTCGCTGGTGCGAAGAGTATGGGATTGGGTATGTTATGGACGATGTGTCGTCAATGGCTGATCGTCTTTCTGGCTTGGATAGGGCGAGTTTGTCGGCACGTGGCATTCGTGCGTATCAGGTGTATCGGGAGCATTTTTCCCGTGAAGTTGTTGTTGGCGGATGGAAGCGCTTGCTGTCGAAACGGGAGTAACCATGAATCTTATAGAGACTAGTATTTCTGGTGTGTGGATCATCGAACCGAAGGTCTTTGGGGATCAGCGTGGGTATTTTTTCGAGTGTTGGAATGCCGAAAAATATGCCGCTCAAGGGATTTCCTGCGATTGGGTTCAGGACAATGAGTCGAAGTCGCGCTATGGTGTATTGCGTGGCTTGCATTATCAACGGGGTGATTTTGCCCAGGCGAAGCTGGTTCGGGTAGTGCAAGGAGCCGTGCTGGATGTGGCGGTGGATATCAGAAAGGATTCACCGACGTTTGGCAAGCATGTTGCGGTGGAATTGACTGGGGAGAATAAACGACAATTGTTTATCCCCCGTGGGTTTGCACATGGCTTTGCTGTCCTAAGCCAAACTGCTATCTTTGCGTACAAGTGTGATAATGTCTACGCGCCACAAGCTGAAGCCGGAATCGCTTACGATGATCCAAGCCTGAAAATCGATTGGAAGATTCCAAGCCAAGATAGAATTCTATCTGATAGGGATCTTAAACACCCTAGGCTGGAAGAAATATGACGGTTCTTTTTTCCACAAAAAACAACTTGGGGCAGGCTAGTACCAACAACCCAAATACAATTATCCTATTATTAAGTACGTGCCCCAGCCAAGATTGAAAATAGTTTTGGAAAAAATCGCTTCAAGAACAATCCAAGTAAAATTGCATAAAGTGCAGTAATGGAAAACGTCCCAAGATAGCGAATGCTTTCAATGGGCACCTTGAGAGCAAGGATGAAATCAATAATTCCCAATACTGGGATATGGCAACAATAGATAAAGAACGATAGTGAAATCACTTCTTTTGGGAAAAAGTTGAAATTGAAATTATATTTTAATGCTATTGCGGTTGTACTGTCATAAACCATCCATACGGCAACGATACCCCAAAGATTACGGATTAAAATTAGAAAAGAATGCAAAAAACTTGGATAATTGATATATCTTCCTGATAAAAAAACAAAAACAACAAACATTACCCACAATACGAAACAAGTCAAACCTGGAATTATTCGGTCGGACTTTTTCAAGGATATGCGATTGATCGCCAATCCAGACCCCAGCAGGTAACAAAACATATCCCCATTAATATAGTTGAGCCATTGAAGGTCTAGAATCTTTACTGCACAAACAAGGATAGCTGAAACAACCAAAAAAGCAGTTACCCTAAAAAAAGCAGTTGAAGCTGGATTTTATTCATAACCTATTGATTATAAAGGCATTAGGAAGTTTGCTCCGTTCGCCATGTTGGTGAAATGCATTGAAAAAAAAGGTTTTCACACTATCTTTCCCTGAAATTTTACCGACCAAAGTGAAAAGACAAGGGAGACAGCATGAAAACCAACATGAAAAATAA
>JAGVUR010000198.1 GCA_019136135.1 Verrucomicrobiota bacterium
GTGCCCCACGCCACCCCCGGTGCCCCACGCCACCCCCGGTGCCCCGACACCACCCCGGGTGCCCCAGCACCACCCCGGGTGCCCCACGCCACCCCAGTTGTCCAAAACCACCCAGGGTGCCTTCCTTTAACCCACGTGAAGATTTTCTATTTATGGGCTATGGCAAAGTTGTCAAATGCCATGTACATTTTATAATTCGTGTTTATCCACTAAATCGGCAAAAAAGACATGGCATGAAGTACGATTTCAAGGCATTGACGATCGAATTGCAAACGGCTTTGGAGAAAGCAATTGAAAGCGGAGACGAGTCGGGTTGCCAATTGGCCATCTACTGGAATGGAGAATTGCAGGTGGATATTGCCGCAGGCGAAGGAATCGGAACACGATCGCTCTTCCCTATTTTCTCTTGCGGAAAATCCGTTATGGCGACAACGTTCCATCGGCTGGTTGAACGCGGCTTGGTCAGTTACGAAACACCTGTTGGCGACATTTGGCCCGAGTACGCATGCAATGGAAAAGAAAACACATTGGTGTGGCATGTGCTGACTCACCGTGCTGGAATGGCTGCATTGCCGCAACTCGACTCAAATGAGCAAATGGTCGATTGGAACCTGATGTGCGCCAAGCTGGCGGCGGGCAAACCGTCCTGGGAACCTGGAGGAAAGTTCCAGTACCATGGCATCACATTCGCATGGCTTGTCGGTGAACTCGTACGAAGAATTACAGGAAAACCGTTCAGGCAAGTTATGATTGACGAAGTGATCAAGCCTCTCGGGCTGGAGGATGAACTGATCTTCGGCACAGACCGGGAATACGTACGCATCGATGCCTCGGCGGTTCCGCCACAAAAAAGATGGTGTGACGACTTCATCGGAAATGACGTCATTCGGCAAGGCTTCATCCCTTCCGCAAACGGACTTGCTACGGCACATGCACTCGCCAAATACTACGCCTCACTGATGGGGAAAATCGACGGCATCCGCCTGCTGGGTGACAAGACGATTGCCGAAGCAACGCAATTGCGACGCGCCGCAGACGATCCCGTATCCGACAACGAGTGGTCCAAGTTCGGCCTTGGTTACGTCTTGTGCGGACCAGCTCCCGATTACGGTCGCATCTTCGGACAAGGTGGCGCCGCAGGAGCGGAAGGCTTTGCTGACAAGGCTACGGGCCTGTGCGTCGGCTTCACACGAAATAAACTGCATCCTCTCGAACCCGACTACCCGGTACGGAACAGGATTTCCGAGATCTTGGGTTTGCCGAAACGAGTTTGGTAATTAATTGGAGGGCTTATCCATGCCAAGATTCATCGTACTATTCTTATTGAGTTGCGTCTATTTGATTGGCGGCGGCTTGATTGGCCGCTGGGAGTTCGAGGAAGGAGCTGGTCGCAGGTCGGCCGACTTAAGCGGCCGTGGTCGTACCGCCCGATTGCTGGGCGCTTGTTGGGCTCAAGGCGAATTTGGCGGCGCGGTGAAATTGGGATATCAGGGGATGAAATCCACCGTTGAGATTCCGTGCCTGAACGAACTGGACGGGACGAATGAGATGACGATGTCCCTTTGGGCGATGTTCGACGAGCATTCGGAAAGCTATCCGTGCCTGCTCAGCGTCGGTTGGAGTCCCGGTGGAATAATGTTTTTCAAGAACGGCTCCTCTGCTTCCGTTCGTTTTGGAAAGCCCAAGGCGGCCCACTGGATCAAGGAAGACAAATGGACCGAGACCCAAGTCCATCTTGCAAGCAACCTCCCGCTCAAAAAGTGGGTTCACTTCGCCGTGACTTTCAAAAGACCAACGATTACAACTTACTTCAACGGCAAAAAAGTCGCCACAAACACAAACTGGGACTACGAGCTAGGCATCACCAAGCCACTGACCCTCGGCTCGGTTCACTTCTCGGGCACCTCGCATAATGGCCTGATTGACGACATGAGAGTTTATGACTACGCATTGAGTGCTGAAGAAATCGCCAAACTTCATCAGGATTCTTTGAGAGAACAAGTCGAATACAAAATCAATGCCTCAGACGTAAAAGGAAAAACGATCCTGAAAATCGAAAACAAACACGCCGTGCTCGAATTTTGCGACGATGGAACAATCGGTGAACTGCGAGAAAAAGCAACCAAGCGAAACCTGGTCAAGCAAATCATCCCAATGGTCAAAATCGAGCTGCTCAACCAAACAAACCAAGGATATATTTGGGAAAGCGACAACTTCACGCTCGAACCAAATGGATTGATCACATGCACTTTTCCAACGGGCCACGTTCGCCTGAAAGTCACCGATCGCCAAGAATACTTCAAGATCGAACTTGCGGAAATCACTGTTCCTGACGTGCGGCATTGCTGGTTCGCACGAATCCAGCCCGCCTGCGATACCTACTTCGGCGCAATGGCTGGAATGCGTTCCGACGATCAATCCGCAGTTTGCCTGCGCAGCCTGGGCGTCCGCACAACCACGCAGTTTCGCGATGGCGGTGCGTTGACAGGCGTGATATCCCATCCCCACCCAATGCTCGGCAGCGTCTTCGGGTTGGCCGCAGGACCTCGTTCCGCGATTCAGAAAATGTTGCAGGCCATGGCCGATAGCGAACCAGTTCCAAGCTCCCATCACGGGGGACCCTATGCTTCTGAATCGGAACTGGTTCGAAAATCCTACTTGTTCATGCATGGAAACTACATGAATACGGGTTTTTGGATTGACAAGGCGCGGCGCGGAGGCTTCGGAATCCTCCATTACCGAAGCCCGTGGTTTACGTCCTTGGGCACGTACGAACCGAACAGGGCGTTTTTCCCACGCGGCCTGGAGGACATGGTCTGGTCTGCGGAGACGTATCGGAAGGCAGGGTTGAGCGTCAGCATCCACACCTTGACCGGTTGCCTGGAGGCGATTAACAGCAACCGCGTCGATCCCCTGCTCTATCCCAAGGCGCCAGACAGTTTGATCAGCTACGCGACATACACGTTGGCAAAGCCATTGGCTCCAGGCGACAAGGAAATTTTCATCAACGAGAAGCCGGATCACAGGCACAGATTGGTCCATACGTACCAGGGTGCAAGCAACTCATTGCAGATCGGCGGCGAAATCATCCGCTATTATGAAATGTCAGGCGATGAAGCTCCGTACAGATTCGGGAAATGCGAGCGTGGCGCCTTCAAGACAGAAGTCGGCACCGAGACACATCCCGTCGGAACCAAGGTTAAATTTCTCCGTCAGGTCTACTTGGCGTTCTATCCCGAGCCTGACAGCGGGCTTGACGATACGATCGTTGCGAACATCGCCCGCATCCACAATGCGATCAAGGCGGACATGATTTACTTTGACGGCTCGGAGGGCATGGGTGAGCGCTACCCTGTTGACGTCATGCGCTGGAAAGGATTTTCGGCTTTGAAGAATGGTGGAATGAGCGAGGCCAGCACCCACGGTCACAACAGCTGGTGGTTCCATTCCAGGATCGGCGCCTGGGACGTCCCGTTCTGCGACTACAAGGCATTCGCTCAACTGCACGTCAAACGCAATGCGTACATCAGGAAATCAGAGCTTCTGGAACCGCAAATGGGTTGGTGGTCGCTGAACTCCTCAAGCCCATTTGGGCGGGCCCAATTCCCCGACGACACCGAATACTTCGCAGCCAAGGCATACGGAGATGACGCCGCTATCTCACTCGGCATCTCAACGACTAGAAATCAGGCTAACAAACGCGCCTTCGAAATGCTCACCATACTCGGATGGTACTCAAACGTCAGGCTTGCAAGGTTCTTTGACCAGGAAACACAACAACGAGTCGCAACGCCCAACCAGGATTTCAAATTGAGATTGGAAGCTGACGGCAAATGGAAATTCCGCCCAATCGAGATGAAGCAGCACCGCATCCTGGATGTGGCATCCGCCAAACTGTGGGAATTCAACAATCCCCATGGCAAGCAACCCGTCGCATTCCGCCTGGAAGCCTTGTACTCAACGGAAAACGATCTGGACAAGTATCCCGTCATCGCGAATTTCGCGGATGAGAGCCAGAGGAACAAGCTTGAAACGGCCAGCAATGTCGAACTTGAGTTGACAACGGTGACGGATGATGTCCGCGGCAGGGATGCTGAAAATCTTCGTATTCAGGCGAAGAATTCGTCCCAAAACAGCCGTGGCGCATGGGCGCGGATTGGGAAAATCAATTCGTATCCCTATGTTTCGACGGGCGGATGCCGTGCCTGGGGATTGTGGGTAATGGGCGACAATTCCGGCGCCGTGCTGAATGTTCAGCTAAAGGTCGGAAGAGAGTTTGGCAGATCGGTTGCTGAGCAGTACATCGACCTTGACTTTTCGGGCTGGCGCTTTGTCACCCTGCTGTTGCGCGAACAGAACGGCGAGCGTGCCTTGGAGTTGAAGTGGCCCTACGATGTTTTCTACAACGTATTCCATGCGCCTTTGAACACCAATCATATCGGCGAAGTCAATTTGTACTTGAACGAAATCCCCGGCAACGGCAAGGTTGACATCCAGGTCAGCTCGATCCATTTGCTGGGATTGGCACGGGCCAGGCTGGAAAACCCCGCCCTGACCGTCAATGGAAAGCAGATCCAGCTCCCGATCACCTTGGGCAGTGGCGAGTACGCCGAAGTCTATCCAGATGGATACGGCGCACTCTTCGCCGAAAACTGCGACCTAATCAAGCGATTCAAAACAAATACGCCAGCAGGGATGCCGCAATTCGACAATGGCAAGAACACCCTGATGATCAGCTGCGACCAAATCCTTCCGGAAGGACTCATCGGACGGGTCAACGTGGTTCCAATGGCCACAGGCGAGGCGTTCGGAACACAAAATCAGAATGCCGACTGGAACAACATGAAGCATGAATACGAAATCCCGCACATCGTGACTGCCGATTGCGGTGACGACGCTTGGACATTCAACGTCAGGTCTGAAAAGAGCGACGATGCCAAGCTGACCCTTGAAATCGAACCCACTTTCACAAGCAGCTACACCCCGGCATACGATGGCGAGGATTCAATCCTGCTCGACAGTTGCGCAAAACCGGAAGACTACGCATTGACTGAAAGCAACAAGTACTCTCAATTCGTATTCGACAGTACCCACCAGGGCACCTCAAACCCAGGAGTTACCTTCAAGGTCGCGTACATGGAGTCACCAAAATCCTCAGATGGCGGCCTTCAATTCATCGCCACAAGCGAGCGCAACGACAATGGCGGCTGGGCAGCAGTAGGATACCACTACCCCGAACTGATGGACATTAGCAAATACTCGCACCTTGGATTCTGGCTCTACGGCGATGGAAAGGGATCGCAATTCAAAGTCCAATTGCGAGACATCAACAAAAAACACCACGATATCTATGTCCACACGCCCTATGTCGGATGGAGATTCCATGCCTTCAACATCCAAAACGCCAAGCTCGATCTCACCAAGCTGGACTACATCCTTTACTACTACAACGGAATCCCAGGCAAAACGACTGTCGCCTGCGCCATTGACGGCGTACGTGCCTACAACCTGGGCAAGATGGCGCTATGCGAAGGAGCGGAAGTCATCCTCAACGGAACGAAGCTGATCGCCAACATTCCGCTGAACGACGACGAGAGCATCCGCCTGAAAGACAACCTCTGGCAGGTTTACGATCTGAACAGCAAGGTTCTTAGGGAAGGCGTACTCCCCACCCCGCTCCCACGTCCAAAAACTGGTTCGAACCACATCCAGGTTCGCCTGCTCGGCACCCTCTCCCCATCTATCCGATACGTGGTCAATTGCATCAAGGAATACTGACGGCTCTGTAGCTAGCCTAGCCCATCTTTCTCACCTTGATTTTTTTGAGAAAAGTTTTCCTACCTGAGGTCGGTGCTCGCCACATTGGCTTTGTACTTAAAGTTGGACGAAAATGCTTTTGTTGTGCCTAC